>CAJQSI010000115.1 GCA_905612515.1 uncultured Opitutales bacterium | reverse complement strand
CTGTCCTCCAAGATCAATATGCGGTCGCCTTCCTTGCGGTCCTTCTTGCGGTAATTGACCGCCTCTCCTATCCAAACGCGACCGCGGTGGTCGACGTCTATGCTGGCCGGGTTGGACAATTGCTCGGAGGTGGCAAACAACTCGACGGCCAAGCCCTTGGCCACGGCCAGCTCGGCGTCGGCTTGCTGGGCAAAACCAAAAATCAAGGCGATGCACCCAAGAAGAGATGAAACCGCCTTTGGTTTATTTATCACTTGAGCGAGCCCGCGTTTTTCAAGGTGGATAGGTACTTGATCAAATCGCGGAGCTCGGTTCGGGTGAGCGAATCGGTCAGGCTCGGAGGCATGACGGTCTGGGCCTTGGAACGGCTGGCCAAGTTGGTTGACGGCACGACCACGACTTTCCCGCTGGCGAGGTCGCGTATACTGATCGCCTTCCTTTCGGCGGCTTGCAGGAAGCCACTATGGATACGTCCGTCCTTGGTGGTTATGGTGACCGTCTCGTAGCCCTCCTTGATTTGGCGGGCTGGCCACAGCACGGACTCAACGATGAGGTCGGTCGGCAAACCGGCGGCCAGAGCCGAGAGGTTGGGCCCCTTGATGGGACCGGGGGCACTGGGTATACCGTCCACTGCATGGCAGGCCACGCAAGTAAGGGCTGGCAGTTGAAAGATCTTCTTTCCCTTGGCGGCATCACCCTTGGCGAGGGCTTCCTTGGCGAGGGCTGCGACGTAGGCCGAGTTATAGGCCGGGGTAGCGCCTTGTACCCCGATGCCGGCATTGAGGGCCTTGACCAAGTTGGGCTCGTTTCGTCCGGCGGCATTCAACCAGCGCCGGACCAGTTTCGCCAGATCGACCGGCAGCTTCTCCTTGGCCAAGGCATCGGCCAAGGCATTGGCTCCTTCGCTACGTTGCAGAAGGGCGGTCAGCAAGGCATCCATATCATCGGCCTTCACTTGAGCCAGGAGGGCAGTGGCCAATTGGGCGGCCCGCGGCAGGTCACGTTGGGCCAAGCCACCGAGGGCAGCGGCCCGGATGGCAGACGTTTCTTTCAAGGAAGTCAAGGCGACCAACGACTCGACCATGGATTCTCCCTTGAACGAACTTAGGGCCGTGGCGGCGGCCAAACGAACGGGCTCGGGTTGCTTGGGATCGGAGGCTAGGCCCCGAACGGCATCCCCATGGGCCTGAAGTTTCCATAAACCACAGAGCACAATGGCCTCGGCTCGAACTGCATTGTCTTTATGGGCTAATGACGGACCAATCAATTGCTCGGCATTGGCGGGCACCGCCAGGTTACGTTCGCGAGCGGAGGTGGCGAGAGCCCGTAAAACTTCCGGTTGGTCGGCCCCCAACTGCAGGGCCAATCCGGAATCGGCATGGCTACCTATGCTGGCAAGCAGCGCGACCAAGGTGGTCCGCCGCTCGGGGGAAAGTTCTTTGTCGGCAAGCTGTTGACGCACCACCCCGGCAACGTCGGCACCGCCGCCTACACTGATCACCTTGACCAAATGAGACGGCTTAGCGAAAGGCAAGCTTCCCTCGACCAGGGCGGGCTTCCAGTGGGAGGCCAAGGCATGGATGGTTTGGGTCAAGGCAAAATTGATGAAGCGGTCGGTTGGACCATCGGCGGCTTGGGCAGCAACTGAGATGGCCTCCGCTTGGCGTACGTCGCTGACTGCCACGAGTGCCTCCAAGCGAACACGAGGATGCTTGTCCGTAGAGCTTTGTTTCAAAAGAGCCAAGGGATTCTTCAAGCGGTCATGCCAGCGACCGGCCACGCGGGTGGCGTAGGCCCGAGCCTGATAGTTCTTTGCCTTGAGAAGCCGGTCGAGCAAGGGACGGTTCACCACCTCATGTGACTCGAACACCCCGATGGCTTCGAATAATTTGTGCTCGAGCTCGGGATCATCGGGCTTCAGTCCGTCGACCCATTGTTGAGTGGCGGCGATGGCCTCGGCTTTGGGCAAGTCCATCAGGCGCAGCTTGGCGAGCTGGCGGGTGCGGCGTACGGGATCGGCCAGTTGCCCGCACAATTGGTCGGCGCTCATCTTGGCTAGGGCCGGTTGTTTATGGAGCGGTCGCCCCTTGGCCGTGATCCGCCAAATACGTCCGTGCGTCTTGTCGCGGTCGGGATGGCGGAGCGAAGCCTGGTAATGTCCGATGATCGGGTTGAACCAGTCGGCGAGGTAGATGGCGCCGTCCGGTCCCACGTTCAAGTCGACGGGACGAAAGGCATTGTGAGAGGAAGTGAGGAGCGGGGCCAAGGTCTGCAAACTGTGACCGGCACCGTCGATGATTGGGCGTAAACGGGCGACGTTGCGGGCATAGTAGCCGGCAATGAGGAAGTCGCCCTGCAGATCGGCGGGAAGATGAGGTGAATCAACGATCTCGATGCACATCGACTTGATCTTTGTCTTCCCGATGGTCATGGCTCCCCCCCAGTAACCACCACCGATGTGGTCGGTGTGCACCAAACTGGGCAACAGTTCGCTGACACCAGTGCCATTGCTCTTGATGAATGCTTCGCCCCAGTCGCCAAAGGCATATCCCCAAGGGTTGCCGCCACCCGAAGTGCGGCGGTAAGTGTGCAACTGGCGGCGCAGGGGGCGCAGTCGCCAGGAGCCATGTTCGTCGAGGCGGGCGATCCCCCACGGTGTCTGCACGCGGGAAAAGCAATGGAGTCCCTGGCAGAAGAACAGTTCGCCGCCCGGGCTCCAGGCAAGAGAGTTGATATTTTGATGGGTGTCTCCGGTGCCGAACCCGGTGAACAAGACTTCGCGCTGGTCCGCCTTGCCGTCGCCATCGGTATCGCGCAAATGGACGAGATCGGGACCTTCCGCCAAGTAGACACCGCCATGCCCAAGGGCGAAACCAGTCGGCATGTTCAGACCGTCGGCAAATACCGATACCTTGTCAGCTTTGCCGTTTTGATCCTTGTCCTCGAGAATGAAAAGTTTGTCCGCCGCTGGTTCGCCGGGCTTCAATTGCGGGTAGGCC
>CAJQSI010000114.1 GCA_905612515.1 uncultured Opitutales bacterium | reverse complement strand
GAATGTCCCTAAGGTAATTTCCCCCACCGAATACCCACGACGAAGAGGTCTTGAACTTTAATCTTATTTTTATTCCATTAAACGCCTTATTTCCAAGGTTTGCGGTTAAAGGAGCGCTTTTATGAAAGCCATTGAACTTGTATTTAGCCGAGCTCGACGTTGAGGAAATCGCGTTCCATTTGTTTGCATAAGCTTGGTCACCAGCACTAGGCGATGTAAGACCATACCCAGCAATGCCCAAGTCCGAATAAGTCGCCGCCTCAGGGTCTGAGCTACTTAACGAGCCCATGGAATTGCCCTGAAAGGAGCCTAATACAATTGTTCCGGAAGGCGCATAGGCGAGAGACACCGCCAGATCCGTAAACGTGATCCAAGAAGTCAAGTTGGCGTCGTAGAACTTGGCCACACCCGACACCGTGTGAAAGTATCGCCAACCCTGAAGGTCATTAAGGTACAACCACGGATAAAACTCCTTCTTCGTCCACATCCACTTGAGATCGGGATGGTACAACCAAGTCGCATCCACTCCAGAGTCCACGGGATAAAGCCAGCCTACGTTTTCGTGATAAATCCAGTTCGAACCGGAATCAAAAAAGTTGCCGAACCATGAACTCTGCTTCCATCCCGAAGAAGCGTCAGTCAAGGTATCTGCCCGAACGTACGCGCCGAGAACGGAAGGAGAACTTGAGGTCGAACTTGGAGAGTAATTACCGTCGGGCAGTTTCGAGATGGGGAACTTGTAGTCGGTTGAGGTCAAGAGGGCTACAACTGCTGGATCGGTCGCCGCCAGCATGCTTCTTGTGTAAGGCTTCCACTCGCCCGTAAAGTCGTCATGAACGCGACCGGGCCAATCCTGTGCACCGAGATAGGTAGTGGTCGCCCAGAAGACGTACTCAGTGATTTGGGTTCCGTAATCGGCCGTGTCATCGTAATAAGAATACCACGCATTTGGAGGATACGAAGAAGGGATTGTTTCATAATGTCCACCGCGAGCCGTATCCATGGCCAAGGCGATACTACTGCCGACCTTTTCTCCCCAGATGGCAGGAAACGCTTCGTCCCATCCCTTGTCGGTTACCAAATGCAAGACTTCCTCGAGGGTGGCATCACGGTCGCTCCCGTTGCTGCCATTCTCGAAAATCTCCATGGCAAAAAGGTTTTGGGCTCGAGTAATGGAATTCTCAAATGCCTCGAAAGCACTTTGCTTACTCTCTTGTTCCTGCTCGGAAGCAAAAAGAACCATGGTAGCTATTTGGGCGTTTGAACTTCCTTTTAAGGCGGCCAGCACTTCGGGTTGGTCGACATTGCCGTCCTCATCGTTATCCAGATATTCGGCCAGCACGTTTGCCGTATGGAGAGTCTTTGCCTCGGAGACTCCCGAAGTGGCAAGCACGCGCAACCCAAACACCTCTACGCATTTGTCGAATACTGACTTGCTCGCCGCGATATCGGAAGGGAAAGATGCTGAGAGCTGAATGGGATCGGCAAAGGGTTTGAGCAAACCGAGAGTCAGCAAGAAAACCGAAAGGAAAAGAGGACGTAAAAACATGATGTTTAATTGAAGTGACTAGTTGATCAGACGCTTTCCGTGGTTTCAACTTGTAAAAAAGCAAGCAAAGTTTCTGCAGCTATTCGGGAGAATTCGGGATCATTGACAGACGCGGAAATTTCTTGAACTTCAATGTCCTTGCGAAGGTTCGACTTTATCGCAGCGAAGAGAACTTGGTCGGCGTCGGAATCATGAAAGGGTTGCCCAGGGGCGGAAATGATGCTGATGGCCTGAGAGGGTATGAGAACGGAGCATTGACCAGTGGAGAGGTTCGCCTTCTCCGCAAGGATACGCCCCAGATGGGAGCACTCCTCGGGAGTGGTTCGCATGAGAGTGACTTGCGGGTTGTGCTCGTAAAAGAGACGACCAGAGAATTTTTTCGGTATGGTATCGCGCGGACCAAAATTCACCATGTCGAGACATCCCGGAGCTATCACGGCAGGCACGCCGTTTCTTGCCGCAGCCTCCAATCGAGTAGAACCAGCGGCAAGAATGCCGCCGACAAGTTCATCGGCCCATTCGGTCGTGGTGAGGTCGAGAACGCCCGACACGAGCCCCGACTCGATGAGACTCTCCATGGCGCGCCCTCCGGTTCCGGTGGCATGGAAGACGAGAACTTCGTAACCAGCTTCCTCTAGAATGAGCTTGGCTTGATTCACGCAGTCGGTGGTATTCCCGAACATGCTGGCCGCGATGATCGGCTTGTCGTCGGATGAAGAAACTTGCGTTTCCACCATCCCGCAAATGGCTCCGGCGGCATTGGCGAAGATGGGACGTGAGATTCGATTAAGACCAGCGACGTCGACCACGCTGGGCATCATGACCACGTCCTTCACGCCAACGTAGGTCGGCACGTTCTCGCTGGCCGCGAGGGTAGACACCATCAGCTTGGGGAAGCCTACGGGCAAGGCCCGCATGGCGGCAGTACCGATGGCGGTCCCCCCTCCCCCGCCGAGTGAAACGATACCATGAATCTTCTTTTCGGCAGCCAGCTTGGCAACGACTACAGCAGCGCCTTCCGACACGACCTTGACTGCTTCGCCTCGATCACGACGGAGAACGAACGCGGCAAGGTCAGTTCCCGTAGCGGCTACCAGTTCCTCGCGAGAAACGTCCGGAACAATGCTTGGAGGATCGAGGGAACCCGCGTCGATCAACAACACCTCGTGCCCACGTTCGCGAATAAGGTTGGCGACGTAGGCATGCTCCTCGCCCTTGGTGTCGAAGGTACCTAAGACCGCAATGGTAGACATGCGATCAGTCCCTCTCGGGAAGCTCGATCTCGCAAAAGGCTTCCACCTGTGCGACCAAGGCTTTCTCAGTAGGCAAACGCTCCATTGAACTGGCACCGTAGAAACCGTCGACGCCCTGGCAGTTCCTCAGAACGTATCCTGCATCCTCGGGCATGGAAATTGGACCACCATGGCAAATCACAAGGACATCGTCGCGGACAGACTTCGCGGCATCGGCAATGGCCTGCACTTCCCGCACGGCGTCATCCAGAGTCATGGCAGTCTCAGCCCCGATGGAAC
>CAJQSI010000113.1 GCA_905612515.1 uncultured Opitutales bacterium | reverse complement strand
GGGTTTTTACGGGACGCTTCAATGATCTTTATAATGTCTTCAGGCTCAATGAGCGGTTCATCCCCTTGCACGTTTACGTAAAAGTTTCTTTCAATTTTCTGAGCTACCTCACACAAGCGATCGGTCCCGGTCAGGCAAGACGAGCTAGTCATTATTACCTGCATACCATGCCCCTGGCAATGCTCTCTTATTCTTTCGTCGTCGGTCGCAACCAAGACATTTTTTTCACCAACTGCTAAAGTTGATTTCTCCCACACATGGCGAAGCAAGGACTTGCCGCAAAGGTCGGCAAGTGGTTTTCCAGGAAATCGACTTGATTCGAAGCGGGCGGGAATCACGACCATGAAATTTTCGATTGCCAAATTTGGGGCAAAAACTGATCCTTGTTGAATGGGATAGGTGGTCGGAGTCAGAGACTCCAATAGTAATGAGTTAGATAATTTTTGATATTCTAGAAAGACATTCTTTGCTTCTTCCTGCCTCGGGTCTCTGAAATCATACCCGTCAAAGCCTACTAATTTGATTTCCTTAGCATTTGCTTCGGTCAAAGCACATAAAGCATACCCTAGAGCAAGCGGAGAAGATAAGGCGCAACCTTTTGCCCGAATATCAAAACTACCTGCCTTGATCTCCAAACCATAGTCAAGAATATCTAAATTTTGCAAGACCTGACCAAGTTCACTTGAAAGATTTTTGACGGGCATGACTATAGGGCAAGCCAATGCTTTGTATTCTTCGGAATCCAGCATTGCTCTTTTCTGATGGCAAACAACCGCCGCATCGATTTTTAGACCCATGATTATGCGGTTTACATTTAGGGTTACTACAAAAGCCTTTTCTCTTTTTGCATACAGAGAGATTGCTTCTTTATAATCCTCCACGGAAGAGCCACTTCCGATGAGCAAGACATTTTGATCTTTAAGCCAATCAGTAGCTTTCCAAGTACCGGAGCCGTTTTTGTCATCGTTACCGCCGTATGCAGCTTCACGCAAATTTTTCTCACTGTAGGAGCTTGCCGGTGATCTAGAAATCACTTCCAATATGGAGAATAGGTCTGAGTTTTGGTATCTCGCATCCGAAAGCAAGGATTGAACATAGGTTGGATGAATAGAGCGGTTTGCCGCAAAATGATAATAGGGGTTGGGCCCCCATGAATGCTTTTTCTTCAACTCCTTAAATATTTCGGAAGATTCCAGCAAACTGCTAGGACTACCTGAATGTAGACCAAGATGACAGAATTCCATGAGCAACGATTCAGTTGATACATTACCGGCACCCCTTCCCATTCCTTGCATGGTTCCATCGCACCAACTTACTCCACTTCTTGCTGCAACAAGCGAGTTGGACAGAGCCAAACCTTTGTTGTCATGAGTGTGTATTCCCAATTCTCCTTGCCAACCTGCTGCAATCGAATCGCAAATTGATTCAACCTCCGCGGCATCCATCGAACCCAACGAATCGGCAAAATAAAGTATATCCACTACCCCCCAATACTGAATCTCTTGAGCCGCTTTCACATAATCTTCCCGTTGGTGACCTTGGGACTGCATCAAGTTGAAGCCGATGCGATAACCCAAAGACTTTATGGAATCCAATAGGGAGCGGCATTCTCTATATCTTTTGAAATTTACCGCAACTCTTACTAAACCAATCGGAGAATTTTTCTTATCTTGGAAAAGTTTGTCCAAAAGGCTAATACCTCGTTCTTCAATGTCCAAAAACTCTCCTGCGTTAATCATGACTCCCAATTCCACTGAATCAGTAAGCGGCAAAGTTTCCAAGTAGTCATCGGAAGTGTAAAGAAACGGCCCCATGAACGATTTGCTGGGAAGTGATCTAAAGCCCAGTTCAATTGATTTAATTCCAGACTCTATTATTCCTTTATAATAGATCTCAAAGATTTCTTTGCTAAAGTCCCAATTATTGTAATAACCACCATCTCGCAAGGTGCAATCAAGGATCGAAACCGAAGAATTACCTTTCCGCATTTCCTTCTTGAATAAGTTTGGCCACATCTAAGAAAGGGATTCCTACCTTTCGAGCAAACATGCCGTCAGTCTTGTCTGAATCCCCTATAAACAAACAGGAATTTTTACTAATTTCTCTATATTTAATCAAGATATTCCATGCGTCAGTGCAAGGTTTGGGAAAACCTGCTTCATCAACTCCAATTATTACATCGAAAAATTGTCTTATATTAAACTGTTCCAAGCCTGAACAAATGGTTGATTTCAAGTTGTTGCTGATAATGTGAAGAGAGCCGAGTTGACCTCCCTTAATTAAATCAATCACTAGGTTAATCGGCTCATGTTTTCCTTCAAGCGACTTTTCCAATGAATAACGGAAGGAAAAAATTTCCTCTCTTCTTTTGGGATGAGCTTCTAAGGCCTTTTTTTCCATTTCATCGACGCGCGTCTCTTGGCTAAACTTCATTTCAGGAAAGTTTCCCTCCAGAAACTTTTTGAAACGCAAGCGCGCAAGCGCCCAATCAATTGGGACCTTTGCAATAGTTTTATCATAATCGAAGATTAAGTTTTTGTACTCTTCAAGTTTCATCGAAACTTCGAGGCAATCAAGTCTATGATTCTATCCTGATCGATTTGGGAAAGATAGGGGCTCATGGGCAAACTGATGCATTGGTCGGCGACATTTTCTACTACGGGGGAAATCGCCCATTCGATAGCCGATGTCTGCAAAAACCGGTTGTAGATATAAAGGGACTGAATAATAGGAGACGGAAGGTATATCTCTATCTTTGAGTGAGCTTAGGATGGTGTACTGGGCGAAAACGGAAATCTTTTCGGACACTCTTCGCAAATTCGACTTTATAGAACTCCATCTTTTTTGAGTAGTTCTATAAATTCCTCATAACCATAGGTTTCCTCGTCTTTTCTCTCACGCCAGGACTTGATATCTTCGAGATCTTCTTGCAGGCAGGCTTTCAGGGCATCATTAACTAACTCGGACATTGACTGCCTAGTTTCAGCAGATTTGAGTCGTAGAGATTGATGAACGGGGTCTTCGAAATAGAGAGTTGATTTAGTCATGCTTGAAATTTTCCTTCAAAGCGTCAAATTATTTGCGAAGGCATCAATCACTTGCTTTTGGTCTTCTTCAGAAAGGTAAGGACTCATGGGCAGGCTCAGGCACTGATTGGCGATTCGTTCAGTAACGGGGAAGTCACCTGCTTTATATCCTAAGTCCTTAAAGACTGGTTGTAGATGTAAAGGGACTGAATAATAGGAGACGGAAGGTATATCTTTATCTTTGAGTGAGCTTAGGATGCTTTCTCTTTGTTCGCTTAGGATGGTGTACTGGGCGAAAACGGAAGTATTTTCAGGAGCAATGCTGGGAGTTTCTAATCTGGATGCTTTAGATAGCTCCGTATTGTAGCGGTTTCCAATTTTCTGTCGCTTGGTCACTTCTTCGGGAAAGACTTCGAAGATTTCAAGAAGGATGGCTGCCTGAAGGGTATCCATCCTACCATTGACCCCGAGAATGGGATGGTGATGCTTGCGTTCCTGACCATGTACACGAATCCAGCGGAATTTTTCAGCCAATTCATCATCATTGGTAAAAAGGGCCCCTCCATCGCCATAACAACCAAGGGGTTTAGATGGAAAGAAGGAGGTGCTGCCAATAGTCGATAAGTTGCAGGATTTTTTACCTTTGTAGGTGGTTCCAAAACTTTGAGCAGCATCTTCGATGACGGGTAAATTGTGCTTGAGAGCAATGTTGTTAATTACATCCATGTCCGGGCATTGTCCATAGATAGAAACGGGCATGATCGCCTTTGTTTTCTCCGTTATCGCAGACTCCAATAGGCTTTCATCCATATTCCAGGTGTCCGGACGAATATCAACAAACACAGGCTTGGCACCAAGAAGGGCGATGACCTCTGCGGAGGAAATCCAAGTGTAAGGAACGGTAATGACCTCATCCCCCGCCCCAACACCCAGTGCCATAAGAGCTATAAGCAAAGAGTCCGTACCGCTTGAAACGGTTACGCAATGCTTAACGCCAACGTAATGGGAAAGTTTTTCCTCAAGTTCCCTGACCTCGGGACCAAGGATAAATTGGCCGTGCTCCATGACCGTTTGGATACGGGCATTAATTTGATCCTTTATCAGAAGGTGGCGAGATTTTAGGTCAATGAATTGCATAAGGGAAATTTAATAGTGTTTCTTACGGGGACAAGTGGGGCACGATGAAATATTAGAAAGTAGGCTAACAATGACATCTAGATTACTACGCATGAAGTTGAGATAACATAGAAGATAGGGATACGACCTCAATTTTGTCGTCTAGTGAGTAATCATCGGGTCCTGGGTATATGACGAAGAGTTGGTCGAGAGATAAATCAGATATGGCGACTCGCATGGAGCGAGTGGTGGAAGGAGCATCCGAATATTTTATTTCTATGCCAATACGTTTTCCGTTTAATAGAAGAAAGAGATCTAGTTCCGCCCCAGCATGAGTTCCCCAAAAATAGGCCTGCGTAGATCCGGTAACGGACAACACCTGTTCAATACAAAATCCTTCCCATGAAGATCCAATTTTGGGGTGTCCTTCTAATTGTTCCCATGAGGCGAGATCCAAGAGAGCATGAAGCAATCCGGTATCCCGCAAGTATACTTTGGGAGATTTAATGGTACGTTTTCCAATGTTTTCAAACCATGCGGGCAGTTGGCGCACTGCAAAGGCACCCGTCAGGACATCGAGCTTTCTTCTGATCAATGCCTCTGATACGCCAAAGGATTTGGCAAGTTCCGATGCGTTCCATGTTTGACCATGATAATGAGCCAACATCATCCAAAACCTTCTCATGGCAGTGGCAGGAATCGTCACCCCTAGTTGAGGAAGATCACGCTCCAGAAAAAGGGTGATGAAATCTTGGCGCCATTTAAAGCTCTCTTGGTCCCCTCTCGACAAAAAGGAAGGAGGCAATCCACCCGTTAACCAGAGAGAGCGCATTTTTTCAGAACCAACCTCGACGAGGTTGAAACCATCCATTTCGAGTAAGGCTACCCGTCCTGCCAAAGATTCTGAAATTTCTTTAATTAGGACTGGCGAGGCACTGCCCAAGATAAGAAAGCGAGCCAGCTGTTCCGGACGATCTGCAAGAACTCTTAAAATGGGAAAAACGCTTGGGAGTCGTTGTACCTCGTCAATCACAACTAAACCATGCAAGTTTTCCAATGCCGTCATGGGTTCTGCAAGCCGAGAAAGAGAACGAGGATCCTCCAAATCAAAATGAACGCTTTGTTCACCGAAAGTGCCGGCGTACTCTTTGGCCAAGGTTGTTTTTCCGGACTGCCTTAAACCAGTGATCGATACTATGGATGCACGGGCAAACCCTTGTTCGATTTTGTTGAGCTTATCTGGACGATGGATCATATTTCCTTGAATTTATTTACTTATTTATAAGATCTTCAAGGATTAATGCAGGAGGAGAGGTTTTGCAAGGGATACCTGATTGAAAGGTAGAGTTCTCTCTCGGGGCACGGCGAGCATGGAGAAGTGGATTCTAATAATAAAAAAGGTCCTGAAGTTTGCAAAAGCACTAAATCCCTAGAATTTGCCTAAGGTACAAACGGTCAATTTCATCTTTCTCGCGAAGAGTTTGCTTGGTTTCGAGCATTAATTCAGCAGATGCAAAGGGTATTTTGACGCCATCAATCTCATGCCATTCAATATGACTCTCAGCAGACTTAAAATCGATGCCGCATGCACTTCCCATCAAGTCAACAACGACTTCATCTGCGACCCGAACCACTCCATATTCTTCAATATCATGATCGCGAATCTCTCTAACTGCATTGTCAGGAAGTATTGAGAGCGCTTTTTTGAGTAACACGATGTTTTCCGTAGTTTTGTCTACCAACAGGTCAATATCTTCGGTACCTCGATTAAACCCATGAAGGACCATAGCCATTCCACCAATTACTATGTACTTTGCCCCAGCCTCATTAAGGGCGGAGCAAATCTTAAGTAGATCTCCTTGCTCAGGATCTCTCGGTGTCAATTCTTCGGATATAGTGAATACCTTTCTTGACTTGCTTGCCCTTGCGAAGCGGTCTCAGGCTTCTTTGTAAACGATCGAAGCGATCCCATATGGTTTCGGTTTTTTCACGGGCAACCTGCTTCGGTCCGCGGACGACTTTTATGGTCAACTCGTTGATTTCGGGCTCAGAATTCATTGATCAAGGATTACGGCAACCTCACACATTTCCCGGATGATTTCCTCAAAGGAATAAGTCGTTTCCCATCCCAAAACGCTACGAGCCTTTGTAGAATCACCACAGAGTCTCTGAGGTTCATTGGGACGCACAAATCTCTTATTGATTGAAACGGAATCACGATAATCGAGTTCAAAATACTCAAAGGCCAAGGAAAGAAAGTCCTTGAGACTGTGGGTTTCGCCGGTGGCCAAAACATAATCATTCGGTTTTTCCTGCTGAAGCATCAACCACATTCCCTCTACGTAATCCTTGGCATGTCCCCAATCCCTCTCAATTTCGAGATTTCCAAGCTCCAACGAATCTTTTTTTCCTGCTGCAATTTCGGCTGCCGATCGAACAATTTTCTGGGTTACGAAGTTTTCGCCACGCCGAGGAGATTCATGGTTATACAGAATACCATTGCATACGAACAAACCATAAGATTGACGAAAAACTCTTCCCATGTGAACGCAAAACGCCTTGGCCGCTCCATACGGAGAAGTCGGATTGAAGGGTGATTCTTCGTTTTGACTGGATTCCTGAGCATCTCCAAAAATTTCGGAGGAGCAAGCAAGGTAGATTTTAGGTTGGCGTTCTTGATCTCGGCATATTTCCAGAAGTTTGACAGTGCAATTGGCAATTTCCTGCGTGGTGAGTTCGGGAATTTCAAAACTTAGCCCTACATGGCTTTGTCCAGCTAGATGGTAGAACTCAGTGGGACTCACCTTTTTGAAAATCCGACGCAAGGAAGCATCGTCATTTAAGTCCGCATAATGAAGAAACAACTTTTTCCCATAGATTGCTTTATCTTTAATCAGGTGATCGATGCGCCACCTGTTAAAGGAACTGGAACGCCGAACAACTCCATGTACTTGATATCCTTTTCCGAGCAGCAACTCTGCAAGGTAAGAACCGTCTTGTCCGGTTATACCAGTAATCAAGGCAGTTTTATGGAATTCAGCCATAATTCAAGGCGTCTTGAATGAACCGTAAATTTTAGAACCGACAGCTAGTTCCGCGGGCAAGGTTTCCTCATCATCAAGGTCAAGACAACGGACTGTCTCCCCTACTCTTTCATAGCAATAGTTCGATTCGGGACAGGTCGCTTTGTTGGATTCATCGAAATTCAAGCGATGCCCATGGCGACTCATGTGACCAGATAATTTTGCGGGGTTGCCCAGAACTAATCCGTAATCCGGAGCATTCTTGGTAACAACTGCCCCAGCCCCAATGAAGCAGTAGCGTCCGAGAGTGATTCCGCTGACGATGGTAGCGTTCGCCCCGACGGTGGCACCTCGACGAATCAAGGTCTTTTCATAGAGCGATTTCCGACTGACTTGAGAACGCGGATTGCTGACGTTGGTAAGCACGCAGGATGGCCCCAAGAACACATCGTCCTCAATGGTAACGCCCCCGTAGACCGCAACATTGTTCTGAACCTTTACGCCGTCTCCGAGAACAGCATTGTCCGCGACCAAGACATTTTGTCCAAGGGAGCAATTTTTTCCTATCACCGCTCCCGAACAGACGTGAGCAAAGTGCCAAACGCTCGTGCCCTCACCAATGACTGCTCCCTCGTCGACGACAGCGGATGGGTGGATGTTTACGGATGAAGACATCGTATTACAACTTTGCAGTTCTAATGGAACTAGTGGATTGCTTCGTCACGATGTTCCTCGCAATGACAATACAAGGGATAATGACATGTATTATGGACGATTGAAGTATCAAAGGGTTACGGGTATCCCATTTTGATCGATGCTGGACTGGCAGGCATGAAGCACTTTCAAGACCTCTATGCCTGATTGGGCATCAGTGAGAGGTTTGTTGCGATTCGTGACGCAATCCAAGAAATGACGGCATTCTTCACGAAGAGGTTCGTTATCGGAATACTCGACTGTTTCTGCATCTTCTTTTTTGAGAACAGGGATCTTACCGTCAAACTCAACGGTTTGGGGATAGAGCAACAACTTTTCTCCAAAGGGAGCAACATCGTTGAAAATGGCCATCTTTTGATCTCCCACCACTACCAGGCGCTGTTCCTTAAATGGGTGGAGCCAACTTACGAAAATATGTGCGCGACTTTCATTCGAAAAACGGAGGTTGGATACCGTTACGTCAGCCAGTCCTTTGGTTAGGTAGGAACCTCCAGTAGCAGAGACTTCGATAGGGGACTGTCCGATCAAGCGGAGAATGACCGCGACGTCGTGGGGGGCGAAACTCCAAAGTGCATTTTCCTCGGTACGTACTTTGCCAAAGTTCAAGCGGTTGGAATAGACGTAATTGATTTTCCCAAGTTCACCGGAATCAATCAATTCGCGTAATTTCAGTACTGCAGGATGGTACTCCAATAGATGACCGACCATGAGAATACTGTTGGTCTGATCGGCGACAGCCTTCATTCGCTCCGCATCCTCAAGAGTTAAGGCCATGGGCTTTTCCACGAAAACATCCTTCCCTGCTTCCATCACCCGAATGGCCAATTCCGCATGAGTCTCCGCCGGCGTGGCAAGGGCGATCGCATGAATCTCAGAATCATTCAATGCATCCTCAAAATGGGAAGACACTTCGATTCCCGGAGCGATCAAGCGGGCTTGAGCTTGTCCGGATTCAGTGGCATCGATCACACGAGCCAAGGCATTGAGAGCATGAAAGTTCCGGCATAGGTTCTTGCCCCAGTACCCGCAGCCGACGAGTGCAACTTTGGGAAGGTCGCTCAAACTGGAATCTCCTTCAGCCATTCGCGGTTGTCCATATACCACTGCACGGACTTTTCGAGTCCTTGATCCAAGGAAATTTGCGGTTCCCAGCCTAGCAGATTCTTGGCCTTGTCAATGTCCGCCCAAGTTTCCTTGATGTCGGCAATGTGAAAGGGTTTGTGAGCGATCTTGGCTTTCTTGCCAAGCAAGGATTCAAGCCTCTCGATAATTGCATTGAGAGTGACTGGGTTGCGCCCACCTCCTAGATTAATGATCTCGTACCCGACTTCTTGGATTGCGGCCACGCTCCCACGGGCAATATCTTCGACATAAGTAAAGTCACGCGATTGAGAACCGTCCCCGAACATTTGAATGGTTTCTTCCTCGGCAATCCATTTGATGAATCGATAAGGCGACATATCCGGACGTCCTGCAGGTCCGTACACGGTGAAGTAGCGAACCACGGAGACGTCGATCCCGTAGAGTTTGTGATAACTGTATGCCATGAGCTCCCCCGCTTTCTTGGATGCAGCATAGGGTGAGAGGGGTTCGTTGACCGCGAGATCCTCCGCAAAAGGCATCGATTGGCCGGCATATAGAGAAGAGGTGGAAGCCAGCACTAATTTGTTGCATCCCGACGCACGCATACACTCGAGCAGATTGAGGGTGCCTTCCACATTGGTAGAGAGATAGACATGCGGGTTTTCCATGCTGTAACGCACACCTGCACGGGCCGCCAAGTTGAGTACGGCATCAAAAGGTCCGTGTTCCTCGAAGAGATTGTTAAGAGCCTCCTGTTGTTCGATGTCGAGCTTTAGAAAGCAGAAGTTTTCGGCAGAAGGATGCTCTTGTAATTGACCCAATCGCCAATTTTTGAGACGGACGTCGTAATAATCGTTGAGGTTGTCGACTCCGACCACTTGATGCCCATGGTCAAGCAGTTCTTGGGATACCTGCGAGGCGATAAAGCCAGCGGTTCCGGTCACGAGATATTTCTTACTCAAGCTTGAAAATATTTTGCCGGCCTGTGCGTAATGCAGTTGCGGGTATCCACGATCGGGCAGTTGAAATTGCTGAAGTCGAAGTTCTTGTACTCCGCATGATCAGTGGACAGCAAAATGAGGTCATACTTGTCCTCAATTGGTACGGACTGCTTGCCCGACAGATGGGCATGCTCGCGAGTTTTAGGGATTACGGGAAGGAAAGGATCGTGGTATTCGACCTCGGCTCCTTTACTCACCAAGTTTTCCATGAGGACGAAGGAAGGGGATTCCCGGCAATCATCAACGTTCGCCTTGTAAGCCAAGCCGAGAATCAAGATTCTGGAACCATTAACGGCCTTGCCTTGGTCGTTGAGTGCGTCCACGACCTTGGAAACTACATAGTCCGGCATGGCAGTGTTGATCTCTCCCGCCAACTCGATGAAGCGCGTATGCTTACCGAATTCACGAGCCTTCCAAGTGAGGTAAAACGGATCGATCGGTATACAGTGCCCGCCAAGACCAGGACCGGGGCGAAAGGCCATGAACCCAAAAGGTTTTGTAGCAGCGGCCGAAATCACTTCGTGTACATCAATGCCCATCGCTTCGTAGACCACCTTGAGCTCGTTCACGAGAGCGATGTTCACGCTACGGAAAATGTTCTCCAAAAGCTTGGTCGCTTCCGCTGCACGGCAGGAAGAAACGCGATGTATTTCATCGATGGCTTGGCCATACAGAGCTTCGGCGATATCGCCACATTCCTTCGTGTACCCACCGACTACTTTGGGAATGGTCTTGACCGAGGCATCCTGCCGACCCGGATCCTCCCGTTCCGGGGAATAGGCGAGGTGGAAATCAACTCCGGCTTTCATTCCCGAACCCTCTTCCAAGACCTTGCGGAGTTCGTCCTCAGTGGTTCCAGGGTAAGTGGTGGACTCGAGAGCAACGAGCACACCCTTAGGCAAGTGTGGAGCCAGAAATCGAGCGGTATCAAGAACGAAAGACAGGTCGGGCTCGCGATACTCGCTTAGAGGTGTCGGCACGCAGATGAGGATAGCCTCAGCCTCGGAAGTGCGGGCTGGATTCGTGGTTGCCTCTAAACGACCAGCCTCCACTTGTTCGGCAATGCTTTCGGAGGAAAAGTGCTTGAGGTAAGATTTACCGGCATTGATGGCATCGACCTTGGCAGGGTCGAGGTCAAGACCGAGTACGGACACACCCGAATGGGCGAATTGGAGGGATAAGGGCAGACCGACATAGCCAAGACCAACTACCGATATTTTGGAAAATTGCTTAGGCATGGGATGTATTGGTTTTTTCTTTACTGGAAGATTTCAGCTTTTCTAGAAATTGAAGGAAGAACACAGCAAAGATCCCGAGGAATCCACCGCAAACGCCCCCAAGGGCGACAATCAATTTACGCTTGGGCTTTTCCCTAACTTCAGGAGCAACGGCGGGATCGATCACTTCCAGCGCAAAGTCCTCGTTGACGTTGGCTAGCATCGCTTTTTGTTTTTCCGATTCAAGCAAATTGTATAGAACTTCTCGCATGTCCTTGAGGGTCGTCTTGGCCAGTTCCTGCTCGAGATAACCGATCCGCTTCTTGGAGTTTTGAATAGCTTGCTCCCGAAGTTGCTCGTTCAATTGCTTTACGAGATCATTGGCCCATTGGGCGGCAATTACGGGATCCCTCCATAAAATGGAAAGGGTTATTAATCCTGACTTCTTATCTTCATCAATCGTAATTGCATCTACAAGGGCACTGTAACCATCATTAGGGCTTGGTTCGTCTTGACTGGGTTCAAGGATCCAAGCTTTTTTTTCCACATCCCATAAATCCTCGAAAAGAACAGGGAGAAGTTTATTGTTATTAATAAAAAGGCTCAAAAATTTTCGAGATTCCAGAGTGGCGATGACTTGCTCGGTATTGGAACCGCTGGGTATCGAAATTCCCGCCATCGCGGCCAGACCTCCAAATTGACTGAGAGACGAGGTTCCGGATTTTTCCTCTTGGGCGGAAGCTAGCAAGGTCTCCGCCTTAAATACCTCTGGAGAAAGCAAGGCGTAAGCAACTGCCAGACCAGTACAGATTAAAGTGATCCCTACGATGGTTTTCCATGCCTGCAAAAGAGTACGGATCAATTCGAGCAGATCAATCTCATCATCCTCCACCGAGGGACCGGAATCGACCATGACGTATTTGGTTTCCGATTTCTTGTCATCATTCATATTTTAATAAGCTACCGCCCTTGGCCGTTCGGGTAATTCCGAAGCCAATCGATTGAGGCGTCATATACGCCATAAAAATTAATTCTATCTTTTATTGGATCGGTCGGTCTTCCCCACGATCAACTTTACTAAGGGCAATAATTTGCCCACCTGCCGGTGCCAGCTAGCTAAAACATTCGTCCTTTTCCGACCTCGTTCAGCGGAATTTCTGTCTTCCGTTGCATCGACCAGTTCTTGCAAATGATTTAAACGAGCTTTCCCTTTTTCCAAATGAGGTTCCGTCTGCTCCTTTAAAAAGCCGGAAACGAGTTTGCGAAGACGAATCTCCGCCACAAAATGTTCCTTTCGCTGACCGGGAAGGAATTGACTTTTCACCGCACCTAATTGCCGTAGGGATCTAAGACCCTGACTGGCAGAACCCTTGCTGACGGACAAGAGTTCCATTATTTCATCCATAGCCAAGGGTTCGTCGCGACAAAAAAGCAACCCGTAGATTTGGCCCACGGACTTCGGCAAACCCACAGACGTGGCTGCGTTCAGGAACAAGTCAATGACGGCTGTTTCCCACGAGGAAAGCGAATGTTTTTCCTGAGCAAAATCAGAAGAGGGTAAGGAGTATGGGATCATTCTCAGTAGGATTGACATTACTCATATCAGAAAAAAGGATGTTTGTTCAAGAAAAAATGAACAAAATGAACCGCAAGTGGAATAGACTGCCAATCACACGAAATATCAAACGGTCGACTAGAATGAATTCGCAGCGACTGTTGCAATTGCCAATTGATAGACGACTTGTGTAATCAAAGCAGCCTTATCCCAAGGAAAGTCTTTTTCGTATGTTATAGGCACTACAATAACATCACCGGGACCTAGCTTCCTACGAGTTCCCGAACGGAACCAACCGGTGCGATTGGCTTGAGAAACAGAGCCATCTACGTGGACGGAAAATATTGCATCTTCGTCAGCATGCTCCATGAGCCCGCCACTCAATTCAATATAGGCACGAGAAGAAAGCTTCTTGTCATACAAATGCGAGGTAGGATTATGAACTTCACCAAGAACGGATATTTCTTGAGGAAACGTTGGCACCATCACGACATCACCATCTCTTAAAACAAGAAGAGTCCCGGAAGAACCGTCCAATTGACTTTCCAGATTAATTACCAATCTGCCCACAGCCTTCGATGCTTTCATGCGAGCTAGGAGAGAAAGGGCAACATCGGTGGATTCCTCTCGAGTATCATCGCCTCCCCGAAGGTTTTGAACGGCAACTTCCGACTCCAGTCGTTCAGTAATTCTTCGTCTATGCTCGGATTCACGCTTTCTCAATTCCTCCCGGGTAAAAACCGCTCCAAAAGGGAAAGCCCTTTCAGTCATACCCCCCGCTCGTTCAAAAACATCTTTAAGAGTTTCGCCGGGTTTGATGACATACGAGCCAGGGAACTTGACTTCGCCAAGAACTCGGATCACTCGACCGTCATGCCATTCGGGTATCTGCTTAACAGTAATACTATCTTGCGGTTGTAACAACCAAGCGGAATCTGCCGAGCTCTCCAGCATGTCCAATGATTCAATGACCTTATGCTCCACAATAACTTTTTCGCCATCGATGATGGAATAACGTGTCAACTCGGCACCCAAAGTATAAGCGGAAGACCGCAAACCTCCGGAGGCCCTCAAGAGATCCGCAATAGTCATACCCTCCATCAAAGGGTAATTCCCCGGGAAATGAACAATTCCTCCGATCGTCGCTATCCGCGGTCGAGACCCACTGCTATCTTGCAAGCTCAATTCACCGAGGATGGGAGGCAACAGCTTCAGCCTATCCTTCGCACTGAGCCCAAAAACCATTACTTGGTCGCGTGGTTGCAGATCTACGGATTTCGAACGATTCCCATCCCGCAAAACATCGAGGGGACGGAAAGATAAAACGCTTACTAGGCCAGTCTCTGGATCTTCTCTGCGGATCAAGGCGTAATTCATATCCGCCTTGGGCAATAAAGACGAATAATCCGGCAGCAAATCCCTCAAGGAAAGCGTTTCCTTCCATTCGTAGTCTCCCGGTCGTTCGACGTGACCGATCAACGAAACAACATTTTCCATCCTGTCCAAAGTCGAAGGGACCGACAGCACATCACCGTTAAGGACAGGAAACTCTTGACCTTCCTTTGAGTTCAAATCCAAGGAATATATTTTTAACAGACCTTCCTGAGTCGATCTTTCAAGCCGAGCGTATCTACCGTCTCCGCGAGGAAGTATTCCCCCGCACAAGTCGAGAACCTCGGCAATAGTACTTTCCCCGGACAATTCGTAAATAGCAGGACGGAGAACAGTTCCGGTAACGGTAACACGATTTATCACGGGAGGGGCAAAAATCACGTCGCCGGGACTCAAACGCTCATCCTGTGACATATCCCCTTTGAGAAGTAGATCGTACAAGTCCAACGTGGTCACGAGCTTTCCGTTTCGTTTCAATTGAATGTTTCGGAGACTTCCGATATGCTTGATTCCACCGCTAACCAACAAAGCGTTAGTCATGGTTGAAAGCGAACTGACCAAATACGCTCCGGGTCGATGCACATCACCCAAAATAAATATTCTAATGGAACGCAAAGAACCCATTGAAATCGATAACTGAACCCCGGCGCCGAGGTTTTCGCGAACCTTCTCCTTCAAAAGATTCTTCAAACTCAAGAAGTCGATACCGTTTTCGAACACGTTGATGGGACCGATCTTCGGAAATTGAATCATTCCTTCCCGATTGACTTGTAGCGTATACTCAGAATTTTCCTGACCAAAAAGCTGTATCTCGATCACATCTCCGGGTCCAATCGTATAGTCAAGTGGCACCGGAACCACATTCCCGGGGGCAAAAGTAGTAGGAGAACCTGCAAATAAATCATATCCGAAAGGAGATACTGAAGATTGTCCCGATTCGGCAAACTCTTCGGCTCGTTTTTCAATTTCCCGTCGCTGCAAGCGCTTAATCTTTCGCAACAATGCTTCCGTTTCCGCTATAGCTTCAAGCAATTCGGGCACAGGTTCGGGACTTGAGCGTCTTTCTCCTTCGAGTTTGCTCAAGTCCCGTTGGGCAATAGCTTCCATGGCATTCAGTTCAGATAAAAAGCCTCGCTTCCCCATGAATTCTTGGGCGGGACCCTCCTGTTCAACATTTCGAGGTCTGATCGGTGGAGCAGGAGCGACCGGCTTCACGGTCGTGGAAGGAATGGAACCTTGTGCCTTTAGTTTCGCCAAAGCTTGTTGTCGCTGCTCGGGAGTCATGGAAGCCACCAATGCCTGCTGCGAGGAACTAAGTTGACCGAACAAGGTAACGACTTGAGCGGCAAATACTAGAAAGATGAAGAGTTGGACGCGCATTTTAGGAAACAGATTAAGTTTAACTTGATGAAGTATGTCAGAAAACTCGTACGATGGAAAGAAAACCCGTAGGGCCATTTTCAGTATTTTGCGTAGAGGAATTCTCAAGTTCCTCCCAACCTAGTCCGCAAGTCATTTGAGCGTCCCACTTGGAAAAACTTCGTTTATGGTAAAACTGCACGGACATTGTGTCCGTGGCGACGGAATTAGACACGGCACTGCTCCCGCCTCCGTCTCGATTGAGTTTTCCCGAACGAACGGTACCACCCCACCCGTTCCCGTCGGGATTCGCCAACAAGCCTCCGAGGGAAACGATTTCGGAATCCGAATCCGCCCAATGGCCCACGCTTCGACCATAGTGTCGATAACCATCGCCGTATATGTGATTATTGTAACTGATATTGCGAAAACGAGTTTCGTCCGTCCACCATGTAGAAGTGGTATCTGCATATTCCAGAAACATTCGCCAAGTGGATGACTCCCAACTGCCCCAAGTTTCCACTCCGTACTGGAACATAAGGGCATTAGGCAAGAAATGATCCTCATCCTCACCCACAACTTGTCCATACAAGGCTAGAGGCAAGTCTCCCGGAAGACGCCAACGAAGATCCACTCCAGCCAACTGGTTGCCTGGTTCTTCAGCCTTGGTAATTCCCGTAGTTTCATTCGCGTTGTCATGGCTTATAAAAGCCTCTAAAAAGATATCGAAATGCCTAGGTCTCCCCTGCCCTCCTAATTGAAGTGTCCTAGAAAGGCCGATTTCCAATCCCGGCACGATAGTCGGGGCAAATTCGACCCGCATTCCCCATAGGTAGGGTTCAGGTACGGGGCGCTCCTCCTCCATTTGCCCAAGGAACATGGTGGCGTGCCAAGGCCCGATCCATGAAAGCCACTTCGTCTCGAAAGGTTCGGGAATGCGACGATCGATTGAGAATGCAGGAACTGGTCTGGCGTTGGTGGAAAGAATCAAACTGCCATCCCACCCAGGTCCCCATGAACGTTCCATTTGCCCAAAACTTGCCGACCAGTTCCCTAAACGAGCGGCAAAGTACGATCCATCGAACTGAAAGCCATCGTCAACCCGCCCTCGCCAGTCGGGTTCTACCTCCCTAACGTTGGTCAAACGAAGTTTTCCGGCAAAGCGATCTCCCATCCACGCCCGTTCGACCCCACCGGAAAATCCCCCTCGTGGTTCAGCCTGGAAAGACCGGGCGACTCCCCGATCACCCCTGAAGCCAATCCTGCCGATCGTTGGTCCCCAACCCGCCGTGCGTTCTTTATCAAGACGATCATGAACACGATCGAAAACCGGATCCTGACCATCCTCCTTGAGTCTTGCGTCAATTCCGCCCCATGAGATCGGCCATGTATTCAGCGGAGCGTCAAGAAGACGGTTGTCCTGCAACCAACGCAACTCATGTCGAAGAAAGGGATCCTCGGGTGTCAAAAAAGGACTAGCGAAAGAAGAAATCGGTAGCCAGAGACAAACGAAAAGCCTAAGGAAGATTCGATGGGATACATTAAACATTTCCAAAAAACTTACACTGATGGACAGCGGCAAAACTAGCAATCTCAAAGGCAATCCTGCTTTAGGCTCGCACTTAAAGTTTTGCAGGTTATGAAAATGAAACCGACAACAACGTGCAAGACGATCCTCTTTTTCGACGAATTCGGCAACATGCCGAAAAACGACTTCTCTTGTCTGAGACTCAATCGGACAAGGGTCGTCTCGCTCATCTCAAGGAGTTCCTTCGATTGGAGAACGAGATGCTCCATAGGTATCACCAAAAGGGGGATTCCGGCTTACGCGTTACCCGTGCGAGATCCGTACTGATAGACGTCTTGATACAATCGCTTCATGCCTATGCCTTGGAAATAACGAGGGATTTCCTAAGCAAGAAAAAGCCCGTATCCTTGATCGCAACGGGGGGATATGGTCGGGGGGAACTTAGCCCACACAGCGATATCGACTTGATGTTCCTGTACCCGAAGTCGGCCTCCGGCAAAGCTCTCGAAAGCCTTAAGGAAACCATGACCCGTGAAATCCTTTATCCTTTATGGGACTTAGGAATGAAAGTGGGACACGCCACGCGAGCTGTTAAGGAAACGTTGGACGAATCTCGCCGCGACATTCGAACGAAAAACGCACTCTTAGACTCACGATATATTTGTGGAGATAAAAAAGTAGCCGACAACTTCTTCAGGAAGTTCAAAGGGTTTTGCAAAAAGGATAACCCTGAAGGATATCTCATGGAGATTCTGGAAACACAACGGGCTCGCAGGGTCGAAAAGGGAGGAACGATTTGTTTGCAGGCACCGGACGTGAAGAACGGAGCAGGAGGATTACGCGACTTTCAGGCCGTCCTCTGGATGTCCAAGGTGAAGTTTGAAAGCGAGAATCTCGACGACCTCGTAAAACGTGATTACCTTACGGGATCGGAGGCGAAATCATTCGGAGAAGCCTATTCTTTTTTATTGCGCGTAAGAAATGAACTGCACTTTCGAAGCAAGCGGCCGACGGATATCCTGCACCTTGAAAAGCAATCCGACGTCGCTATGGGGCTTGGTTATGAACAGGAGGATCTTTTCGACCGGATCGAGACCTTCATGGGCGACTACTACTCTAGAGCCAGAACCATTCGCAAAACCGCAGACGTGCTGGAAGACCGCTTGGCGCTTGGTAGTGGAAAAGGGATAAGTCTCTCGTTCGCCTCGGTCATAAAGGCCTGTCGAGCAAAACCGAAGAAAGAGGTGGACGGTTTTCAGCTTTGTGAAGGGCAGCTAGAGGCTCCGGATCCCACCATCCTCGACCAAGACTCCGAAAGAATTCTGCGCCTGTTTCGCCATGCCCAACAATTGGATGCCGAACTTTCTCCGGGATTGCGAGCATTGGTACGGAATCGGCTCAAACTGGTCGATGCCGCACTCATGGCCAATCCTGCAGCCAACGTCACCTTCCGTTCCATTCTTCAGCAAGTGGGTTCGGTGGGTCCTACCCTTGCCGAGATGCATGACCTCGGTCTTCTCGGAAGGTTTATTCCGGAGTTCGACCGGCTTACCTGCAAGGTACAGCATGAATTGTATCACAGGTACACGGCGGACGTGCACGTGCTCCAATGCATAGCCCAACTCGACAAGGTTTTTCAAGGAAAGGACGAAACCTCTCGCCGCTACCGTGACGTGCTGGGAAAAACAGAAGTTCCGGCCTTGCTTTACTTGATGCTGTTTTTACATGACCTCGGGAAGGACGAGGGCCCCAAAGGTCATTGCGAACGTGGCATAGGCATCGCCACATCACTGATGGAACGTTTGTCCATCCCCGAGGAGATGAGAGACCGCGTCCTTTTTGTGATCCGAAATCACCTGGAAATGGTTCGCTATTTCTACAAGTACGATCTGGAAGACCCAAAAGTGATTGAGTCGTTCGCAGCATTCGTCGGAAGCGAGCAACGACTCCGCTACCTCTACGTTCACACTTATTGTGATGCCAATGGAACAGCTCCCGACCTCTGGAATCAGCACAAGGATGATCTCCACCACCAACTCTTTTCGAACACCCTTCAAGTGCTGCGAGGAAAATCCGTTGAAAAAGACCCTGCCGCCCTTCGCAAATCCTACGCGAATCTGGAATTGGAAGACCTCTCGCCCTCACAGATCGCTGAACAACTGGAGCAATTCCCCAACCGCTATTTCGCCCATGTCGGAGAAGAGGAAGTCGCCCTCCATGTTTCCATGGCGAGCCGTTTCTTAATCGAAGGAGAACAAGAAAGTATCGGAAGCGCACCCATGTCCGTAGTCGAGTGGCGGGACGACGTTCGCCGATCTCTAACAATCGTCCACATCGTCACTCGCGACCAAAAGGGGCTGTTCGAAAAACTTGCGGGATCCTTTGCCATCGCAGGACTCAACATACTGGGATCACGTGCATTCACGCGTTCCGACAACATTGCAATAGACGTCTTTTTCGTAGAGAAAGACGAAGGTGCTGCAAAGATGAAGGACGAAGACGTTCGCACCATCTTCGAAAACACGCTCAAGGAGGTACTCTCCGGCGAAAGTTCAACTGAGGCCTTGATCCGTGAAAGAAGACGGAAACTCGACAGGAGAGCACCGTTCGCCCATCAAGACAGACTCGGAGCCAACATTGCCCCGAACGTCGACGTTTATCGCGACGTGCTGGTCGATCGAACCATCGTCGAAGTGAGGGCCGCCGACCAACTCGGACTCCTGCACCTAATCGCCAAGGCCATCGCCGACTGCGGTCTTAGTATCGCATTCGCTCGCATAGCGACCGAACACGGGGTGGCCAACGACGTATTTCACGTCGAAACCGCAGACCCCGAAGAAACCTTTTCGCCCTCCCGATACCTCGAACTTCGCGAACGCCTAGGACAAGACCTTTCCGCAGGTAAGTATCACATGGAAGTTTAAATCGTCCGACCATCCTCTACGAACGAGCGTTGGCGAGTACGTTTCTTTAAGAAAAGCTTTTAGCTCATCGCCTAATCAATCAAGGGCAAGATGAGACGAAAAGTCGTTCCTTGTTCACTTGATTCCAAGAGTTCAAGATCGCCTTCATGGCTTTTCAGGATTCGTTTGGAGATAGCCAAGCCCAAGCCCGTCCCCTCCTTGCGACCGGTCAAGAAGGATTCGAAAATGCGATCCCGCAGCTCCTCGGGTATGCCGCCACCCGAATCCCGCACGCAAATGGCCACCCGGCGTCCTTCCCTCTTCTCCACGGCGATGGAAAGCAAACCACCGTCAGGCATTGCGGCCAAGGCGTTCAGAATCAAGTTTAGCAAAGCCTGTTGAAGTTGTCCCTTATCGGCCATAACCACCAGATCCATCGGTGAATCCTCCAAACGCATCTCGACTTTGGCGCGGGCCGACTTCAGGCGCACCAAACGAAGAACGTCGTCCAACAACTCACTAATCGACAATTCGAGACGAATGGACTCCCGATCCTTGCCAAAGTCCAAGATTCTGCCTGCGATTTGTTCCAGATGATTAAGCTTTTCGCGAATAACCTCCAGATCTTTCTCCGTCTCTTCCTCCGATGTCGAACCGGACTTTATCGAATCGAACAACAGTCGCAAAACCATTAGAGGATTCCGGATTTCGTGAGCAATTTCCGCCGCAAGCATACCCAAAGTCGTCAAGCGCTCGCTCTTTCGCAAACTCTCCTCCGTATCGAATACACGCCCGTACAACCGAGCATTTTCGATGGCGATGGCTCCGAGGTCAGCCAATGCACGGGCCAGCAATCGTTCATCATCGTTGAATCGGTAAGGCTTGTCCACATACAACGCCAACACGCCTATTGCCTCGTTTTCGTAAACCAATGGCGTAGCCAGCATCGAGTGCAATTTTTCCTCCCGAATCAAATGAATGAAGTGGTGTTCCTCTGTACGAAGCAAGTCTCTGGTTTGAATCTGCCTTAGGCCCCGCACGGCCGACCCCAAAGCGCTCTCTGCGGGCCTCAAAGTCTCTTCGACATCAAGAACGCCATTCGGTCCACGCAAGGAATGCAGCCGCAACAAATCCTCGTCCGCATGATAAAGAAACAAAGCGGAAAATCGGCACTCCATCAACTCAAGGGCTTCCCTCGCAATGGAACGCAACACCTCCTCCACTTCCCGCTTGTCCGCCATGGCCTGCCCAACGCCCACCAAAGACTGCAATTGTCCCGCCTTATGTCGCAACTGCCTGATGAGCCACATATTTTGCAGGACTCGGCTCGCTTCATTGGCAATAAGAACGAGAAGACGGAGATCATCCTCATCGAAATCATTCTTGCGAAATGAATCCACGTTCAAGGCCCCGATCGTGCGCCCTCTCTCTCGGATAGGCGCGGCCATTTCAGACTTCACTCGAGAATCCAGAGAAAAATAACGCGGCTCTTCGTCAACGTTCGGGACAAGCAAAGGCTCGCCATGCAAGGCCACCCACCCCGTGATGCCGTGCCCCAAAGGCAATTCAAAACCACGAGCATCTTCGGACAAACCTCGTTCGACCTCGATCAACAGTTGATCGGAATCCGCATTAATCAAGGCAATCGATGCCGACCCCGCGTTGAATGTCCGCATCACCTCATCAATGATTCCTTCCAGCGCAATCTCAGGATCCTCGGAATTTCCTGCCAGCGAACTGACCCGGTAAAGGGCATCCAACGCCCTTCGACCCTTTGCTACAGCATTTCCTTCCTCCGAACTCATTGAAAGAGCAACTACACCATACCCCAACGAGGTCACAACCACCAAAACTGCCTCCGTAAAGCCAATCGAACAGTCCGATCAACTCTTCAAGGGCAGGCTTCCCGAACTAGGTCACAAGAGAAACCGCCTACCCGAATTGACCCTGTTCAGGCTCAAGAAAAACTGCTGCGATTTACTTCGCTTGTATAAAATGGCGCCATGAATCCTCGATCGGACGACCATACAAAAAACTCACAAAGGGGCGCTGTCTTGGCCGAACGGGTTCACGAAGCAAGTGCATGCCGGCCTCCTTGGGATCGCGATTCCCCTTTCGGCTATTGCAACGGATGCAGGAAGTCACGACGTTTTCCCAAGATGTTTTTCCGCCGCGATCTCGGGGGACTACGTGATCCATGTTCAAGTCCTTTGCGACAAATGAATTGCCGCAGTATTGGCAACGATGCCCATCGCGTTCGAACAAATTCTGACGATTGAACTTCATTTCCCTCAGCAACATTCGATCGTAGTTCCTGAGAAGGAGCACACCAGGCACTCTCACCGCCTGACTCACAGTATGTATCAATCGGCTACCCTCAGAAGGTGGTGTCTCTGTGGAAAAAGCAAACCACGCATCGGCATCAAAAAGCCGAAAGCTTCCGTCCTCGGCATAGATGACTTGGGCATGCTCAAGTGCAAGCAAACTGAAAGCTCTTTCCACACCTACTACGTTCACCGCTTGCCACAATCGATTCAAAACAAGCGTCTGGTAAGCAGTATCCATCAAGGAATGAACAATAACTTAACAAACCCCGAACATGTCAAAGGGTTTCTGTTGAACAATACAGCAAGAAAAAACCTTTGGGTATTCAAAACATCTACCACAAGCGTCAGTAGCTTCGGCCGTCCTTGTTCTCGTAGTAATTGAGAAATGCCTTGTGGACTACCCGATATCCGCCGGGCGTGGGATAGTCTCCGGTAAAATACCAATCCCCCTTATGGCCGGGAAGAGCCTGGTGGAGGCTCTCTATGGTTTGGTAGATAATTTCCACTTCCCCTTTCCAAGGCAAAGATTCGGGGGTCACGAGCTCGGCAACTTTGGAAGAGATCTCCTCAGCAGTAAAATTCTCGTAGACGCGCTTAACCTGATTGGTTCCGGCGTCCTTTTCATCCGCCAGAGATTTTCGGCAAGCCTCGGCTACTTCCTCGAGCAAGCCGTCGAATCCTCTTTCCTTCACTAGCGCAACGGCAGCCTGGAAAGCCACGAACTTTCCGAGTTCGGACATGTCTATGCCGTAGCAATCCGGATAGCGTATCTGGGGAGCGGTGGAGGCAATGACAAGCTTGCGAGGACATGCTCGGCTCAAGATTTTGAGGATGCTTTGCTTGAGGGTGGTTCCCCTGACGATGGAGTCGTCGATACACACGAGGGCATCTTCTCCCTCGCGAACCACTCCATAGGTGATGTCGTATATGTGAGAAACCAACTGCGCCCGGCCCGACTCTTGACTGATGAAGGTGCGGAGCTTGATGTCCTTGTTGGCGATTTTTTCACCCCGGGGCCAATTATCCATTACGAGATCGTCGATCATCTCGGGAGTAATCCCGCCGTTCTTTGCGGCAAACCCAAGTTGATCCTTTACCTGCACTCGACGAATGCGCCGGAGCTCGTCCATCAACCCGTAGTATGCGCTCTCGGCCGTATTGGGAACGTAACTGAACACGCTTTTGGAAAAATCC
>CAJQSI010000112.1 GCA_905612515.1 uncultured Opitutales bacterium | reverse complement strand
CTTGCCGCCCGGAGCATCGAGCACCTCCAACTGCACCTTTCTCATGCCAGACCGCAAGAAAAGCTTCGTGACCTGCTTGCCCTCGGCCGTGCGGCCGTCGTCGAATCGCCAGCGGTAGACGGCGTTGGTCGCCGCCCCCGGGGCATGCGCGCTCAAGCGAACCCAGTTGAGATCATGCCCGGGAGAGACGGCCCCGAGACTGCCGCCTTGGCGCGAACTGAACGAGGCCCACGATGCTTGCGCACCGCTCGTCTCCAGCGGCCCGCTTGTCGCATCCGCCATGGGTTCCAACGCGATATACGTATTAGTTACAGGACTATGGCCAAAGGCCAACCAGCCAGGCATGTAATCCCCATTCATATCCTTATTTGTCGGATCCTTCCACCACAGCCCAGCCTTACCATTTTGCCCCGCGTAGGCATATTGCAGGATCTCGAAGCGATGAAGTCCTTTCTCGATTTCAATGTCGAAGAATCGCCTGTTTGTTTTCCCCAGAAACGGCGCGACCAATTCGCCGTCCAAGAGTATATACCCCTGGGGGAAAACCTGGCAAATGAAACGGTACTGATCGGTTGCCGGAATCTCAAAGGTAACGCTGATTCGACTCAACCATGCGGGCCGGGAGACCAGCGCTTTGCCGACATTCAACCGGTCTGAGCCTTTCGATCGGAACGGCATACTGCTACGAACGATCACCCGTGCCACATGGTTCGGCCCCCTCAGCACGACACCCCTTCCCATGATCGCAGCGCTTCCCTCCCACAGCTTCTCAAAGCCGTCGAGCGTCTCGAGCTTGGGATCGTAGCGATCGAGGGAGCGGACCTCTTCAAAAACTCCCGCCTGCGGCTCCCAATCGAGTGGCGCGGGTTGCTTCGCCTGATCCACCAGGTAGACCCAATAATCCTCGTCGCCGCTAGACGAGTCCAAAAATATCCGCATCGGTTTTCCAGCCTCTGCCCAGACGGTCTGGCAACCGACTCGCTCGCCACCGAATCGATACGCAATAGGGACCAGGCGGCTCGGGTCGCGTCCGGGGACACTGATCGATGCGCGTGTGACGCCAGGACCCCTGGTAACAAAACCTGCCTGACGAAGACGCGCGTCGAGGACCTCGATCGTAAGCGTCTTGGCGCCAGCGGGGATGGCCACTACCCTGCTATGGCGAACCAGCTTACCATCGATGAAGATCTTGTTTTTAGGGTAGATGTCTGACCAGTTGATAAAGTATTTGTACTCCGGTTTAATGGCGTACGTCGCCGAGCCGCTGGCGCGCATGAGCGGGCCGCCTTCTTTGTAACCCAGTCGACCGTAGGCTTTGGGGTCCCACTCCTTCTTCGCCTTTTTGTAGCGCTCCTTCTCCTTGGCAATGGTAGCCGCTTTCTCTGCCGGCTTGCGAACATCGCGCGGGATGGCGCTCTTGGTCTTCGGATTGAAGGCAAGTCCGCCCGTGACCTTGAGCGGTTTCAGATCCGCGAGATACACCTGCGGCGCCGTCCGCGACAAGACTTCCGCCAGCGCCACCTTAACCGGCACCCGAATCTCAGCAGTCGAGAGATGCCAGGGAACCGGCGCAGCAGGCTCAGCGGCCGGCTCGGGGTCCGCCGCCCAGAGTGGCTGCAAGAGTGGTGCCGTGCAGCACAGTAAGAGTGCGATCAGAAGTGGTTTGATTTTGTGTGGCAAATTCATGAGTTAATCTCGTTTCTTAATCACCGCCGCCTTGATCAGTTCGCGGGCCTGAATCGTTTCCTCACTCTGCGGGGCGAGCTTCTTAAGTTTCTGGTAGACCTTGCCCGCGCCGGGCAAATCGCCTGCGTTGAGCTTAATCTTGACCTGGGTCATGATCAGTAGGCGGCGCTGTCCCTCGTTCATCTCTGCCTCGAGCATCTGCTCGGCGAGTATGGCTGCCCGTGGGTCGCCAAAATTGGCGTAGACGGCGATCACGCTGACCATGAACTCCGGATCGAGACGCAACATCGGATGGGTGGCCAGGGAGGAATCAATCAGACCCAAGGCATGCGACCGGTCGTTGGGGGAGGTGGTTCGGGCCATTCGCCGAATCCGCATCCGTGCCTGCTCCACGTACCCCTGTTCCTCCTCCGACAGCGGCCATCCGCCGCGGTGAAGACGGACAAGTAGCGCTTTTGCTTCCTCGGGCTTCCCCTGCGCCAACAGTGCACCCGCCATCAGCCGGCTGGAATCCATGTCCGCAATCGTCAAGGATCGAACAAACTCTCTGGGGATGGTGACGTCCAGCCAGCGGTGATGTGGGTCTCCCTCGCTGGAGTAGGTCAGCACCAGCGGATGCACGCCCGG
>CAJQSI010000111.1:15000-18680 GCA_905612515.1 uncultured Opitutales bacterium | reverse complement strand
ATCAATCCAGTTGAAGGAAATTGAGGGGAAAACCTTTTTGTTTTGGATTTAATTAGATGAACAGGTGGGATTGAACGAAATAATTGAAATTAAAACCTAAAGATCAATCCTATTCGTGCACTATTCGAGCTAAAACCTAAACCTCTCCTTCTTGAGAAATTCCGGAAGACGAGATTCCCGAATATGTGGCGATGGATTCCGAAACACTTTCGGAATGTCGCCGGCTGGAAAAGACTTTATACGGCGTCTTCGCCGAGGAAGAAATCGTTGCCCTTGTCGTCGGTGATGATGAAGGCGGGGAAGTCCACGACCTCTATGCGGCGAATCGCCTCCATGCCCAGTTCATCATACTCGACGATCTCCACGCTCTTGATGCAATTTTTGGCCAAGCGAGCGGCGGAACCACCGATGCTGCCCAAGTAGAAGCCGCCATGATCTTTGCAAGCCTTGACGACCATCTTCGAGCGATTGCCCTTGGCCAACATAACGAGGGAACCGCCGGCAGCTTGAAATTTGTTCACGAATGCGTCCATGCGGCCGGCGGTGGTCGGACCGAAGGAACCCGAGGCATAGCCTTCGGGCGTTTTGGCGGGACCTGCATAATAGACGGGGAATTGCTTGAAGTATTCCGGCAATTCTTCTCCTGCGTCCAAACGCTCCCGGAGTTTGGAGTGAGCGAGATCGCGAGCAACGATCAAGGGTCCGGACAACGAGAGCCGGGTACGAACAGGATGTTTGGTAAGTTCCGCCCGAACGGCATCCATGCCTTGGTTCAAATCGATATGGACGGCGTCATCGCCCTCTTCCACAAACTCGGGTAAAAAGCGAGCCGGGTTGCGTTCCAGTTGCTCGAGGAAGACTCCTTCGGAAGTTATCTTGCCAAGGGCTTGACGATCGGCCGAGCAGCTCACCCCTATTCCGATTGGCAGGCTGGCCCCGTGTCGAGGCAATCGGATGACTCGGATATCGAGACAGAAATACTTGCCTCCGAATTGAGCGCCAATTCCGCGTTTGCGGGTTAGCTCGAGGATTTTTTCCTCTATTTCAGGGCAGCGAATGGCGTGCCCGCGTTCGTTGCCGACGGTGGGAAGATCATCCAAGTAGCGTGCGCTAACGAGCTTGACCGTCTTGAGGTTCATTTCCGCAGAAGTGCCTCCAATCACCACCGCGAGATGATAAGGCGGACAGGCGGCCGTACCGAGAGCAGCGATGCGTTCGTCGAGGTATTCCAGAAGAAGATCCTCACGAAGCAGGGAGGGTGTACCTTGATGCAGAAAAGTCTTGTTTGCGGAACCTCCGCCCTTGGCCACGAATAGAAAGGAGTATTCATCGCCATCTACATGATGAAGGTCGATCTGCGCAGGTAAATTGGAACGGGTGTTCTTCTCCTCGAACATGGCGAGCGGCGCGAGTTGCGAGAAGCGAAGGTTGTCGGTGGCGTAGGTTTTTTCAATGCCGCGAGCAAGGGCGTGGTCGTCTCCGCCGGGAGTCCAGACGCAACGTCCTTTTTTACCCATGACGATGGCGGTGCCCGTGTCTTGGCACATGGGAAGAACTCCCTCGGCGGCAATCTGAGAATTACGGAGAAGGTCGAGAGCCACGAAGCGGTCGTTGGCGGAAGCCTCGGGATCATCTAGAATGCCTCGCAATTGCTCCAAGTGACCGGAACGAAGAAAATGAGAGATGTCGTGAAAGGCTTCGCGAGAAAGAAGCTCAAGTGCGGCAGGTTCGACCTTCAGTACTTTCTCACCTTCGAACTCGGTCGTGGAAACGTGCTCGTCAGTTAGTTTTCGCCAAGTGACGTCACCGTGACTGCTGACGGGGAAAGGATTTTGGTGCGTGTTTTCACTCATGGAAAGTAAGCACTGAAAACGAAAGATGCGATCTTCCGCAAGTTAAACTGGTAATGAGGACGGAAAGAGATGTGACCTTTAGGTGTCAATTCTGCTTACTCACGTTGCCATCGGGCGCATTAGGTTCGCTAGGCTTGGGCGTGGAGTCGCCTTTCTCGGGAACCACTCCCTCGACCTCCGCAATTTCCGTTTGTTCGTTGGGAATAGGGTCGGGCGGAATAGGTCGACTTGATACTCGTATGGGAACTTCGAGTTCCTTGCCTTCACGCGAAACGACAAAGGTCACGAATTGGCCGGGCCGGGCGTAAAAAGCGGAATGAGCAACGTCTCCTCGATTGCGAATCGTAGAATCACCTATACGAACGAGCCGATCGCCTTTGCGTAGACCGGAAGATGCCGCCGGTGATCCTTCGACTGCACCCTCGACAATTACATCGAATCCGTTCTGGGCGTTTAACTTTCGTACAACTGTTACGCCGAACCAAGCGTAGGTCACTTTACCAGTGAGCAAAAGATCGTCACGAATACGAGCGCAGGCTTTGGCAGGTAAAACGAATGAGGAGCGAAGGTCGGGCAATGAGGCGTATGTCAATCCGATGAACTTCCCGTCGAGGTCGAGCACAGGAGCACCGACTTCACCAGGACCAACGGCAATACTCGTGCGCATCATCCGAGTGGGGAACAGACGACTACCGAAAGAAGGTTCGCTACCTTGAACAATGCCAAGAGCAGGGGCAGACTGAAATTCTAAAGCAGAGGTAAAGGCTAAAGCAAAAGACCCGACGAGAGGTATGTCACCAGGTTCACCAAAAACAACAAAAGAAAACTTCTCCGGGAGATTCTTTACCTTAAGAAGAGCGACATTGCTGACGGGGTCCTCTCCAACGACGTCGGAAAGAAAGAAATTGCCGTCGAACTCGACCCACACACGATCTGCGTCTCTGAGGAGGGCCGAGGTAAGAACGTGACCTTCGTTACTGACAAAAAAACCGGTTCCCATTTTGAGTGAACGTTTAATCTTTTTATCGTCACGAGTCTCCCGGGTCGCCTTGACTCGAACAATTGCCGTTTTGTGGCGGGCAAAGAGATCAATAACTCTGCCTTGAAGCACCAAAGATGCATCTACAGAATCCTGAGCGAACAAATGTGTTGAAGGAAGACCCGCAAACAAAAGCGACAAAAAGGCCGCCAACCCTCTTTTCATCAGACTAAAAGGTGACCGGATGCACCGGTTGTTCCGAATCTGACGCATACAAGGTAAGGGCAAATTCCTCGAAAGTGGCGTCTTCGGAAGCAAATCGAATCGACTTGCCCATAAAACCAGTCACAACCCCATCGACGTCGTCATTAAAAGTAAGAGCAATAGCACCATCAACAAATTCACCGCCACGAGATTCCGCAACGGCTGAACTCACTAGCAGTAAAGGATTACCCATGTTTTGCGAAGCTATTTGAGGTACATTGACAGACAATGCGTCGGTGGGGTCAAAGAGTGGTCCGCCGGTAAAGATAAGCAATGCTGCAGCAATTGCTCCCATTCCAAAGGTAGGAGCAAACCATTTAAGTGCAATGCGACGCCAAACTCCCGACTCGACAGGCTCAATAACAACGGACTCCATTGCCCGACGACGAAACTCCGATTGAAAATCATCCCAGAAATCAGGTTCGGGTTGCTCGAAACGCTTAAGGTGAAGCAAATCCTCTACTGTGAGAGGTTTTTGCTCTTCTTCGGATTTAAATTTTACTTGGTTCACTTCAAATAGTCGGCCAAAAAGGCCTGCAACTGTTGCTTGGCATAATGGAGTCTCGAACGGACCGTTCCCTCGG
>CAJQSI010000111.1:0-7500 GCA_905612515.1 uncultured Opitutales bacterium | reverse complement strand
AGAAAAGCCAGTTGTCGTATGAACCTTCTCCGACAGGATAAACCCAGCCGAGATCCGTATGATAGACCCATTTGTAATCCGACTGGAAAAACGTGCCAAACCATTCTAGTTGCATCCACTTACCATCGATCGCTCCCAAAGGGAGAGCATTAAGCCAAAGCTTTTCCTTGATATCCATCCGAACGCAACGAAATCCCAGATTTCGAAGTGCTGTATCGGGCTTTCGTTGATGACGGAAAGCTAGGCGTAAAAGATTTCCATTTCCTAATGAATCGTCATGTTGGAAAGAACCACCTCGAATTAAACGTGTTCCGCCGACGATTGGATCAGTAGGAACGGTTGAAGGACCACGATTATCAGAAACTCGTGCAAGACCGTTAACTGTTTGGGTATCAGGATTGCCGTACCAATCAGGATCGTACCAGTCCCAACACCATTCACTTACATTACCAAGCACATCGTAAAGTCCGTAACCGTTAACCATATCAAGAGGGGGCCATCCTTCCCCGCCATAACTATTTTGTTGCTCAATTATTGTCTGGAATCCATTGAAATACCCAACAGGGGTGCTACCGTTATCGAAGGGATCACCACTAAGTCTATAGTTTCCCTTGGTTCCATCAATACTTCTTCCCCAAGGATAATTAGACCCTACTAAACCACCGCGAGCAGCTTTTTCCCATTCGGCCTCAGTTGGTGGTCGAAAACCAGAGGCAAGCCAATTGACCTGATCACTAGTAAAATCGATCTCCCCTTTACGACAAACAACAGTCCGTTCTGAATTTTCATAATAAAATGGAGTTCTACCTTCTTTTTCAGAACGAGCATTGCTCCATTTCACGGCATCGAACCAAGTCACCATATTCATCGGGTGCTTAACTGGTGCGGGAGACCATGAGGGACCCTTCTTCGCTGTTTTGACACGGGAATCGAATTCATAACCATGTTCCTCCGCCCACAGGGCAACCTCTTCCCAGAAACTCAGAGAGATTTCATACTTGTCACAATATAAAGCGGAAATGAAAACGACGTGGGCAGGTCTTTCATCAGGAAGATGGGTATCGGTCCCCATAAGATATGACCCTGCGGGAATGTAAGACATTTCATCCCCGTTCATTTGACTGACGGAAGAAATACACCAAGTCACTAAGACAAGAAGAAGCACACGACTAAAAGTCGCGACATTCAGCAAACGCAAAATTAGCTGGTTAATTATACCCGAACACATACCGACTGTAAAAAGTATAGAGTCGGAGTAAACCTCCTAAACTTTAGTAAGGAGTAAATTCGGCAGAAAAACAACAGTCTGCCAATACCAAGAATCCAACGGGACGGTTACTCTGCTCGACGACGCGAAAACTTCGACTGAAATTTTTCTACGCGACCAGCGGTATCGACAAAGCGCTTCTCGCCGGTAAAGGCGGGATGAGAGTCCATAGTTACGTCACGAACGACCAGAGAATAGTCGACCCCTTCTAGGTTTTCTGTCTTGCTGGAAGTCATCGTCGAGCGGGTATGAAATTTTTTGCCGGTTGAGACGTCTTGAAAGCAAACCGAATTCAATTGAGGATGTATGTCCTTCTTCACAAATGTCTTCTCCAAATGGTTTAAGAGTGATTGGCAATTAGCCAGAATCAACCCTGCCTCGCTTTGAAACGAGGATTAGTTTTACAAACAACGTATAATCGACCTCGTCGACGCACAACCTTGCAGTCGGGATGACGATTTTTGAGTGTCTTAATCGATGAAACTACTTTCATGGATAGAAAATAAATATCAAAGAGGGCTCGGCGTCAAGCCTCGAGACAACGTACCACTTGACCGACTTACTCTTTTTTTTTTCAACTTGCCTTAGGTGGGAGGAAAATGAGATAGTAAGGGCAGATTATGAACGAACAAACAACAGAAGAAGGCGAACCCCGCCGCAAAAACCCAGAGGACATCACATTTCTCGATGCAGATGCATTGAGCAAATTCGTTACGGATACGGGGAAAATATTGCTCCGCAAGTATACTGGTCTGACCCCCAAGCAACAACGCCGGATTTCACGTACGATCAAGACTTCCAGACATCTGTTACTGGTCAAGTAAAGATTTTCGGAATCGAATTCTAGGCGCCCGGCTTTGCAAAAGCACTACGGCGTTTCTCCCGAGGAACTTTCTAATGTTGCAGGTTTACTTCAATCGGGACAAATAGTAGCCTTGCCGACAGAAACGGTTTACGGACTAGCCTGCCTTGCCCTAAATAAGTTCGCCGTTGCCAAGGTTTTTAAAGCCAAGCAGCGACCTGCCGACGACCCCCTTATCATTCACGTATCGGATTTGACCGAGGCTAAATTGGTTTGTCGTCCAGACCGCCGGGCAATGTCACTAATTGAGGCCTTCTGGCCCGGACCACTCACTCTTGTTTTACCTAAAACCCGAATTGTACCCGCCATCGTCACCTCGGGTCTTTCCACCGTTGCCGTAAGGTCGCCGGCTCATCCCGTATTTAGGGAAGTGCTAAATTTGGTAAGCGCCCCTCTTGCCGCTCCAAGCGCCAATCCATTTGGAAAAGTCAGTCCCACAAGAGCGGAACACATTAAGCAAAGTTTTGGAGATGGACATCCTCCTGTTGTGGATGGAGGTCCGACAAAAATAGGGATTGAATCTACGGTTGTGGATTTATCCTCTAGCCGAACCCGCATTCTTCGCCCTGGTCCGATCGATACGGAAGCGATAAGTGCGATTCTGGGAGAAGAACCTGAAATGCCAGAACCCAAAGCCTCGAGGAATAAGGCTAAAGCTCCACTTTCTCCAGGACTCCTAGCAAAGCACTATCAACCCGAATCACCCTTGCAAGTTTTCAGCAGCACCGAAGAATTAATGGCATTCCTGAAGATGGAGCCATCCATTCCGGCGGCAACCTGTGTCATCACTCATTCCCCATTAAAAGAGATTCGTTTCCCGTCCAAGAGCTTAAAGTTCATGCATCTTTCTGAATCCGGTGATCCGAAAGAAATCGCACAGAACCTTTTTGCTCGCTTAAGAGAAGCCGACACTCATTCGCCTCCGCTAATCCTTTGTCCACTTTTGCCTGAAACGGGTATTGGCAGTGCCATAAACGACCGATTAAGAAAAGCTTCATTCAAGGATTAGGGAAACCTTTTAAAGTTTGGTCTTGTTTTCGTCGCCTCACTGTCCAAAGTAAGAGATTTTTGTTCGCCCGGCGAATAACAGTTCATTCACATGCCCTTAATCATGAAAAAAATCATTTGGCACTTCAGGTTACTCGCTTTTTTCTCCATTTTTTGGAAAACGAGCTTAGCCCAAACCGATGAGCAACTGCAAGACCCCACTTATCTTAGACTGCAGTACAATCAACTCGTGGAAAAGCATAACGCACTTATCGCGAAGGCTCAGACCCTCATGTCGAGCAAACAAGAATCTCCGGCAAGACACCAAACGCACCTCGTTGATCTTTCATCAATGTTGCGAGTGGAGTACGAAAACAAGCTGGACGCGGCCGAAACGAAAGCCGCCGAACTTGAGCTCAAACTGAGTCGCACTCTACGCCAAGGGCAAAAACTCGCGAATGAGAATGCGATTATGGAAGAAGGTAATGCACGTTTGCGCAACCAGCTTAATATGGTAACTGCCGAGGAGAGAGACTTGTCGGATCGGAGCAAAGAGGTTGCCATGGAAAACCGCAGGTTGATCATCCGGCAAAAGAAAACGGATCTTAAAGAAAGCCAGTTGCTGGCCAAGCTTCGTAATGTAGAAGCCTCCAACGAAAGCCTCAGGAGGAGACTCGCATCCACCGAAGAAGATTCGAGAGGTCTTCAATCAGAGAACAAAAAACTATCTGCAGAGATTGGTAGTCTCGAAGAAACCAAAAAAGACCTTAGTGATAAAATGGCTCGCAACGAATTGTTGCGAAAAGATCTCGCCGACCGTGTAACCGAACTCGACTTGGCCAAAGGTGAACTCACCCGAAAATCTGAACAACTGGGAGGGAATGCGAAGCAACTCAAGGAAGAGCTACTAGACCTCAATGGAATGAACACGCGAATCGAAGGAGAGAAATCGATCCTCACTGATCGCCTATCAGCTCTACAGGCAGAAAATACAACCCGCAAGGAAGAGAATCGAAATCTCGCGACAAATTCCGAAATACTGCAGGGGCAATTAGCCGACCTGCGTTCCGAGTTGACAACCCTCGAATCACAAGAAAACCGACTTGCCGACCAGTTATCAGGCTTTCAAGACGCGAATCATTTACTCCACCAAAAGACAAAAAAACTAGAATCCGAAAGATCCGATATGGACACCGCGGTAAAATTGATGGATCTGGAACTTCAGGAGTTGACCGGAAGTGAACAATCCAACATCGCAAAACTTCGCAAAATTGATTCCGAAAACAGAGAACTTGCAAACGAAGTTGGCTCTCTGGCAAATGATCGATCCTTACTCCGCAATGAAACAGATGGTCTCAAATCAGAGCTAGCGCAAAGAGCAAGTAACGAACAATTGCTTGCCGATCAAATCCAAGAGCTTGAAGCTGATAATCTGAATCTCCGAGGCAAGCTAATGAACGTGAGGAACAGCGAGGATGATTTTCGACGGCGGATGGAGGGGTTAGTGCGTAAGAACGACACTCTTCTTTCCCAGCTTTCCCTAACGAAAGAGCAGCGTATCCGTTTGAGAAATGCCATTATCGGGACAATCGATGATCACGATCAAAGACTTGATTAAAGACACAGTCTCCGCCAGTGAGATAAGCCTACCCGCTGGCTAGGACCGAGAAAAGTGTTCTATCGATTTCCCTGCATTCTAAATAGGGTGTAAAAGATTCCCAAACCGGATTACTCCGAGAAGACTCCCATATCCCTATATTTCGCATACCGATTTTCGAGTAACTTTTCAGGAACCAGTCCCCGCAGTTCATCAAGTGCTAGGCGGAGTGCCTCCTTGAGGAATTCCGCAGCTGAATCCCAATCACGATGCGCACCACCCAAAGGTTCAGGCAAAATCCCGTCCACAACGCCTAATTCAAGCAAATCCTGAGGACTCAGTCGAAGAGCACCTGCAGCATCGGAAGCATACTTCCGGTCCTTCCATAATATTGCAGCACAACCCTCGGGCGAAATAACGGAATAGTACGCATTTTCGAAAATAAGCACTCGATCAGCCACGGCGATTCCGAGAGCGCCACCTGATCCCCCTTCCCCAATAACAATCGCCACGACCGGCACATTCAGTGCTGCCATTTCTTTAATATTCACTGCGATAGCTTCCGCAACATGTCGTTCTTCCGCACCGACTCCGGGATAAGCCCCCGGCGTATCAATCAAGGACACCACTGGCATGGAAAACTTTTCAGCCATCTTCATCAGACGCAAAGCTTTGCGATAGCCTTCAGGATTTGGGCAACCGAAATTACGTTTCAAATTCTCCTCAGTATCTCGACCTTTCTGTTGGCCGACCACCATGATGCTACGACCACCGAGCTTGGCGGGCCCACCCACCATTGCAGAGTCCTCACCGAAGGTACGATCACCATGCAATTCCTCGAAATCATCGAATACTCTCTCAACGAAATCCAAAGTATAGGGACGATTAGGATGTCTCGAGATTTGAATTTTCTGCCACGGGGTCAAGTTTGAATAAATTTCTCGCTTCGCCGTGTCTATCTCGGCCTCGATAACCTTGGCTGCGGTGGAAACACGACCCGGATCAACATCTGATTTCCGAGAGGACTCAAGCAGTTCCTCCAACTGGCATTCCAAATCACGTAGAGGTTTCTCGAAATCGAGCGTATGTACTTTTTTTTCCATCAATAATAAAATTTCTAAAGGCAGGCTTGCGGGATGTCAATAGGTCGAAAGAATCGTTTGATGGCAAGATTTCGACTCAATGGAAAGAACAATTACAGGCTAAAACTTTCGCGTACTTTCTTCTATTTCTTTTTTTTGAAGGGATAGAGGAATTGTTTGATATAGCCTGCGGGAACAGGATTGCTTTTTATACCGTAACCGGAAGGCCACTTTTTCTTCGGCATATAATAGGTGCCGAACAAGCGATCGTAGAGGGGAAAATGGATCGAGAAATTAACATCAATGGCCTCTTTCTCTATTCCATGGTGCCAGTGATGGAATCGTGGTGTGACAAGAAAGGGTTTCAGGAACTCTATATCGAATTTTAGATTGGAATGTACATATGTGGCATAGAGATAAACAAGTATGATATAGGAATAGAGTGCCGTATTATCAAACCCTAGTATATACATTGGGATGACCGTGGCGCCCCGTAAGCATATGATTTCGCAAAAATGCATACGGGAACCTGCTAACCAGTCAAGCGCCTGGGCGGAATGATGGATCGCGTGGAAGCGCCATAAAAATGGAAATATATGAAAGGAACGGTGCAGCAAATACTGCACAAAGTCCGTGAATATCATAATTTCGATAAAACTGTACCCATATCGGCTGGCCTGCGATCAATTCATTCACCTTGGCCAAATCACTGAATTTTAAAATATTGGTCGCTGGTATCATTGATAAATAAGTTATTGACTGTATCATGATACTGCTGATGAAAAAATAAAACAGATTCTCCCGCCACTCGGTGCGAAAGATCGATTGCGTCTACCAAGCGAAATAGTCGCTCGAGTGGTAAAAATAAAACACCGGTCATTATCCAATTCAGCAAAAACCAGTCCAATCCAAAATAGATATTCCCACTGGTGCGGCAGACTGCCATAGAAGCCGATCCTCCCATCACGATGGCAATCATCACCAACACGACAGCCGTCATCCCCAGCAACTTGTTCTGACGTAGAATCAGGCTGATGCAGGATAATAGAAATCCCACTATCAATACTATTTTTATAATGACCCGAAACAGACTAACGTCGATGGCCGCCTGTATTTCCGGCACGGTCAATAGGTTGGGATAATGCAGGCAGAGGACTGACAGTAAACCGATTGTCACCAGTAGCAATGCTGATACGCCGCTCAACCAACCTGAGCCGAATGCTGTTGGTGCCTTAAGAGAGTCCATCTCCTTAAGTAACGCGGTGCCTGTCTTTAATTTCATTTTTAGTTCCTGCATTCGAAACTCGCGAGTTTCAATCCTTGAGCTCTTCTTTCCATCCAAGAATGCGAGCTTCAGCAGTTGCCTTCTCGGCACCCTCCTTGTCCCCTTTAGCTACTAAGATCCGAGAAAGACTCACCTTGGCAGTCAAATCTTCAGGAGCTATCACCAAAGCTTTTTCACAAGCGGCAAGAGCCCCCGTCAAATCCTGCCTAGCCAAACGAACTTCAGCCAATGCTCTCCATGCATCAAGACAGCCGGAATCCGACTTCACGGCTTTCATCAATTTGTCCTCGGCAATCTCTTCTTCGCCCAAAGAAAAGTCTAGGATCGCCTCCTCCACCAAATCGATCGGATTAACATTTTCCATCGTGAACAGGATTTCAGTGCTCGTGCCATCGGAGCAAGAAGAAAAGGAGATCAATT
>CAJQSI010000110.1 GCA_905612515.1 uncultured Opitutales bacterium | reverse complement strand
GCGCCGACTGGTGGATCAGGTACCCGAACGAGTTGTTCGACCTCGAGTTTTACAGGGGGTTGGTGGATGCGGAACGAGAGGGGAAGGTGAGTTCCTTCCTGTTGTACCTGGGATTCCGGACGATTCTGGACTTGGTGCCGCCACAAGGTTTCGCCCAGCGGTTTTGGCTGCTTCACGGGGGCGGACACAAGATCCACTTGCTGAGGGCCTTGCTGGGGGAGGAGGAGTACGCCAGGCAAGCAGACCCCAACCACTGGGTCTTGCTCTATCGGACGAATTGGGACTTGTCCCTGTACTTGGGATCCTCTCAAGGGCTGGATCCGAACCGGAAAGGTAAGAGTACTCTTCCCCCAGAACTAGCGAATATTCCCGGTGCGCAGGAAATTGTCGATTTTCTCGAAAGCGACGAGTTTGGACCGGAAGAGGGGGACGAGGAAGAGGATGGTCCCAGAGGTTGGCACATTGCCGACTATTGGGATGGTGAAATAATTAACTGCGATGAATTCGAGGACTTCGACAAGGTGTGGTCTCAGTTGGAATCCGTTAAAGACGAACTGGGATGTTACGAGGAGGGTCGACTTTACGGGCGGCTCAGGAAGAAGGAACACATCGAATTCGTATCATCCGTGATTGAGGCCCTGTGCATGTCTTCGTCGCAAGCCCTGTGTGCACTGGCGGATTTTGAGGAATCGGACACGATCAATACGAGTGGTCCCTTGTCGGGTTCGGGTCGCCATCTTTATCACGAGAACTCACGAATTATACTCGATCTGACTTATAAGTGTGAGGAAATCCTTGAAAGGGGTCGCAGCGCATTGGAGCGCATGTCCCGAGAGGTAACTGCCTAGGACCATCTATGTGGCGAAGCTGAGGAAGTTGAAAGAGTTCGAAAGCAGGGTTGCCTGAGATATTCCGCTCTCGACGCTTCGGACGTTCTGGGTGCCGGATGTGGCGAATTTACCTTGAAATTAATAAATCGTCGTGCGATGATATATTGAAATGAAAAGTTTGTCCAAACAGGAGGTTCTTGCAGCCTTGAAAAGATTGGGGGAATTGGCGGGGGAACGCGAAATCGCCTTGGATCTTTGCGTGTATGGTGGTTGTGCGATGATGCTTGCCTTTGATCGACGAGCGATCACTCGAGACGTCGATGCCCTGTTTCACCCGACCGAAAAGGTTATCCCCCTGATCAAGCAAGTGGCGTCCGAGCAGGGGCTGCCCGAGGACTGGTTGAATGACGACGTTCGCCAATTTCTCGCGACCAAGGAATCACTTCGCGAACTGCCGATCGATTTGCCAGGAGTGCGACTGACGGCACCAACGGCGGGGTACCTTTTGGCGATGAAGGCCTTGGCTTGCCGAAGAGCCTTGCCCGGGTACAAGGGTGACGAGGAGGACCTTCGCTTTTTGATTCGGAAATTGGAAATATCCTCGATCAAGGATATCCAGAAACATATCGACAAATACTATCGGGATGATGCACCGAACGAATCGGGCAGGGCTTTGCTGAACCAGATAATCGAGGAGGAGAGCAAGGGATGAGCTCGAGAGTGGAGAGACCGCAAACTATGCGGCAGGTAGCCGAGCAATCCGAAAGCCTTGAGGAATTCGGCTTTTTGCTTCGCGACTGGATTCACTTCCTTACACGTGGAGACGTGAGCAATCGGCCGGCCTTGGTCAGGGCTATTTCGGAGGAACCGACCATTCTGGCGAAGAAGTTCCAACAGGGGGAGGTGGCGGATGCTTATTTGGCCGCTTATGCGGAGTGGATCGCCGACCGTGTCCTGGTGGAGCGCCCTGCATGGGTCTTGGGGAAGAACCGTGTGCTGAAAGAGCCGTGGTTTGCAGATGAGGCCCGAGCCTCCTTGCTTGTATTGGCTCCCGCTTCCTTTCGTCAACGCGGAGTTTATACTGTGCCCGAGGAAGTGGCGCGCTTGCGGCGGGGGCGTCCCCGAGTGGGCGAAGACCAGAAGCGAGCGAAGGCGCGAGCGCGGGACCGTCGTTATCGAGAAAACATTCGGACGAAGCTGCGGAAGTTGAAAGAGCTCGAAAGCAGGCTTGCCTGAGATATTCCGTTCTCGACGCTCCGAGAACTTACTGCCTCACGGCGTGTCGGGATACCCGAATGGTTAGTCTCCCATCTTCATTTCCCGACTTCGACCTTGATGGGATCCCAGTCGGAGAAGTTGCTGTCGATCCCGACTATTCGGACGTTCTGGGTGCCGGAGGCAGCCCCGATGGCGAGGAGGAGGGTGGTGGCGAGAAGGAATCCGATGAGGAGGCTCTTTGGGTCTATGGTTTTCATGCCTGCACTATCGCTATTGAAGCAGACCCGGTCAAGTTTTCCGATTTAGAAGGCCCACAAGGCGAGGTGTTCGCGATCCTTGACTAGGATGCCGCGTTGGAGGAGTACGGGCGGCGCCCAGGTTCCACCATCCGCGACGCGGTAGGAGGCGACTTGCTCGTAGCGTTGGCCGGTAGCTTTTATTATCCGGACTTCGCCGGTGTTGATGAGGGCAAGGACGTATCCGGGGACGGAAAGGAAGGCGACGTTGTTTCCGGTGCGCGGGGGACTTGTCCAGAGGATCTTGCCCGTCTGCGGGTCGAGGCAAAAGAGTTGCCCCGACTTG
>CAJQSI010000109.1 GCA_905612515.1 uncultured Opitutales bacterium | reverse complement strand
TATCGGATGTTGTGAGCCTCGAACACATCGACTACTCGTTGAAAGTCTTCGTCGCGCTTAAGCTTGAAGCGACAGGTGCCGAGAGCGGAAGCAGGCGTATGCCTAAGTCCTCGAATATTCTGCTGCGACTCTTCCGCAAGATCGATGAGATCTTCCTTTAAAATCCCAAAGACACCGTTGAGCCCACCATAAATCTCCTCAATGCACGGGTTGTTGAGGGCTTCCGTCACCACACCGGCCACGCTCGCGTTAATTACGGAAGTAGGACCGCCCGATTGGGCGATCAAACAATTACCTTCAAGTTCCTCTGACATGTGTCTTTCTGATCAAAATGAAAAGCTGAAAAGTGCATAAGGTTCTCGCCCTCATGGCAATCGCAAAATTCACGAGACCCTATTAAAATAACCCGAAAGAAAAAGGAGAATTCTAGCGAGCTGTAGCTACAATATGGTCGCGGGCTTGTATTCGGCTGCATCGGGGTATCGCTCGCCCCAAGATTTGGCTCGCTCGAGGAAGCCTTCCACTTGATGAACGGCTGCCCCCACTCGGGTTTCGCCTTCAGAGATTAAAAGATCGATGGCTTCGACCGAAAGCCCCACTCGGTCGTCTGAAGCCAAGCGACCCGGGAGATCGTTGCTAACAATACGACCTTCGCGAAGATCACGAACAGTGGCTACGGCATGCTCCTTGATGGCGGCGTGGGCATCCTCCCGCCCGGCGCCCGCCTTCACGGCTTCCATCATTATGGTCGTTGAGAGAAGAAAGGGCAGGTAGCGACGGCACTCAGCGCCAATCACTTCTGGGAAAACTTCCATTTGTACGAGTACTGTAAGAAAAGTTTCGAGCAAGCCGTCTATCGCATAAAACGCATCCGGAAGAGCGACGCGACGTACGACTGAGCAAGAAACGTCGCCTTCGTTCCATTGATCTCCCGAAAGAGAAGCGACCATGGCCAGATGTCCAGAAAGAATAGCATGAAAGCCGTTAATCCGTTCGCAGCTTCTGCTATTCATCTTGTGAGGCATGGCGGAAGAACCTGTCTGCCCCTTGGCAAAGCCTTCCCCCATCAACTCATGCCCCGCTGCGATGCGGAGAGTCTTTGCGAAACTGGCAGGCCCGGAAGCAAGCCTGAAGAGAAGTGATACGGCTTCGAAATCGAGACTTCGTGGATAGACTTGGCCCACGATCTGCAAGGAACCCGGTGAACCGAGGTGCTCAAGCAAGAGACCATCGAGTCGCTCGGCCTTTTCAATGTCACCCAGAAGAGTGATTTGATCGAGACGAGTGCCCACCGCACCTTTTAGCCCCCGAAAGGGGTAGGTGGCGCACAGGCGGACCAAACCATCTAGCGATCGTTCCAATTCCTCGCCATGCATGGCAAACCGTTTCCCAAGAGTGGTCAACTGGGCGGGGACGTTGTGCGAACGCGCCGCAAGTGGAAGTGCCTTGTGATCGGCCGCCTGCTTGGCCAAGGCCAGGAGCGAGGAAACACCCTTTTCCAGAACAATGCCGAGAGATCGGTGGACCTGAAGTTGTTCAACGTTTTCCGTAAGGTCGCGGCTTGTCATTCCCTTGTGAGCATGCTGGTGACCAGCTTTCGAGGCGAATTCCTCCAACCGGGCCTTCACGTCGTGCTTGGTCACCTTCTCCCGCTCATTGATGGCCTCAAGGTCTACCAGCGTCTTTACTCGTTCGGAATCCTCAATGGCATCGGCGGGGATATTCAAACCGAGGTCGCGCTGAGCCTTCATCACTGCAATCCAGAATTCGCGTTCAAGAATCACCTTCCCCTCGGGCGACCACAAATCGCACATAGCGGAGGAAGCGTATCGATCGGCAAGAATATTGGGTATGGAAGTGGTCATATCGGAAAAAGAGATGAAATTTCTATTAGAGACGGAATAATCTTACACTTCGGAAGATGGTTCCATGGACTCCAAGGAACGACAAACGGCATCGATAATGAATTCAGGGGTGGAAGCTCCCGCAGTTACGCCAACGCTCTGAAACTCGGACATGACGCAAGGATCAAGTTCCTCTGCCGTCTCAATATGAAAGGTAGGTCGGTTCTGGGACTCGGCCAACTTGGCCAATTTGCAGGTATTGGCGGAATGATGGCCACCGATAACGACTATGGCGTCGGCCCCATCCGCCACTAACTGTCGCAAGTCCGACTGACGTTCTTTGGTCGCGCCGCAAATCGTATCGAATACGACAAGCTCGGGATACTTTTGGGCAAGAAGAGCCGAAAGGTGTTCGAATTCGTGAGTAAACATGGTCGACTGCGAGACCATCACCACACCGTTCTCGAAATCGGGCAACGCACCCAAATCCTCTTCAGTCTGGACGGCATGACCTCTCCCGGCAGCATATCCCATGAGACCAATAACCTCGGGATGGCGAGGATCCCCGAAAATAACTACGTCGTAACCCTTGGTCGCATGCATGCGCACCTTGCCCGCAATAATTCCAACATCCGGGCAGGTCGCATCCTTGAAGGGCAAATCGAGACCCTTGAGGTACTTTCTACGCTCGGGTGAAATGCCATGAGCACGCACGACGACGACGGAATCATCGCGTTCATCCTCATCCAACTCTATGGACGAACTACTTCGGTAGTCCCCCACCTCGCGAACGCCCTCTGTGCTAAGTGCCGTCATCATCTGGTTGTTGTGGATCAGTGGCCCGTCCGTGTAAACGGTCCGTTTTCCACCATCGGCTTGCTCGCGAGCAACTTGAATTGCACGCTCTACTCCCCAGCAAAAGCCGGCGCTTTTCGCTCGAATTACTTTCATACTACTTCTCCCACCTTAGCTTGCGATCTTTAGTCGTTCAACAATATAGATTTGCCTAAAGGATGCCAAAGCAGGCAATCTTTGCGACATGATGAATTCAGTAATGGCCAAAATGTCAAAAACCTTGGCAATCCTTCCCTTGCTTGCTCTTGGGAGTGAATTGTGCACCGCAAAAAAAGCGGCAAATGCAACTCTTGCAGTCTCGGAACAGACATACACGCAGAAAACACCTACGAGGGGTGGAACCGGAAAAATGTACATGGATCGGGAAATATCTCAGGTCATGGGGCACCTTGGCGCGGGTTGGTTGGAGCGATCCGAACGAGAGCGCGAGGAAAGGACCGACCTCCTCGTCAAAAACCTCGAGTTGAAGTCAGACGAGACCGTGGCCGACATAGGCGCAGGCTCGGGTTACTTCACCTTTCGCATGGCAAAACTAGTGCCCGAAGGAAAAGCCTTTGCCGTTGATATTTCCAAGCAGATGCTCGCTATCGTCAAAGGTCGCATTGGCAAATTCAAGACCGAGAACGTAGTTCCCGTACTCAGTACGATAACCGATGTCAAACTACCCGAGAACTCTGTCGATTGCGTCCTCATTGTGGACGCTTACCACGAATTTTCCCATCCTCGGGAAATGGGCCTTTCCATTCTGAAAGCCCTAAAACCAGGAGGTCGTCTGGTATTAATTGAATATCGGCTGGAAGATCCGAAAGTTCCGATCAAACGGCTACACAAGATGACACAAGCACAGTCCCAAAAGGAAATGAAAGCCATTGGCTTCGATTGGAAGGAAACTCGAGACATGCTTCCCCAACAACATTTCATGGTGTATCTGAAGCCTGATCCGAAGTCCAAAAACACTCCGGAATGAAATCTCTAATCTTAGCCGGTCTTGGAATAATTCTTCCTTTGCTCTCCGTCTTTGCCAAAGAAAGTGCAGGAGAGTGGACGCGCTTTCGCGGGCCAAGTGGAACGGGACACGGCAAAGCCGAAGGATTGCCCGTAAAATGGAAGGACACCGACTACTCGTGGAAAATCAAGCTTCCAGGCGTCGGTCACGCATCCCCCGTATTATGGGGAACTCGCCTTTTCACAACTTGCTCCGACGATACAGACGGTTCCCAGTACGTACTCTGCTACGATGCCATCAACGGTGAGAAGGTCTGGGAAAAGAAACTCGATTCAGTCAAATACCCGCACCACAAGTTCAACAGTTTCGCCTCTTCCACCCCCTGCGTGGACGCCGAGTACCTCTTTGTAAACTGGACCACCAAGACATCCAACGACCTCCTCTGCTTCGACCATGACGGCAACCTGCTTTGGCGACGCGATTTCGGCGGTTACGAAACCCAGCACGGCAACGGCTTCTCGCCAATAGTACATGGAGATCTAGTGGTTCTCACCCACGATCACTACGGGGATAGCAACGTAATCGCAGTTGACCGAAAGACAGGGTCCACCGTATGGCAAACAAAACGCATGTCCGCCAAGCCATCCTCGTCCACGCCTTGCGTCTACCAACCCAAGGGCGGTCCCCTCCAATTCGTGACCAGTTCGATGGCCCACGGTTGCTACGCCGTCGATGCCAAATCAGGAAAAATCCTTTGGGAAACCGGCCCCGACACCCTAGACCTCCGCAGCGTGGCATCCCCCTACCCTGCCAACGGACGCTTCTTCGCGAGTTGCGGCTCAGGTGGCCGGGCCAGTCGATTCGCTTCGGTCATTCCACCGAAAAGCGGCAAGGGCAAACCCACCATCGCCTATTCCTTGAAGAAGAACATACCCTACGTGCCCACTTCCATTGCAAAAGGGAACCTGCTCTTCCTCGTCACCGATGGTGGCATCGCCTCCTGCCTCGACTTAGCATCGGGCGAAATGAAGTGGCGCGAACGTCTAGACGGCAACTATTTCGCCTCACCCATTATGGTTGGCAAGGTCATATATGCCGTATCCCGCGAAGGCAAGGTCGCCACTTTTTCAGCGTCCGACAAATACGAAGCTCTCGGAATATCTTCTCTCGGCGAGCTCACCCACAACACACCTGCCGTAGCGAACGCCAGCCTCTACTTCCGAACCTATTCGCACCTCTTTCGCTTACCTGCAAAGCCAGCAAGGTAGCCGAGTTCAACTCCATCTCGGCCAAGCATTCCCGTTGACTCAGGTACTGTGGTGAGAGAAAATGAAAAGCATGCAAAAGAGTTACCTATTTATGTTTGCGGGCACTTTGCTCGCTTGGGGTTCAGCGATTTCGGCAAATGCCGAAAAATTCTCCGTTGCGGGTTATACGTTTAGCTCGCCGGGGGGATGGAAGGCATCACCGCCTTCCTCCTCCATGCGCAAAGCTCAGTTCTTGGCCCCGGGCAAGAGTGGAAAGTCGGCAGAAGTCGTATTCTTTTACTTCGGCGCGGGCGGCGCCGGAGGTGTAAAGGCGAACATCGACCGGTGGATGGGCCAATTTAAAAACGCCGAAAACAAGAAAGTGGAAGGTAAAACGGTGGGAGACACAAAAGTCACTTATGCTAGAGCCACCGGAACTTTCATGAGCGGTCGTCCCTTCGGTCCAAAGACTCCGAAAGAGGGTTACGCTTTATTGGGAGCTATTATCGAAGGAAAGCAGGGAGCAATCTTCGTGAAAATGACTGGCCCGGAAGCAGCCGTTGAAGCAAATGAGGACAAGATGAGGGCTATGGTGGCAGGTGCTCTAAAGTAGAAAAAATGTCCCGATCTCTCGCCGATGGTCTATTGGAATAGATAAGCTTGTTTATACTATCTCGCGCGAAATCATCATGAAAGAGCTTCTCAAATTTTCAGCCTTGATCGGCTTGATTTTCGCCTTCGCCGCAAGCGGACAAACCTTTAAGCCACAGCAAATCACTTTTTTTGAGAAAAAGGTACGCCCCCTCTTGGCCGAGCACTGCTTCGAGTGCCACTCCGCCAAGTCCAAGAAGCTCGAGGGCGGACTGCGTCTCGATTATCGCGAGGGTTTCCTCAAGGGAGGCGCATCGGGCAAACCGATCGTGAGTTTCAAAGGGCGTCCATACCAGTCCATGTTGCTCAAAGTGGCTCGATTGAAGAAGGGAGACGACAGCAGACACCCTCCGATGGCAAGACCCTTGTCGAGCATTGAAATCAAGTCTTTGGCCAGCTGGATGCAAATAAAATTGCCTTTTCCAGAAAAAGCCCGGGCAACCCTCGTGAACCAAGAAAAGCCAACCGCCGACTGGAAGAATAAATTCGATTGGGAAAAAGCTCGCCAATACTGGGCATTCCGAAAACCAGAGGTACGCAAAGTGCCCCAACCCAAACAGGCGAATTGGGTCCGATCGGACCTCGATCGCTTCATCCTCTCAAAACTGGAGGTCTCAGGATTGAACCCTGGAAAAGACGCCAGTAAAGCCACCCTTCTACGCCGCATCTATTTCGACTTGATCGGATTGCCCCCAACTCCGGATCAAATGAAAAGTTTCCTCGCCGACGATTCGTCGAAAGCCTTTGAGAAAGTGGTCGACGATTTGCTTGCCTCAAGCCAGTTCGGCGAACGTTGGGGTAGGCACTGGATGGATGTCGCACGCTATGCCGAGTCAACTGGAATGGAGCGGAACTTCACCTATCCGCACGCATGGAGGTATCGCGACTACGTCATAAAGTCGTTCAACGAGGACAAACCATACGATCTCTTCATCAAGGAGCAGGTGGCGGGCGACTTGATGGTGTCCGATGATCCAAAACAGGAAGCCGAACGCCTAGTTGCTACCGGATTTCTCGCGATGGGACCGAAATCTCTTAACCAAAAAGATAAGAGAATTTTCACGATGGACGTAGTGGACGAGCAAATCGACGTCGCCACCCGTGCCACCTTGGGCTTAAGCGTATCCTGCGCTCGGTGCCACGATCACAAGTTCGACCCTATCCCGACCGAGGACTACTACGCTCTCGCCGGCATATTCCAAAGTACCAAGACCCATTATGGCACAGCCAAGGGCAACGGCAACCGACAAACCGGCAGCCTCATACCCATGGGTGAAAATGCTAGGGAGCTCAAAGTTGAATTAGATAGATACAATCGGGAAATGGCTACTCTCGGCAAGCAATTGAAAAAAGCCCAAAAACAGCTCAAAGTCCTCAAGCGCAAGAAAAGCGACGAAGAGATGAAGGCCAAGATGGACGAATGCGCAGAGGATGTGCGCGAAACGAATGCCCAGATCAAGGAAATGAAGAAGAATTCGCCCAAGCCGCCTCAATACGCGATGGGTGTACAGGACGGAGGAGAGCCTCTCAACATTCGCGTGCACCTGCGCGGAGACGTCGACACCTTGGGAGCCACCATTGAGCGCGGATACCTCACCGCCCTACCGATCAATCAGGCTCCTCGCCCCAAAATGGAGCAGAGCGGACGGCTCCAACTGGCGGAGTGGCTGACTCACGAGGAAAACCCGTTGGCTGCCCGTGTCATGGTGAACCGCATCTGGCATCACCTTTTTGGAGAAGGCATCGTGCGTACAGTCGACAATTTCGGCTCTTCCGGAGAAGCTCCCTCCCATCCCGAGCTCCTCGATTACCTCGCCCTCCGCTTTCAGGCGAACGGATGGTCGATCAAGCAAGCCATACGCGAAATCACAGTCAGTCGGACCTACCGCCTCTCTTCTTCGGAAAATCCCGAGAACTTCAAAAAGGATCCTGAAAATAAGTTGCTCTGGAGAGCCAATGTTCGTCGCCTTGAAGCAGAGGCCCTACGCGACGCCATGCTCTTCGCTTCCGGTGAACTGGACGTCGAACCAGTCAAAGGCTCCGCCGTGGCCAAGGCCGGAAACGGCAACGTTGGGCGAGGGATCACCATACCCAAGAATTCGCTCGAAAACGTATCCCACCGCAGTGTGTACTTGCCCATCGTCCGGAACCTACTGCCCGAGTTCTTGCGTGCCTTCGATTTCGCCGAGCCAAGCATGATCGTAGGTCGCAGGCAGGAGACTACGGTACCATCCCAAGCGCTATTTCTGCTCAATTCCCCCTTCGTGATCGAACAAGCCTCTGCCATGGCAGAGGCTCTCCTCGCCGAGGGCAAAAGCGCTCCTGAAACTCTCGTGGAGAAAGCCTACAAACGAGCTCTTTCTCGACATCCCAGCGAAGAAGAGCTTTCTCAAGCCATGGAATTTTACCAAATCGCATCGTCCGACAAAGGAGAGCAAGATTCTCCCGAAGCTCTAGCCCATCTTTGCCACGCTCTATTCGCGAGCGCCGAGTTTCGTTACCTCGATTAATTAAGTCCGAGAAATTATGAAAACCCGCTTCGTGGCCTGCGTCCTGTCCCTACTCCTTCTCGGGAACATCATCCTATGGGCCAACGAGAGCAACTGGCCGCGCTTTCGCGGACCGAACGGAGCCGGCACCGCCGACTTCACCATACCCGCGAAATGGTCCGACGACACCGTGCACTGGGAAACCAAGTTACCCGGAACGGGTCATGGTTCCCCGGTCGTTTGGGGCGACAAGATATTCCTTAACGCGGCCCGCGAAAAGGGAAAGGAGCGCCTGGTGGTTTGCCTCGACGCGCCCTCCGGAAAAATTCTCTGGAACAAGGCATTTGCCTCCGCAACGCACAAGACGAACAAACGCAACAGCTTCGCCAGCAGCACCCCCGCTGTGGACGCCGACGCAGTCTACGTGGCGTGGGGCAATAACACGGAACTGCAAGTGACGGCCCTCTCGCACGAGGGGAAACAGCTTTGGCAGGGTAACTTCGGCAAAGTCACCGGCGGGCACGGCTTCGGCGTCTCCCCCATCGTGCACGATGACTTGGTGGTGCTGCCGAACGATATCGAAAAAGGAGGAGGCTTCCTCTTGGCGATCGACCGCAAGACAGGTGCAACGCGTTGGAAAATCCCACGGGACAGCAAGCGCCTGACCTTCTCCACCCCCTGCGTCTACCAGGCCCCCAGTGGAAAGATGGAACTCATCTTCACCAACTGGTGGCTAGGCGTGACCAGCGTGGATCCGATCAAAGGCAAGGCATTGTGGGAACTATCCGTCTTCGGCCGCCCCCATGCCGAACGCGCCATATCCTCACCCATTGTGTCCAAGGACCTTGTGCTCAGCGTGTGCGGGTTCACCACCTTGGACAAACACCTCGTGGCCATACGACCCGCCTCCGCCAGCAGGGACGGCAAGGCCAAGGAAATTTGGCGACTGGAGGACACCGTGCCTCACATTCCCACCCCGCTCCTGACCAAGAACCGACTCTACCTTTGGGCCGACAACGGCGTCGTGACCTGCCTTCGCCCCGACACCGGGAAAGTAATCTGGAAAGCACGCACCGAAGGCGTCAAAGACACCTTCTACGGCTCTCCGGTTTGCGCCGGCGGAGTCATTTTCTGCGTATCCGCTTACGGCAAGGTGGTGGCCATAGCCGACGCCGAGGAGTTCCGCCAACTGGCAGTGAACGACCTCGACGAGATCTGCCATTCCACGCCCGCCCTCGCCAACGGCAACCTCTACCTTCGCCTTTTTGAACGCCTCGTTTGCATAAAAGGACCTTGAAACAATGCCGCTGAATTTTAATGATTGGAACGGCACACCATGAACGAATCAATTCTGTCCAACTATAGTCGACGAGACGCCCTCAAGACAATCTCGACGGGTTTCGGGTATTTGGCCTTTGCAGGACTGGCCACCGAGAAAGCCCTCGCGACCAGCATGACCTCTGCTCGCGGTCCTCACTTTCCAGCCCGTGCCAAGCGCGTCATATTTGCCTGCATGCGTGGCGGCCCCTCCCACGTCGATACCTTCGATCACAAGCCCGACCTGCTACGTGACGACGGCAAGACCACTAGTTTCGGCAATCGCAAGTTGCTCGACAGCCCCTTCAAGTTCACGCGGCACGGCAAGAGTGGTCTTCCCATTTCCGAACTCTTTCCCCAACTCGCTAAGCACGCCGACAAGCTCTGTCTGCTCAACGGCATGCACGCAGACGCCCCCGTCCATCCCCAATGCTTTGTCCAGCTCCACACGGGAAGCTTCCAATTCGTGCGCCCAAGCATGGGAGCTTGGGTGAGCTACGGACTCGGCACCGAGAACCAGAATCTGCCCGGCTTCGTCACCATCAAGCCGCCCACCCGGGTAGGCGGCACTCAGAACTACGGTAGCGCCTTCATGCCCGCAGTCTATCAAGGCACCGCCATCGGCAACCTCAACACCGACATAAAAGACGCCAGCATAGGCAACCTGAATAACAAAAGGCTCAGTGCTGGGTTGCAGCGCAAACAGATCGACCTCATCCAGTCGATGAACCGCAACCTGCTGAAAGAAAAACCATCGGACCAGCGCATCGACGGCGTAATCAAGTCATATGAGCTCGCTTACCGAATGCAATCCTCGGTCCCCGAGTTGCTCGACCTTTCCGACGAATCCCAAAGCATGCGCGACCTCTACGGTCTCGACAAACCTGCCACCAGTGATTTCGGGCGCCAGTGCCTGCTCGCCCGCCGCATGGCCGAGACCGGGGTGCGCTACATCGAGGTCACACACGCCAACTGGGACCAGCACAACAGCCTGCGAGGCAAACTGAAGGCCAACTGTACGGCGACCGACCAACCACTGGCTGCTCTCCTTACAGACTTAGCCCAGCGGGGCATGCTCGAGGAAACTCTTGTCGTCTGGGGCGGCGAGTTCGGCCGTACCCCCCATGTCAAGCGACCCGACGGACGTGACCACAATTCCAGTGGATTCAGTTTCTGGATGGCCGGCGGCGGAGTCAAAGGCGGAATGCGCCACGGCGCTACCGATGAGCACGGTATTGCCGCAGTCGAAGACAAAATGCATTTCCACGACCTCCACGCCACCATCTTGCACTTGCTGGGTTTAGACCACGAACGCCTGACCTACAACTACGCAGGCCGCGACTTCCGTCTAACAGATGTCTTTGGCAACGTTGCCAAGAAAATCTTGGCCTAGCTCAGTTTGCGTGACTTGCCGCATGGGCGACCAAGCCCGCAATTACGGCATCCACGTATTCCTCGACAAGACTCACACAGCTTTTGCCCCCAACTTCCTTCACTCCTTCGTAATCACCTGCTTGGATACGGGCGAAGACCTGCTTGGAATTCGCGACGTAAGGCTCGAGAAAAACGACGGGGCATTCGTACAAACGGTTGGCCATTAGGTTGCGCCCCCAGACACCGGCAACCTCCCCTACCTTTACGGCATTAGGTCCTTTGTAATTGAATGCAGGAAGTCCAGTCGCCCGTTTGAATGACTGAGCCATGCACTCAGCCAAGGAAAGTTCATCTTTGTGTGAGCGGTTCAGAAGTTTCACGAGCATCTCGAGTCGTTGGTTGTCGAGGGCGATCTCACCTCCCAAATATGCTCCATTGGTGAGAACGTGGTAATCATTCCGCTCCACCAACGAATTCTTTTCAGGAGTGGGCCAAGGTGCGGCATTCAAATGAATGCATACGACTAGGTCGGGCTTTAACTTTTCGTTTACCTTTAATGCCCTCGCCATGATTTCACTCGATCGAAAGAACAGAATTTCTCCACGCCGCCGAACCATTTTTTTGCGTTCCTTCTTCGTTTGCGTGGGCACGGCATCCCCTTCAATTCTTTTTTGCCACGCCTCGGCATCTTTGCGCAGAGTCTTGGGAGTGTCCTTCGTCACGGGCTTCTTCCGAGTTCGAACCAGCGAAACCTTCGCACCCAATCCGCGAAGACGCTTGGATAGACGCTTGGCCACCAAGAGGGCGAGGTCACCCTCCTTAACTGCAGCAGCCTCGCCTATGACAAAATGTCGGCCCTCCATTTTCGAATATTTACCACCCAAATGCCCGGGGTCCAAAGCGATGAAAAAACCAGCCAATGGCTTTTCACGGGCAATGGCACGTAGGTTCGCCGCGGGTCGCCAATACTCTTGTCGGCGATTCTTCGAGGCAATTCCGGAACAAGATGAAAAAGGCAAAACATACCAATCTTCCTTGCCCGCAAACTTACGGATACGGGCTTCCTTCTCATCGATCTTAATCCAATCCTTCCACCAAGATTCGCGTGGAACGTAAACTTTTCGAAGCAACTTCTCGAACATCGAACTCGTTATGCTGTTATGGTAAGTATCCAAGCGAGACCACTCGGGCTTCTTGCCAAGCACCGCCCCCCCCCGCCGAGACCGAGGAGACCCCGATCGATATCGCCGCTGCCAATAGTAGATGGTTCATCCGGTTCCCAGAGTAGAGACCTCGAAGACAATGAAAAGTTTTTTCCAAACATTCAAAGGAAAGATCAGGAGAAATCCCTACGGGCTTCCAAGGCGCTTCGCAAGGTGACCTCGTCGGCATAAGTGACTCCCGACCCGCTGGGAATGCCAAATCCAATGCGACTTACTTGCACGTCTCCGTCCCCCACGATTTCTTCACTCAAGTAGTGACAGGTAGCCTCCCCCTCGATGTCGTTCGCAATGGCCAGGATTAGTTCGTTCACCTCGCCTTGTTCAATACGGGTTCTAAGGCTAGCGAAGTTCAGCTTTTCCGGACCTATGCCCCGAATCGGTGAAAGCTTGCCGTGCAGAACATGATAACGACCGCGATAAGCACCCGAACGCTCAATGGCGAAGAGATCGGGAACTCGCTCGACGACACAAACCTTTCCATCTTCACGATCCTCGTCCCCACAAATGGAGCAGGTTTCATCCTCAGAAAGGTTGCCGCAAATGGAACAAGCCCTCGCCGAGGTTCCCGCGGTTCGAAGAATGTCAATGAGAGCGTCGAGACCTTCGGGTTTCTCCACCAGCAAGTGAAGTGCAATACGTTCGGCCGATCTATGACCTACACCAGGGAGACTTTTGAGTCCCTTGAGTAAGTTTTCGAACCCGGGCGTCATGATATTGCCCGCAAAAAAAACGAATCGGAGACCAAGGTCAAAAAAGCCCGGGCATCTGAAGACCTCCCGTGAGATCACCCATGGCAGCTTCACTTCGTTTCTTGGCTTCCTCAGCTGCATCTCGAATGGTCTGCAGGATAGCCTCGGACACAAAGTCCGGATCTTCCTTAAGAAATTCTGGGTCTAGGCTAAGATCTTGAAATTCGCCTTGCCCGTTTATCTTGACGGCGACCGCACCGCCGCCACCGGAAACCTCAAACACTTCTTGAGCAAGAGACTCTTGAGCCTCTTCCATCTTCTTCTGCATTTTCTGAGCTTGTTTGAGTAGTTTTCCGACTCCGACCATGAGAAAAATCCTTTGATACAGTTAAGAAAACAAGAAAAGATGCCAAGATAAAATAGGGCCGATCCTATTTTTCCAGAATAGAATTATAACCTTCTCTAAAAGAAGGAAAAGACGGCGACCAGTTCAGCTCATCACGAATGCGATTATTACTGATCTTCCGATTGGAAGCATCGGATCCATCACTATCGGCAAACGAAGGTGCATCGACTCCCAATTTTTCGGCAAGCCATTCCGCAATCTCAGCACGTGATGAATGATTGCCGTCGGACACGTTATAAATTCTGCCTATGTTGTTCTCACCTGCCTGAAGCACAGCAAGAATGGCGGAAGTGGCGTCATCGCGATGGATCAGATTGAGAATACGATCCCCATGTCCTGATAAAGCTTCGCCATTTTTCACATTTTCAAGAAACAAGTGTCGACCTGGCCCGTATAACCCTGACAAGCGTAAAATAAAGGAGCGACCAATGCCACCACCGCCGGGAAATCCCAACTGCTCGGCAGCAAGAAGAAGTCCTCCTCGTTCGGAAACACCATCGGAAGAAGCGGTTTCGTCAACAAGTTGCCGTTTTGTTTGAGGATACACTGAAGTACTACTCGTAAAGACAAAGGTTCCCACCTTCCCGTCGCGTGCCCATTTCACTACCGAGTCCTGCCCGTCAACATACGATTTCAGATACCCATCCAAGTCGTCTGAGGCGGCTCCAACGCAATTCACCACGAAATCCTGCGTCGAATCGATCTCGCCTTTCCAAGACTCATCATCCAAGTCGGCTACGACGACCTTATGGACACCCGCATCATTCAAAGATGCCGCGGTGTCGGCGTTACGGGTAACAGCGGAGACATGCCAACCAACTTCGAGAGCCTGACGAGCAAGCTCTGAGCCAAGATAACCGCATCCAAATATCACAAGCTTTTTGCTCATAGAAAATATAAATGGAAAAAAGGAGTAAAACGTCAAGGTTGACTCCTTCGTTATTTTCATGCGTAAAGCACGACCTTTTTAGAAATGCAAAACCAAACCGCTAAAGAAAAACTGCACGTGGTCTTTGTTTGCTGGGGCAACATCTGCCGTTCTCCCGCCGCCGAAGCCACTTTTCGCAAATTGTTAATTGATCGTGGACTGGACGACCGCATAACTTGCGATTCCGCCGGCACCATTGACCAACATACGGGAAACTCACCCGACCAACGCATGCAAAAAGCAGCCGGGGCAAGAGGTATCCAGACAGGTGGAGCAGCTCGCATAGCCAATAATGACGACTTCGCCAATGCAGACCTCCTGCTCACCATGGACAACTTCAACTTCACGGAATTGAACAAACTCGCTCCGAACGATGAGGGACGAAAGAAGATTCAACGATTCTGCGAGTACGTGAGCGGAACAGTCAGCGAAGTACCCGACCCTTATTATGGTGGGGTCAGTGGTTTCGAGAAAGTACTGGATTTGCTGGAAGAGGGTTGCAGTGCTTTGCTCGAAGACTTGAGAAAGTGCTTGGGATAGACCACATAAAGCCACCTCTCCTTCCGCATCCGCATCTTTGACCACAATCAAAAACGATATGTGGGGAGACGTAGCAACCGCCATTGCCAAGGAGACGAAAACTTCATTTGTCCTCCATAGTGAAAGCAATATCAGCGGTGGTTGCATCAACGATGCTCGACGTTTGGAGAGTGCGAATGGCGAAGTATATTTCGCAAAGGCGAATTCAGCAGACTTCTTAAGACTTTTTGAAGCGGAAGCCAAAGCCCTAGCGGAGATAGCCTCCACCCATACTGTTCGCGTGCCTGCCCCGATCTGTCACGGGGTGTCGGGCAATCGGTCTTTTCTGGTACTCGAATTTCTCGATACCGGCCGAGACGGAGGTTTCGCCCAGCGCCAGCTAGGTCAAGACCTCGCACACTTGCATCGAATCGAAAAACCTCACTTCGGATGGAAGATCGACAACGCCATAGGAGCCACCCACCAACCCAACCCGGCATCCGACGATTGGATCGAATTCTACCGTGAGCACCGATTGGTTCACCAATTCGACCTTGCCCAAAAAAAAGGTCAATCCTTCCAAGGTGTCGAATTACTGCTGAAGCGCCTCCCCAATTTCTTCAGCGAATATAAGCCAATCCCATCTCTCTTGCATGGCGACCTATGGGGCGGCAACTTCGCTTGCGATACCGAGGGTCAGCCCTACGTGTTCGATCCCGCAAGCTATTACGGGGATCGTGAGGCCGATATGGCCTTCACCTATATGTTCGGAGGATTCTCAAAAGAATTCTATAAAGGCTATGAAGAAATTTTCCCTCTCGACCCCGGCTTCGGAATTCGCAAAACCCTTTACAACCTTTATCACGAATTGAACCACTACAATCTCTTCGGGGGCGGATACGCCCGCTCCGCCCAATCGAGCATCAATCATCTCCTCGCCTATTCACCATGACCGACGACATACAGGAAATCCTGCTCGACGAAGAAACCATCAGCCGGCGCGTGAGTGCCCTAGGAGCTGAAATCGACGTTCATTACGAAGGAGAAGAAATCCTGCTCATCACCTTACTTGATGGGGCCATCGTATTCACCGCCGACCTCATTCGCAACCTGCGACGCCCACTACGACTCGATTGCATTCGCGTATCCAGTTACGGCGACTCCACCTCCCCTGAGTCGAGCCCTCGTATCTTGGGCAACCTCCGAGCCGAGGTCGAGAACCGCCACGTCCTTCTCGTCGACGACATCCTCGATACCGGCAATACCTTGTCGCGCGTACAAAACGAAATTCTCTCTCGCAATCCCGCATCCGTCCATTCCTGCGTGCTACTCGACAAGCCCGCTCGCCGCGAAACCCCATTCAAAGCGAACTGGATAGGCTTCTCCATACCCAATCATTTCGTGGTCGGCTACGGACTCGACTACGCGGGGCGTTATCGTCAACTCCCTCACGTCGCTCTCCTCAAGCCCGAGGTCTACTCTTAGATGCCATCTGAGCCCAAAGGAGACGACGTGAGCCAAGCCAAGCCAAACCTTTTGCGCCGCGTCTACGATTGGACGCTCACCCTCGCCGAAAGGAAATCAGCGGGCGGATGGCTTGCCGCAATATCCTTTGCCGAAGCCAGTTTCTTCCCCATCCCGCCCGACGTTCTGCTAATTCCGCTCTGCCTCGGCGCCCTAAGAAAGGCGCTAAAGTTCGCCCTCATCTGTTCGGTCGCCTCCGTGCTAGGCGGAGCCGCCGGCTACGCCATTGGAGCCTTTGGCTGGGAGACCGTCCAAGACATCTTCTACAAATACGTACCCGGTTTCACCGAGGAGAAATTCAGACACCTCACGTCTTGGTATACGAAATGGGGTTGGCCTCTCGTATTTCTCGCGGGATTTTCACCTATTCCGTACAAGATCTTCACCATCGCAAGCGGCGTTCTAGGCATGGCCTTTCCTCAATTCTTGCTCGCATCTGCAGTCAGCCGTTCCGCCCGCTTTTTCATCGTCGCCGTGCTAATCGCCAAATTCGGCGAACCGATGAAGGTCTCCATAGACAAGCACTTCAACAAGCTCGCTCTCGCCTTCGGAGTGCTTCTTCTAGGCGGATTCGCCGTACTTAAATTGTTATAGAGCGGAAAGTCGACCAAGCCTAAGCCTCAGCCATTTCCCTGTCCAACCTATCAATGTACTCGCTCACGTTGCAGGTGAGCATTCTAGTTTTCTGAGGCGAGACCTCCAGAACCTTCGTCACCACCCCGTCCAAAAAAGAACGGTCGTGACTCACGATGATGGCAGTCCCCTCGAACAAGTTGAGGGCCTCCTGCAACACCTCCTTGCTGCGAATGTCCAAGTGATTCGTGGGCTCATCCATTATAAGGCAGTTGCAAGGCTTCATCAGAAGTTTCGCCAACGCCACTCGATTGCGTTCTCCGCCGGAAAGAACGGAAGTCTTCTTCAACGCCTCTTTACCGCTGAAGAGCAAGGCGCCTAATGCCGCTCGAGGGTTTGACTCGGGGTTGCCCTCGGCGACTTCCTCCACTTCCGTCAGTACGTCATTGGCGGGATTCAATTCTTCGGCCTGGTGCTGGGCGAAATAGCCGATAACCGTATTCACCCCAATGTCCCGCTCACCCTCTTGAAAAGGTTCCACTCCCGCAAGGATGCGAACCAAGGTCGACTTACCCGCCCCGTTAACGCCCACTATGGCAATACGGTCGCCCTTGTCTATCCGAAGGTCCAAACCATTGAAAATCTGGTTGTCACCGTAAGCTTTTTTCAGGTTCTCCACCTCGATCACCTTGTGACTTGCTGGCGGCGACGGTGGAAAGCGAAAATACATTTTCTTCTCTTCCACCTCCGGTTTAACGATCTCCATCTTATCCAAAGCCTTTATCCGGCTCTGCACCATGGCCGCCTTCTTTACGTTCGAACGGAAGCGGTTGATAAACTCCTTCTCCTTTTGGATTACCTTCTTTTGGTTGTTGGAAGCCTTTTGCTGCCGTTCTTTGCGAGCCGCGCTTTCCTTCAGATAAAAGCCAAAGTCCCCCTTGTAGCTGTTGAGTTTTCCGAGTTTCAGTTCCAACGTACGCTCAGTTACAGTCTCGAGAAATGCCCGATCATGCGAAATCACGATCAGGGCGCCTTGGTAACGCTTCAAATACTGCTCCAACCAGTGCTGGGAAACAATGTCCATATGGTTTGTCGGCTCGTCCAGGATCAGGAGCGAAGGCGCCTGCAGCAACAGTTTGCTCAAGGCAATCCGCATCTGCCAACCACCTGAAAACTCGCCGACGTCGCGGTCCATATCGGACAGGGGAAATCCCATTCCCGTTAACACCTTCTCGATACGGGACTTCATTTTCTCTGGCTCGTAAGCGGCCAATTGCTCCTCCCAAGCTCCCATCAAGTCGATCAAGTCGTAAAACTCCTCCACATCCGGTTCCATCTCACCCAGTCGGATCTCGGCCTCGTCCAAACGCTCTCGCAAGGCCAAGGCGTCGGCAAAGGCTTTTCCGGCCTCTTCGGCCAAAGTACTCCCCTTCGCCGAAATCCCATCCTGAGGCAAGTAACCAATCGTTGCGTAATCGGGTTTGTCAATGGATCCTGAATCCGGTTCCACCTCGCCCATAAGCAGGCGCAACAAGGTGGTCTTACCCGAACCGTTCGAGCCCACCAAGGCAATCCTGTCGAGAGAACCGATTACCTCGGAAATCTCCTCGAACAAGGACTGCGGACCATAGGCAAGACTAACTTCTTGAATTTGAATCATCGCCGGCGAACAATGTACAAGTCCGGCTCGGAGGCAACTCGATTAGGTGCAAGGAGTTTTCGTGAATAAAGGTCAATTCGATGCGCTTGACCCAAAAAGCTTTGAATGTTGAGCTGTCCCGATGAGGAAATTGTTCGTCGCTCTGGCCGCCGCCTTGCTTCTTGCATCATGCGTCACCCAAAGAAGCGACGAGGTGAAACCCGCTGTCAACCGGACGGTTCCGGATGAACCTGTCGTCTTCAAGGATGCCAAGCTAGAGGCAGTCGTCCGGGCAGTCATCGAGAAACCTCAAGGCGTCATCACCCATAAGGAAATCGCGTCACTGGAAACTCTGAAGGCGAACAATGCCGGAATCAGCGACCTCACGGGTCTCGAATACGCAACCAACTTGACCGACTTGGCCCTCTATAACAACAAGGTCACCACTCTTGGTCCACTAGCCACATTGACCAAGTTGACCAACCTCAGCCTCCTCGACAATCAAATCAACGATATTGCTCCACTGGCGGAACTGAGCGAACTGAAGTGGCTTGCTCTCAACGACAACCAAGTCACCACCGTCGCGCCCCTCGCAGGATTGACGTCCCTTACGAAACTGTACCTCGGCAACAACAAGATCTCAACCATCACGCCGCTTGCGGATTTGACCGAGTTGACGAGGTTGTATCTCCACCAAAATCAAATCACCGATGTCTCGCCGCTTGCGAAATTGACTGAATTGAAGGTTTTGACCCTCGGCGGCAATTTAATCAACGAGAGTCAAAAAATCATGCTCACGGAAGCTCTTCCCGATTGTATTATCAGCCTCGACTGAAGCAACTCGATCCCGCGGGAGTACTTGGTCGCGGAAACACTCTTTCTCGGATTTGATCCCACGCCCATTATAAAATCGTTGAAATCTGATAATAGCCGGACTCCCCGTCGAGGCGATAGACCTCATACTAATGGTGGACTGGTTACTGGATAGATTCCGCACCGTGGTCAACTGCTTCGGCGCCTCCGACGGATTCCAAGCCCCTCACCTCGTTTGCCGCGACTCGATGCAAAGAGTTGCCTTTTATTTTTTTCTGAGTTTTGTTAGCTACTTTCGCCGAAACTGAGGCATAAACTGAACCCAACCAAATGAAAATATATTACGATGACCCTCGAAATTAACTCCAAGGCACCCGACTTTACCCTGAAATCCATAAACGCTCCCGGTGAAAAGGACGATTTCGGACTGAGCGACGTAAACCTGTCAACGAACGTTGGCCAAAGAAACACGGTGATTTTATTCTTTCCACTGGCTTTCACAGGAGTATGCACCCAAGAACTTTGCGACGTCACCTCTGGTTTGGCTGCCTACGCCGAGTTGAATGCAGACGTGATTGCAATAAGCGTCGACAGCCCGTTTGCCCAAGGGCAATGGGCTGAAAAAGAAAGTATAGGAATAACCATTGCCAGCGACCTGAACAAGCAGACTGCAAAGGATTACGGCGTATTGCTCGATGATCTCATTGGAGTCGGCAGCGTAAGTGCGCGGGCGGCATTTGTGATAGACAAAGAAGGCATCGTCCGATACGCGGAACAGACCGCCACACCCTTGGAGTTACCGAATTTCGATGCAATCAAAGAAACCCTTGCTACGCTGAACTAGCCGTTTCTTCAACAAAAGATTCCATGGGGTACGAACACTTCTCCCACCCCCCTACTCAACCCTCAATCGATCGCGGACCTCGTAAAGAATTTCGGCAATTGGGGCAAAGCCGATTAGAGCCTGTGTCACGGCAATGTAGGCCATTGTTCGATATAAAAGCGGTGAATTTCGCTTGGAAACGTTCTACAGGCATTTCAGAACGGTATCCTGTGCGTTCAAAAGTCACCACAATCGGAATCTTTCGCATTTGATTTTCATATAGTAAACATCATTAGAAGTTCTTCTTTTTGGTAATTGCGCCCCATTATTCACGAGCAATCTCATTCTCATAAGCTTTATTTGTACATTCTAAAAATGGATGAAACCTTATTGACGATTATGGCTGATACAAAATGATTCGCCGGCTTCGGGTAATGTGGGTTACCCGCCTAGTTGGTACTATCCCAGTCGGTCTCGGTCGCTCCCTGGGCAGGCTCCGCACTGCTCGACGACTCCATACGGCTCACTCCGCTACTTGCTGGGCGGGTCGGAGACTGAGGCGGAAGCCCAGGGAGTCTACCTCGACGACAATGCCCTCTAAGGGTGGCGACGGCTTGAGCAACTACGCCGAACTGGTCACGCACGGAACCAATGCGAACGATTCAGACACTTACCACGATGGTCTCCTCGACAACGAGGACAAATAGGCACGAACCCGTCGTCCTCCGACGCCACTCTGGTGAACTACCTAAACTCGAAAACTGCGACGCGGGAGACGACTGGGCGAAGCGTGTGGAAAGCGTCTATTCTTTCTCAGTCATTCATTTCCAAAAGAAACCATTCCCTGTTAAGTTCGTCGAAAAGATATGCGGCATGGTAAGGGCTCCCCCAATACCATAGCCAACTGGCCCAATTATCCATATAAAGAAACGGGAATATGTCCTCATTCGTCCAAAGCCAACCCAGAGACGGATGCCAAAGCCAACCTGAGGAGACTCCACCCTCAGCTCGAAATAACCACTTCAAGTCTTCATGATAGATCCAGCCAGAGGATGATTCATAGTAATTGCCAAACCATTCCATAGTTCGCCAACCTCCGTCGTGACTTTCGGCGTTTTTCCAGCCCGCCTCTACCTCCCGAACCTCCTTCTCCGGCACTACGAGGAGCGATGGCCCAAAACCAAACCATTCCCCACCCACTTGGGGGCGAATTTGCAGATAGTAGCTCTCGCCATCGACAAGAGTTGCGCCTGCGGTGACATCGTTCAGCATGAACCCAGTTGCAGAGGCGGCAAGCTGAGTAACTTCAGCCGTCTCGAGTTGCAGAGCATTCTTTACTTGGATGTCATCGACATAGAAGCCCTTGTTGGCATTAGTCCCGAGGAAGACGGAACCGGATTCATGCTCGAGACGGAATCGTAGACGAATGATCTGCCCCGTTAAGGACTTCAGAGAACAAGTCGCCGATTCCCATGAGTTGTCAGGCATGCCATCGTTGCCGGCGCGAGTCCATACCGTAGACCAACTATACCCGCCATCCGTAGAGATCTGTACAAGAAGTTTGGTTCCCGAGGCCGCCCATTGCATGCGTTGGTGGAAGTGCAGCTCGCTCATTTCCTCGACTAACAAAGTACGATCCAGTTCAAAACCCTCGGGCACATCAAAATCAGTAATCGCAAGATGGAAGGACTTTGATCCCGTGTGCTTAAAAGCAGTGGACCGGAGGCCAGGATACGTCGCTTGTTCAATGACTTGGGTCGCAGAGGAATCCTCGGCTCCTTCAGACCATGCGACCAGCCTCGGCTTCGCAACGCTCAATTCGTAACCTAATGCTTGCGAGACCGTAGTGAAGGAATAGGCGGCCCCGGAAACGGGAGGCGTACTTGTTCCGGAAATCGTCACATTGTCGGCGGCTAGGTCATTCGGGTCAATGACAGTCACCGTGTAGGCGTGGCTCGACCGTGAACCACTTACGCGGCTGACAGTAACAGTGATCGAAGTGTCAAGGGGAGGCGTTCCCCCATAGGCCGACCAATCGGGTTCCCATACGATTGTCGGATCGCCGTAACTCGGCCCTCCGGTATGACGGTAAACAATGGTATTTCCTATGTTCGAGTTGCGAATGGTGTCGGTCATAGTAACAGTGGCATTGCCAAAGGTAACGCCGGGGCGGGAAAGTGACCAGCGCGGGTACACAATCCCGACTGGAGCATAGCCGGCATTTGGCCAGCTAACCCACTGACTGACAGAACTGGACTTGAAGCCACCGACGACCACAAGCGCATTTGATTTGGGGGTCGGTCCACCGGGGACGTCACCCGTGCCCATGATCTTTGCTCTGCTGTACAGAATCCATCGGCGGTGACCAATCGGTATGTTATTGTCCCCATGGTCCTTGATGTAACCATCGATCGCAGCGGGCCCGAAAACTCCCAAGGAAAGGTTTCCTGTCTCCGCTCCAGTTTGACCAACTGCAGTCCAACTGTCGTTCGGAGGACCGGAAAGTCCCAGTTCTTTTTTGGGGAAATGCGATAAAGCATTCTGCTCTGACATAATCAACGCGGCCGCCTGAGCATTGGAGTTTTTAAGTTGGTCAAACCTAATGTCACCCGGCAATCCAGCCATAGCTCGAAAAAAATTGACGCGTCTTCTGACGTCATCCTTGAAAACCGAGGATGTGGTTCCAGGATTGAATTTAGAAACGTTTCCCGTCCAGTTGATGCGCGACTCGAATCCTTTCGATGCATTGTAGATGGAGTGCCAGAAGGAAACTACATCCGCCCGAATCATTGTATTGACGCTAAGGTCCTCTACGGCCGTTGATTCATCAGAGCCTGGGTCCCAGGCTTCCGCAGAGAGAGATTGGACCAGACCAATCGAAATCGTTAGGAACTTTGGCAGGTACATGGCGTGCTACCACCGTTATCGCGAATCCCCCAAGCCATCTCAAGAATATAGTAACGCCATAAAAGCAGCAAAAAACTAAATCTTTGTAGCCACTTTTTATGCATAAATATGCCTAAATGCGGAATTGTTTTGCAAAACGGGGAATGGCGTAAAAAAGAATACCACCTATAGGGGAAAACCCGTAAACCGCGATACTACTAGGGTATTTCCAACATTTCTCTTAAATTCAAAGAGTGCCCGGAGGGGGACTTGAACCCCCACGACCTTTCGGTCAGCGGATTTTAAGTCCGCAGAATTATGCTGTCCTTCAATGACTTACATTCCTGTTGGACAGTTTTTAGACAATTCTGCTTGATTTTCATCGTACTGCATGGCATTTCCTAAACATGGGTACTGCAGGATACGTAAAGATCTCCAAAGCTAACGAATGGCCGGTAATCTACAAGCGCAAGGGCAAGATTTCGGACACCTTCATGGTAGATACGGCAAGCCGTATAAAAGATCCGGATACGGGTGTAGCCAAACGCATCAAGAGAACATGCAAGTCTCTTTCAGAAGCCAAAGTCTTGTGCGAACAATATTCCGTCCGCAAGGCGAACCAAGGTTCTGAGGGGTTCAAACTCACGAAGAACCAACAGACTGACGCCGAACTTGCTTTACGGGAACTGGAGGGCACTGGCCTTTCTTTGCTGGAGGCGTGTAAGTTCGCCGCCGAACATCACAACGTTCAAGGGGCGACGATGACCATTGCCGAACTCGTTGACGACTTCATGGCCCACAAGCTGGATCTCAAAGCCAAGGGGCACACGCGGGGCACACGCGACCGTACGTTGGGGGATTACAGGAGCAGGCACGGGTTGCTTGCCTCCGAATTCGGAAATATGCGATTGATTGATTTTGACGAGGTGAAGCACTTTGACCCGTGGTTGCGCAGGAGGAAATCCGCCAGACCTCTGATCAACTGCACCAAGGTGCTTTTCAACCACGCGGTAGACCGGGGCTACCTTAAAAGAAACCCCATCAAGCAAGCACTACCCGAACAGTCATTGAAGAAGCCCGAAATCCTACGCCCTAATGAATGGCGCAACCTTTTGCTCACCGCGCTGCACACCGATGCCACGGAGGACTTGTTGGCGTTCGTCACCCTGGGTCTCTATTGCGGCTTGAGACCGGAATCCGAACTGGGGAGACTCAGTTGGGATGACGTCATCATGAGGAAGAGCCGCGTTTTCATAGACGACGACAAAACCAAAGTTAGATTCGGCGGTGAGATAGACATCCCCAAAGCCGCTATGAGGCTTCTGAGGCGATGCAAGAGGCGCGAGGGCATGATAGTATCAAAAAACCACCGAAACAGGTGGGATCGCCTCAGAGAGAGCGCGGGAGTGAAGGACAACTGGGTGCAAGACGTCATGCGACACACATGCGCGACCATGACGTACGCAAATACGGGCGATAAGCGAGAGGTTCGTAAGGTGCTCCGACACGTTGACGATTCGCAGTTGCGCCACTACGTCAAGACGGGGGAAGGCTTGCGGGAAGAAGCTCAAGAGTTTTTTGACTTCAAGCCCCCTGAAACGGCAGACGTGGAAAAAGCCCAGGAGAGGTCAGCTTAGGAGGGCATCCCCTACCCCGTTGACATCCGGAACGTTGCTTGGATGATGTCTTGCATGAAACAACAACAAATCAAAAAAGGACTCTTCAGATTGTGGATTGTTGTTTCTGTGTGTTGGGTTTGCTTTGCTTCAGTTGCGACCTTCCAAATATGGACAGGACATACAGATAGAATTTCTCTTTATGAGAAAAAGATACCTGAGTTAGAGAGGGAAAATGAGATGATGAAGGAAACGCAAAATTCCCTGCCAAAGATAAAATCAAATCTTGATGATATAGAAGTACTGAAGTCAGCAATTAAAGGAAAAGGGGAACAAAGATGGAATGGATTCCTGTTAAGTATTTCTGCAATGTTCCTTCCTCCTCTTGGACTTCTTCTTCTTTTCTACATTGTTGCTTGGGTTGGCAAAGGATTCATCAAACAAGAATGAGCAGAATCAAGTCTTTCATTGAAATTCTATGGAGAAATGAAAATAGTTCGCTACCTGAGAAGTCTGGACATAATTCCGAAGTGGCTCATCTTCGTGACCATTACGGGTTCAACTTGGTTTTTCGGGCAGGAGACCTGTTTTTACTGGGAGCGAATCCTTAAGAGTGAATCACCAGCGGAAATGGCCAGACCCGGTGGCAGACCCGGTGGCAGACCTATGGACACCTCACCCGCGAGACCGTCGTATCCCAGTGATTTCACTTGGAAAAGGACGACAAATTGGGATCGTGTTTTCCTTGCCACCTCCGCAGTAGCCTTGGCGACCTACTGGGTCTTGTTTGGTTTCAAGAAAGACTAAGCACCCCAAAGGCGTCCCGATACTTCTCCTTGCTTTGGATTGCCATCGCAGTACTTGGGGGTTATATTTTGCAACAACTCGTATGAGAACACTTTCATATAACCACAGTAATTCTTCGGGGCTGTCCAAAACCCGATGTCGCAGCACTTCTTCGGGGCTGTCCAAAACCCGATGTCGCAGTAATTCTTCGGGGCTGCACAAAACCCGATGTCCGCAGTACTTCTTCGGGGCTGTTCAAAACCCGATGTCTACAGTTCAGCGGTAATCCACGAAACCGTGCAACAACACGTGGGTTAATAGCCTAGCCGCAAACGCTAGGCACTATCTGCGGTGGCTTGCCGAGTAAGCACCACCGCGCAAACATTACAAATGAGGTTTAATACATGAAGGATTCATTCCAATTATGGGATCGCAAGCAGGTAGCCCGAGCACTGGGTTATGCCGACAGCAAGAGCATTCAAAGATTAGTCAAACGCGGCGAACTGCCGGAGATACGGCTCACGGCGAACACCCTCCGGTATCGCCCGGAAGACATTGAGGCATACCTCCAAAAGAAGGAGGAGAGATGATTGTGACGGAAACACTTTCCAACTACGAATCGGAGCAAAGGCCGACACGCCTGAACAAGGCGCAATTAGCTAAGGAAATAGGCGTCAGTCAGCGAACCATCTCTAACTGGATGCAGCAAAGGAAGATCCCCTACATCAAGGTCGGGGGTCGTGTGCTGTACAGCCTTGAAAGAGTACTGGGCGCGCTTGATAAATTTGAGTTCAAGTCCCTAAGCCAATAAACCAAAAAACCGCCCTGCGAGGAAGCGGTTCATTGGTTTGGTATGCACGGTGAAACAGACCTGTATACTATGCCGATATGCGTCCGTTCGCAAGGCACAAATAGGAGGAAATCAACTATGTTGAATTTTGAAGATAAAGAGTATTCAGGTAAGAAATCAGACAAGCCCGAGGCGGAGAAAATTCCCGTGGATGAATTGCTGTCTCGTCGCTTCTCCAGGTTTCCAAAAACTTGGGAGGTCAAGAAAGGGAAAGTGACCACCTTGAAGCAGTTCATAATGGAAATCCAAAGCAAGCGTCACGCCCCAAAAGTAGCCACCTTGAGGGACTTCATGAACGAGATCCATAGCAGCAGTCACCCCGTGAAAGACGAAGACGACAAGCAAATGAAAAAAATCAAGAGTCAACTTCCTTGCGTTCAGTTGTCGGGGGTCGGCGGCAACAGGACGGCGGGCGTGGGCATCACCGAGCACAGCGGTCTCCTGCAACTGGATTTTGACTTGGGCAACAACAAACTGCCGCCCGAGGAGGTTCGCGAAATCCTCAAGAAAGATCGTCATGTCGTGGCCGTCTTTACGTCACCTAGCGGTGGGACGAAGGGCATAGTGCCTATCCCCCGTTCGGAAGAAACGCACAAGGATTACTTTGAAGCAGCAAGGCTGCACTATGAGGCGTTGGGGTTGACGATGGATGGAGGACCGAAAAACACGAAGAGCTTGTGCTACCTGTCCCACGATCCCCACATATGGTTGGCGGAAAAGGATGTGGAAGTACTTACTCTTCCTACTACTTTACATAGTAACATAGTACATAGTGACATAGTACTAAGTACAAAGAACAAAGATGAACCCTCTACACGCATGGTCTCTTCAGGTTGCTCCCCCGATTACCAAACTGCATTGGATCTAAGCAGGGCTAAACGGGAAGTCGCCAAACTAGTGGAAGCATTTAAGCAATCCCCTAACTCCGACCCAAACTTGGTGGCACTCTACGAAGAATACTTTGAAGGCGACCCCGAAAACAACAAGCCGGCTCGCTATCGCTACCAGCCGGACTTCGGAAAACGCAACGAGCGGGTTGTGGATTGGGTTGCATTCGCCTTTCAGCGCATGACCGACTCGCTGATTCTAAGCATGGGAAACCTTACCTACGACCTCCACCGCCCTTTGATAAAGGATTCCCGTGCCGTGCACGAAAAAGAGATGGCGAGTGCTCTAAGGGGCGTGGAGGAGTCCTTTCTCCAAACGCTGAACGGCGAATACGAAAAGACGTACTACCTTGAGCACAATCCGACCCTGAGAGCCGCCTTCCGCATTTGCCGTTCACTTGCGGAATACGAGATAAGCAAATACCCGCCACCTATATTCTACCTAGCCTGCCGCGAACTAGGCGAACGGTTGGAATTAAGTCATACATCTGCGAATAACATACTAAAGGACTTAACCCAAGACGGCGTACTGAAAGTGGAGCGCCCCGGCATACCGGCAGAGAATGGTCGGACAACAGTGTACAAATGGATGTTTAGTTATGAAAAGCTATCCGCCGCCGCCTGACGCCCCTCAGTAATCCACCATGCTGAATGGACAAGAGTGACAACCAGTTCAGTATCGTCCGTGAATGTTTACTGATGTCTTTTGCATCACTTTAGGGGGGGCGGGGGTCGCGACATCCGTCACGCGATTACCTTATAATCGTTCCTACCCCGTACAATTTTTTGCATAAAGGGGCGAAGTGAAGAGGTGCTTGCGGGATCGGATTAGAGCAAGGCTCGGTTTGAGAAGTATCGGGACGCCTTCGGGGTGGTTCAGTCTCTGACGGGTATGCCGTTCCTGAGGGCGGAGCGATGAAGAAAAGCGGCGCTGCGTTCGGCCTCAGTCGCTCCCCGCGCAGGCTCCGCTCTGCTCGGCGGCTCCCTACGGCTCACTCCGCTACTGGCTGGCCGGTCGGAGACTGAGGCGGAAGCCCAGGATGCTGAGGCTGTCGGCGGGCTCGGCCCTGTACCGAAGCGCGGAACGGGCGCCGAGCGCCGTGCCGTTCCAGGAACCACCGCGCAGGACGCGGATGGAGCCGACCGCAGGACCGACAGGATCACGCGTTGCGCCTCGGGGATAATCGCCATACCAGTCCGCGCACCACTCCCATACGTTTCCATGCATGTCGTGAAAGCCCCATCCGTTCGCACGATAATTCCCCACGTCCGTGGTCTCGCCCACGCTTTCATCAAAGTTGGCATCCTTTGCAGTCAACTCGTCGCCAAACGCATAAGCCGTTGTCGTTCCTGCCCGACAAGCATACTCCCACTGAGCCTCGGTGGGCAATTGGTACGCCATGCCGGCAGGTAGGCGCCCCGCCTTGCTCTCCACCTCAGTAAGCTTAACGCAAAAAGAAGTCACGTCCGTCCAAGACACACTCTCCACAGGACGATCAGCTCCCTTGTAGCTGCTCGGGTTGCTTCCCATCACTTTCTGCCATTCAGCCTGCGTCACCTCGTACTTGCCCAACCAAAAACCTTGGGAGAAGGTCACAGTGCATTCGGACGAAGAGGTACCCATCCCGAAAGTTCCCGGTTTCACCCACAACATTTCCATGCTAACGGAAGTCACTGTAATTGGCTTTCCGATCAAACGCTTCATCTTTTCCATAGCGAGCCTAGCATCTTCCAACCGTTTTCGCTCTTCTTCAGCCCGAATTGGAGCAAGCCTCCGCTCCTCCTCCTGAGTGCGTTTCCGCTCCTCCTGAGCGCGTTTCCGCTCCTCAGCAGCTCTAATTCGGGCAAGCCTAATTTCCTCCTCAACCCTTATCCTAGCCAACTCCTGCTCCTTCTTAAAGGCGACAACCGAGGCTGGAGTGGGATGTCCGCAATTCGGGCAAGTCGTACTTCTCTTGGAAACCTTCTTGTCGCAAACTTCGCAAGGTATGGCCATCGGCACAGTCGGATCATCCTTGGCTTCGGTCTGAGCGACCTTCTCTTTAACCTCTCCTTCTACGACTTCCTTCTGCGCCTGCTCCCCACACCCAGCCATCAGCAGGGCAACGAACATAACGGTCAGTAGTTTCTTCATCCCTCCATCCAACACTCGCCGCCGCTTGGGTCAAGGTGAGTTTTTTGCGCTTTTGCGATCTGTGAAAAGTCTGCGAGAAGAGTCGCCATCATGCGGAGGGCGTCACAAATGGATTTCCGATCCCTTATGGAATAGCCAAAAACGCGCGTGCGCGGGGCAATGTTTCTGGGTGTTCCAGTACACTTAGTACGCTTTTTTTATACTTATATAGAGAAAACAATACATAGGTATGTCGTCTCTCTATATAAAAGGTAGTTTTTAAGTGTACTAAGTGCACTGGGGGTCGCCTCAGTAATCCACGCGAATAGCGCCTTCCTCCTCCTTGCGCCACGAGTTCTCGGTTACCGCGAAGTCGTCTCTAGCGAGGGAGTAGCCCGCGAGTAAGTATGGTGGCACGCCATCCTTGCCTCCGAAGCGCGTCCAGTTGCGACGCTCTCGCACGATTCGCATCCACTCTTGCTCGGTGAAGTGCGAAGCGAGCTTCAAATGCCCCTCATCGTCGTAGATCGGGTTGTATTGCTCGTTCCACTCCTTCCAAGTGAGGGTGCGTTTGGTCATTAGGGAATGGAAGGATAGTACTAAAGACTAAGGATCATTTCCCAATCAAGTAGGAGGGGCTTCCGTTATCCATTTCAAAATCAATAATCGTCCACCCACTCCTCCTCAAATCTCCAAGGTTTCCTCTAGAACTCTCAACTAGAGCTGACCTAACGTAACTGGTTCTGTTTTTACTGGTTTCAGGCACTGCATAAAATATTCCGTTATCCCATTTAACTCTATAAATACCTTGAGAAAATTTAAGTTGGTCTGACCTACTACTTGTCGCAGTGACTGATTCGGAAGTCGTCTGGGCAACGCAGAGAGTTGCGAGAATGCCAATGATGATTCCGTAAAAGAGATGAATTGATGATTTCATGTCTGTTCCTTTGTTTGATTTGTTGAGGGAAAGATTGAGTCAGTTTCCAAGAAGGAAAGGAATG
>CAJQSI010000108.1 GCA_905612515.1 uncultured Opitutales bacterium | reverse complement strand
GTAAAAGTCCAGTGCTCCATCCGCCTTGCGGAGCTTTCTACAATAAGTGGCCGCTTTTTCATCCTGCGGAGTTTCCGTAGCTTCGCCCGCCAAAAGCGCAGGTAGGTTTCGGCGTAGAAGAGGAACACAGGCAACCGACAACTTCTCGCGAAGCCAGGGACCATCGTCATCACGCACTATGGGCGTGATCTCGGTATCCACGATGGGACCTGCGTCCATGCGTGAGACCACGCGCATAAGTGTTACTCCAGTCTCTTTCTCGCCTTGAGCCAAAGCCGTTTCCACAGGAGAAGCCCCTCGATAGGCAGGTAACACGGAACCATGCAGGTTGAAAGTCCCGGCGACAGGTGCATCCAACAAGGCAGAGGAAAGAATATGACCGTATGCCATAACCATTGCCATAACCACGCCTTCCTGCCGCAACCAAGTCACCTCCGGTTCAAGAGGTTTTTCGGGATCAAGTATTTTGATCCCGTTTTCGACAGCCCATTCCTTGACGGGATTGGAACGCATTTTTTTACCTCTGCCCGACGGTCGATCGGGTTGAGTGATAACTCCTACAAGTTCACAGGCAGAAGATGCCTCTCTCAAGAAAAAGTCGAGGCTAGGCAAGGCAATGGCATCCGAACCATAAAACACAACGGGGGGCTTCGGCATAAGTCTAATGAACTTTGAGTCCGTCTCCCATCCACGAGAGTTGGTCGCTCGTATAGTAGGACACAAAAAACGGGGCCGACGTTCGAAAGTGAAACGTCGGCCCCGTCTTTATTAAACCCGGGAAGAGGTTTAAGAGAATTATTCGAGCATACTCAAGGAAGTGGTGGAATACTGCGGATGGGATGAATAAGGCTACGTGCCGAAAGCTTCATTCTAGCTTCCGGAGTAACGGGCTTCTTTACCTGCAAGTGAAAATTTCAATGGGCAACCGATGAGTGAAAAATGACCCGTGATACTCTTTTCCAAGTAACGACTGTATGTTTCGTCCAAGCGTTCGCCTTGGTTACAGAAAAGCTTAATTCGAAAGGGACGTGAAGAGACTTGGAGCGCATAGAAAAGCTTGAAGCGCTTTCCCTTGACTGCCGCAGGTGGTCGTTTTTCGAACATATCGCCAAGAAGTCGGTTCAAGGGGGAAGTAGGAATGGGGACGTCCATTCGAGCATCCATGTCGCGGGCGGCCGCAAGAAAATCTCGAATCGAGTATCCGGTTAGAGCAGAGGCAAATAGCACCGGAGACTCGGGCAGGAAAAAGAGCTCTTTGCGAAGAGATTTCTCATAGGATTTTCTAAAGTGTTCTTCATCGCGATAACCGGGAAGGGGGTCTCGTCTAAATCCTTCCAAAACAAGATCCCACTTATTGACAAGAACGGCAAGTCCCCTACCTGCATCCAAGATTCTTCCGGCAAGGATTTTATCCTGCCGAGTCACACCCTCTCGAGCATCCAAAACCAAAAAGACGACATCAGCGCCCTCCATAGCTTGCTCGCTCCGCAAAGAGGAGAAGTAATCGAGAGAGGAACTGACGCGCTTTCGTCTTTTGAGGCCGGCTGTATCGAAGAGACGGAAACGCCACGGTTCTTGATCGGCGGAATCTCCATCGAAATCGAGATCCAATTCAACCGTTTCCCGAGTGGTTCCCGGAACGTCGCTGACGATCAGTCGCTCTGCCTCTAGGAGACGATTGCAAAGGGAGGATTTGCCCACATTGGGACGACCGAGAAAAGCAATCCGAACACGGCGAGCTTCTTTTTCGACGGGCTCATCAGAAGGTGGCGGGAGAAGTTCCTCCACCCCGTCCAGAAGATCTCCAACACCGTTCCCATGCTCAGCTGACACGGGAAAAACAGTGGAAAAGCCAAGGCTGGCAAATTCATCACGGGCGTAGTCCTGTTCAGGAACATCCATCTTGTTGACCACAAGAACAGGGGTCTTCCCCATCCGACGAAATTTCTCGGCAAGGGATTGATCCAGAGGGATAAGACCTTCGCGACCATCGACCACGAATAGAAGAACATCGGCGGCGCGAATGGCGAAATCAGCTTGATCTTCCGTTGCTTCCTGAATCTCCACAGGGGTCATCGAGGGAGTCATTCCTATGCCGCCGGTGTCCATGACGACGTATCCTCCGGGTGCATCGGCAACGACGACGTCTCGAGTTACACCGGGGCGATCATGTACGATTGATATTCGCCGGCCAACGATGCGGTTGAAGAGACGGCTCTTCCCCACGTTGGGGCGACCGACAATAGCTACACTACGAGTTTGCACAAATATGGAAAAGTTAAAGGAAGGCTCGAAAAATCAGGTAGTCACAGTTGGCTAAACGGCGGCGGCGGCATCTTCGATCACGATATTATCCCGAAAACGAGCGATGCGATCGGTCGCCTCGACAAGATTTTCATAAGAGGTAGAAAAGCTTGCTCTCACATGGCTCGCACCATGTTCGCCGAATGCGGTTCCCGGCACGACGGCAACCTCGGCTTCGCGAAGAAGGCGATGGGCAAAGTCAGTGTCACTCAACCCTGTGGAACGAATGGAAGGAAAAGCATAAAAGGAACCTCGAGGAGAGTGGCAGGACAGCCCGATTTCGTTGAAGCGACGAACAATGAAGTCTCGACGACGATGATATTGCTCCTTCATGCGAGCAACCTCGTCGGAACCATTCACAAGGGCCTCAATAGCTGCTTCTTGGCTTAATATGGGAGCGCACATCATGCAATACTGGTGTATCTTCATCATTGCCTCGATAAGAACTGCCGGCCCGCAGGCATAACCGATGCGAAATCCCGTCATGGCAAAAGCCTTCGAGAAACCGTGCAACAAAAGAGTCCTCTCCTTCATCCCGGGAAGGGAGGCAATGCCGACGTGCTCGCCCTCGTAGGTCAGCTCGCCGTAAATCTCGTCGCTAATGACAAGGAGGTTCTTGTCGATGGCGAAACGCGCAAGACGTTCGAGTTTTTCACGATTGGCCGTACCGCCTGTGGGATTGGTCGGAAAGTTGAGTAGTAGAGCCTTGCAGCCGGGTTCCCAAGCAGCTTCGAAAGCCGCTGGATCGAGAGCGAATTCATCTTCGGGTTTCGTGCCAACGGGAATGGCCTCGCCAAGAGCCAAGGTAACGCTTGGGGCATAAGAGACGTAACATGGTTCGTGGTAGAGAACCTTGTCACCGGGATTCAAAATCGCGCGCAGAGCCACGTCGATAGCTTCGGAAACTCCGACGGTGGCAAGAATTTCGCTAGCAGGATCATACTCCGGGCCGAAGAAATCGGCGACGTACTTCGAGATTTCGCGGCGAAGCCGGAGCAGACCCCGATTGTCCGTGTAAGAGGTACGCCCCTTCTCAAGAGCAAAGATAGCAGCTTCTCGCACATGCCAAGGGGTAACGAAATCAGGCTCTCCAATGCCGAGAGAAATGGCTTGGGGCATCTCGGATACGACGGCGAAAAAGTCCCGTATGCCTGAGCGGGGCAAGTCTTTCACATGACTCGCCACGAAGCTTTCGTGATCTACGCTCATTAGGGAGAAACGGCGGGCTTGTCTACTGCTTCGGTCTCGTCGACCAAGAGATGTCGCTGCTCTTTGTAGGGGCGAAGCAAGAAGTGGGTGGAGGTAGAGAGAACCCCCTCGATAGTGGCAAGTCTTTCGGAGACAAAGGCAGCGACCTTTCTAAGGTTCTTGCCGGCAACAAAAACCAGGAGATCGTATCCACCCGACATAAGATAACAGGATTCCACTTCCTCAAAACGAGCAATTCGCATGGCAAGGCGATCAAAACCACCTTCACGCTCGGGACTGATCTTCACTTCGATCACTGCCCGAACACGCCCCTCCTCCACTTTTTCAGGGTTGAAGACGGGGAGCCAACCAAGAAGGCTCTTATCCTCCTCGAGGCGACGCAACTCTGCCTCGACCTCGGCTTTTTCTTTGCCGAGGATATTTGCAAGATGATCGGCACAAGGTTTGGCGCCTTCGAGCAAGAGGGTAAGAACATCACTCATAGCATTCTAATCATAGATAAAAGCTCTGCGAGGGTAAAGGGAGAAAAGCGGTTGGATTTGCCCCTTTTTGTCATTGGAAAAAAGGGAAACGCATTCAAGCAATGGACAGACCCTTTTCCAAAAACAGATTAAAGAGAGCATTGAGAGCCAAAGAATGTGAAATTTCACCAGACCGAACACGATCCGAGATTTCCGCAATGGGTATGAGAACGGTCTCGATTTCCTCATTGGGATCAAAATCAACTTCGGCCACTTTTTTCACATTCTCGGCAAGAACGAAGTGGCAACGATTGGAAAGAATGGCCGAATTTGGGCGGCATTCCGACAATAGTCTAGCGCTTTTCCCAGCAAATCCGGTTTCCTCTCGAAGCTCACGAAGACCCGCGACCACCGGATCTTCATCTTTTTCGATCACGCCACCGGGAGTTTCTAGAGAAAGTTCTCGAGATCCGTAACGGAACTGTCGGACCATAACAATTTCCTCGGCTGGCGTAATAGCCAGCACATTTACCCAGTCGGAGGTATTGAGAACATAGAAGTCCCCTTCCCTTCCGTCCTTTGGGTGCCTGAAGTGCTGGGATCGAACCTCGAATATTCGACATTTGGCATGCAAACGATCTTCGATCAATTCCCATTTTTTCGGGATTTTATTCACATTCATCGCAGGTCTAATTTTTCGACGAACATGGCAGTGAGATCCGTGTGGACGGAAACTTGATGTTCCGCAGCCTTGCATCGAAGATCGTCATCGACGGGATTTCCCGTTTCCACCAAAGCGGAAGGAATTCCGGCATTAAGACCAGCCTCGACATCGCTCCAAGAGTCACCGACGACGCAACTCTTCTCAAGGGAAAGATCGAACTTTTCAATGCTCTCCAAAATGAAGCGAGGAGAGGGTTTTCGATAAATTTGAGGTTGATCGGGTCTTTCCGTAGCAATGCAGACGTCGGCAAAGATATCCGGGCTCAATTTCATGAGTTCAAGCATCCGGGAATTGCATGCGTGGACTGCTTCCATCTGAAAAAATTCTCGACCCACACCTGACTGGTTTGTGAAAAGAAAAAGCAGGTAGCCAGCCTCCCGCAAAGCGCGCAAGGTTTCAGCTATTCCCTGTAGAGGAAGGACCTCCTCGGGATCGTGAAGATAGTCGACATGCGAGATCAGGGTACCGTCTCGGTCGAGAAAAATGCCGGCAAGGCTCATTGGGCTGCATGGAGAATCTCCTTGGGAGAAGCCGTAGCCGTTCCTACTTTGGCCACCACAACACCAGCGGCCAAATTAGCGAACGCCGAGGCTTCTTCAAAAGTGGACTGGGCGGCAAGGGCTAGCGTCATGGCGGCAATCACGGTGTCGCCGGCTCCCGAAACATCGAAAACTTCGCGAGCCGCAGTAGGGATACGCTGAATAACTTTTCCGTGTTCGATCAGCAACATACCATCAGCGCCCAATGTCACGGCGACTCTATGTGGTCGATGAGAATCATGGATTGCAGCGGCTATGGCGTCAGCCGGAAACTCATCAAAGTCCTCTCTTTCCAGACCTGCAAGTTGCAAAGACTCGGCCTTGTTCGGAGTCATCAAGTCAGGGGAATCATAGTTGAGGGAACGACGAGGTTTGGGATCGACAGCAAGAAACTTGGCTTCACTACGCAACAAGGTGAGCAACTCGTCGTTTACGAAACCCTTGGCATAGTCGGATACGATGACGGCATCGGCGTTCCGAGCCTTTTCAGCAAGCAATTCAGAAAGCGCATCGAGATTTGGCGCATAAGCTTGATGAGATTCCTCGCGATCCACCCGACAGATCTGTTGGTTGCCTGCCATTACGCGTGTTTTGCAAATGGTCGGCGCTTGAGAAGAAGTAAAAGCGGGGTCACAGGCTATTCCTCTTTCGGCAAGAAGAGCAAGGAGACGCTCACCCGCTTCGTCCTGACCGAAAACCCCGCCAAGATCCACGGAAGCCCCGAGGTCCGCTGCATTGAGACCGACGTTCGCAGCTCCACCTGCTACGGAATCTTCACCGTCCACATGCAAGACAGGGACGGGAGCCTCGGGAGAAATGCGAGAAACTTCGCCGCGAACGTACCGGTCAAGCATAACATCTCCGATTACGAGAAGACGAAGGCTCTTGATTCGTTCAAGAAGTTCGTTCATCGAATCAATTCAGTGAAAGGAAATGGAAAGATAGTTGGATTCGCCATCGCGATCATTATTACTACACTGACGATTGGCTGTCGAGAGGAAGGAGAACCTGTTCGCCCTGAAGGTTTGGGCTTCGACTCTTGGTTCCCACTTCACCTTGGCGAAACAGTCCTGCAGGTCCAACTAGCTGTCACACCGGAAGAAAAGGCAAAGGGGCTCATGTTTCGCGACAAGCTAGCCGAAGATCATGGCATGCTCTTTGCATTCCAAAATCCGGGACCGCAAAGATTTTGGATGAGAAATACACGAATACCCTTGGATATAGGTTACTTCTCACCCGAAGGCGTGTTGAGAGAAATTCATGCCGCCCAACCTTTCGATGAAAACGGATGCCCTTCTCGCAGCGACAACATCAAAATAGTCCTCGAGTTGAACCAAGGGGCCTTTCGAGCCTTTCAAAAGTCTCCTGGAGCCAAACTGAACTTGAATGATATTGCAGTAGCTCTCGAAAAGAGAGGGTTTTCGTCGCAGCAGTTTGGAATAAAGACATCTCACACCGCATCCGGAGCATCCGAGTAGCCTCGCGGATTAAGAGATTGCCAGTTCCACGCATCGGTTAGCATTTCCCGAATGTCGCGCTTAGCTTCCCAATCCAGAAACTTTTTTGCAAAAGTGGGATCGGCCCACGCTTCGGTAACGTCCCCTGGTCGGCGACCTTCGATCTCGTGAGGTATCCGGATTCCATTCGCTTGCTCAAAGGCATTCAAGACCTCGAGGACGGTTGATCCTTTGCCAGTGCCTAGGTTACAAACAAAAAGACCGGGGTCCGCAGACAGCTTTTTGAGAGCATGAAGATGAGCTTCGGCAAGATCCAAGACATGAAGGTAGTCGCGAATAGGGGTACCATCCCGAGTTGGATAATCATTCCCGAAAATGCGAAGTTTTTTCAAACGGCCCGATGCCACTTGGCAGACATAAGGTACCAAGTTATCCGGAATTCCCGCAGGATCTTCTCCAATTCTCCCGCTCGGATGTGCTCCGACAGGATTGAAGTAACGCAAAATGGCAACGTTCCATCGCTTATTGGCCGTGCAATGATCCCGAAGAATTTCCTCCATCATGTATTTTGTTCGGCCATAAGGACTGGACACTCCCCCTACAGGATGGCCCTCGGCAAGAGGAACCTCTTGCGGTTCTCCATAGACCGTGCATGAAGAGCTGAACACAAGATTGTGAACGCCAGCCGCCTCCATCGCCTCAAAAAGCGCAATCGAGCCGGCAACGTTGTTGCGGTAATAAGGAAGCGGCTTCTCGGTAGACTCGCCCACAGCCTTGAAGGCAGCAAAATGCAAAACGGCTTCGATCTCGGAATGCTCTTCGAATATTTTTTCCAAGGTTGCGGGATCGCCCGCATTTCCTTCGAGCGCGACAGGATCCCTCTGCGCCAACTCCCCCACCCTTTGGAGGGAAACGGGAGAAGAATTGGAATAATTATCCAAGGTTACCACTTCATGTCCGGCTTGGAGCAAAACCAAAGTGGCATGACTGCCAATGTACCCTGCTCCTCCCGTAACTAAAACTTTCATTTCAACGACTGCCCCTGGCCAACGATCTGAGAGTCGACAGGATAATCTGTAAATCCAACAACAGAGAGGCGTTCTTTATGTAATAGAGATCGTGGGCAAGTTTTTCCCTAGAGGCATTGGAATCGGCAGCATAGCGGAAACGAATCTGGGCCCAACCTGTAAGCCCCGGCTTGACAAGATGGCGACTTGACCAGAGGGGAATTTCCACGGCCAGTTTCTCCTCGAGTTCAGGACGTTCCGGACGTGGACCGACGATTGACATCTCCCCACGCAAGACATTCCAGAATTGAGGAATCTCGTCTATGCGCCACTTACGCAGGAAGCGACCGACACCAGTGACCCGAGCATCTTTTTTCGCAGCCCATTGAGCTCCATCTTCTTCGGCATCCGTTCGCATAGTTCGAAGCTTATACAAAACATAATCGCTTCCTAAATATCCCGTACGTCGTTGAGAAAAGAAAACGGATCCGCGCGAACCGACTAAAATGAGAATTGATGCAATTGCCAAAATGGGAATTGAAACAACGAGTCCTATAATTGCCACAAGTACGTCCAACAACCTCTTCGCCCGATGAAAAAGTGGATGTCGAAGCCTCAGGTCGAGTCGGGCCAACCAAGCCTCGTCAACGTATTGTGGAGGTATCCGTGCAAACGTCCGTTCCCAGAAATCCACGATGTCGGAAACGCGGGTACCCCCAGCCAACAAGGCAACGACATTGAGCAAGCCTTTGTGTTCGGTATCGTGTTGGGTAACCACTTCGTGGATGCCTTGCTCCTCGCAATATCCAACAAAACTCTCAGCAGAATCCGGCATGTCTTCCTTGAATCTTTCAAACTGCAATTGCTCTCCGCCCTCCTTGAGAGCCATAGCAAGTTCCTTCGACGTCTCCTCGGCAAGCAAAGCCAACACCTTGGGACGAGACCGTGATGCCATGCCCTCGACAGCCAACCTCATAATCATTACTCCAGCCACCGAACAGCCGACAATTTTCGCCAAGGCAAACCGCCCAACGAATCGATACTCAATGGCCCACACCATCAGCAATAGCCCAAGACAAGCACCCACTGCGGCAAGAGTGCACACCGCAACCCGAAATCGCCACGAACGAGAGGACCGTTTCTCATGCACGCCCAATACCTCTCCCGCAACCCAAAAGGCGAAACCGTAAAAAACAGCGTACATAACAAGGCGCTCGGTCGGAACCGACCTCAAGGTCTCGCTAATCGGCGACAGGTAAAGAGGCACGAGAGCCGCGGAACAAGAGGCCGTAGCCAAGTCCAGCAAGGTCCAAGCCCCTTTACTCAGGTTCCAATCCGATTTACGAGACATAAGAAAAACTCTAAGACAATAACAGGTTTAGAAACAATCACACAAGGGATTCTAAATGTTCCGCAAATCGAACGGATTGAACGCGACGATCAAGTGATGGACGAAGAGCCCAAGCATTCGCAGACATCATTTCCCATACAGAAAAATCGTTCTTGATGTTAACAATAGCTTGGGCCATGGACGAGGGATCGGCTTTGGAAAAAGGGAGCCCGACTTGATGCTCCCGTAAAAAAACAGACAGCTCCCCCTCGGGTGCGGCAATAACGGGCAAGCCAACGCCGAAGTACTCGAATGCCTTTGCTGGCATTGCCACTCGTGTTGCACCAGAGGGCTTCATCAGGCTCACTCCCAAATGACATCCAGCAAGCAATTCGGGGATTTCGTTTCGCGGCAACTCACCCAGAAAAGTAGTTTCACCCCAATTCTCTCGAGACAATCCTTCGGGCAAAGGACCCGCAATAATGAAACGAATCTCAGAATCCAACCCTTGGGTAATTTTGGCCATCTCCCGAAGAGAAGCGATATCGTGGAGGCGACTGAAGCGCCCGTGGTAGACCACGGTAAACAGGTCTCGCTTCTTGTGTTTCGACAAAGTCTCGGGAAACAACTGCCCATCATACCCATTAGGGACGAGAGAAACTTTCGCGGAATCGTTTGATTCTAAAAGTTCTTGTACGAGTGAAGCCGTTACAGTCGTCACGGAACGAGCGCCTGCATATACCCTCTGTTCTATTTGGGAGAAAAAACGCCCTGGCAAACCGTCTCGACTTAAAGTGCCCAACTCGAAAAGCACGCCAGGGTAACGATCACGGACGTCAAACACGTACGGTAGTTTCGACAAACGAGCAGAGCGAGCACACATACTGGCAAGAAAGAAAGGAGGTGAAGTAATCACTACCAAATCGAAATGGGAAGCCCTTCGTCGCAATTCCCCGGCCAAGTCGCGACCGAGTCGAATCTCCTGCAAAAAACGCCGGGCCAAACCGACTTGATTTGAAGGAACGCCAAAACGAGATGTCCACACACTCGGATTCCCTTCATCCCTTGCCTCTCGCGATGTGAAAACAGTCACACCGTGTCCCCGCTCCACAAATGTTTCTCGCCAAGGTCCCATGCGAGCAGCGGCAGCCGCATTCATCGGAGGGAACTCGGATGTGACAAGAGCAATTTTCACTCACACTCTTTCGACCAGATTTCTTGCAATGGTCTCCGCCGATTTACCATCTCCATAGAGATTCTTGTCCCAATTCAAGTCAGTGGACATAGCTTCATGAGCTTTCTCCGCTATTGAATCGATACCTGGTCGAGCCAGCCGATTATGCCCATCGACCAGAAGCTCCACCCACTCAGTCTCCGAACGAATCGTCACGCATGGAGTGCGCTGAAAGAAAGCCTCCTTTTGCATCCCCCCGGAATCCGTGAGGATCAAAGCCGCAGCTTCCTCTAAACACAGGATATCAAGATAGCCCAAGGGATCGCAGGTCAATATTCCCGAAGGAAACGAATCGCGGAGGCCAAATTGCTCTATGCGCCCCAAGGTACGAGGATGTAAGGGCAGGACGATTGGAAGCTCCAGAGCAACCTCGCCCAAACCAGCAACAATCCCAGCAAGAGTTTCACGGTCATCTACATTTTCCGCACGATGGAGGGTGCATAAAGCGAATCCTCCTCTTGTTTGAGCTAAATCCTCTAGAATGCGGCTCTTCTCACGAGCCACCGGTCTAAAAAGATTGACCGCATCCAACATGACGTCACCGGTACGAACGACCTTTTCCCCCATTATGCCTTCGGCGCTGAGCTTTTGCATGGCTTGATCGGTCGGGGCAAAAAGCAAATCGCAAGCATGGTCCGTCAAGATGCGATTAATTTCCTCCGGCATACGACGGTTGAGGGAACGTAAACCTGCCTCGACGTGAGCACAAGGAATGTTGAGTTTGGCGGCAGCCAAGGCACCCGCCAAGGTGGAATTGGTATCGCCATATACAAGAGCCCAGTCGGGAGTTTCGCACTCAAGAATTTTCTCAATCTCAGTAAGCATGGATCCAGTCATGGCACCATGCCCCCCGCCGGACACACCGAGATTCACATTCGGCTCGGGGATGCCCATTTCATCGAAAAAAACCCGCGACATATTGTCATCGAAATGTTGGCCTGTATGAACGAGAAATTCTTCTACTCCTTGATCTTCTCGCAAGGCTCTCGAAACCACAGCTGCCTTCACGAACTGGGGCCTGGCTCCAATAATCGACACCACCTTCATATTAAGCAGCCTTCATAATGTTTTCGTAAACGGCGAGAAGCTTTTTTTCTTGAATTTCCCAACAATTTTCCACCGCCATATTACGAGCATTTGCTCCGAATGAATCAACGCCTTTCAAAATTTCTTTCGCAGATTCAAGTATGCCTTTTTCCGAAAGATCACGGCACACTATGCCGCAGTTGTAATGCTCCACCTTGTCCCTCATTTCCGGCAAATCACTCACGATTACCGGCAAGCCGCCCATCGCGTATTCAAAAAGCTTGTTCGGCAAACAGTAACGATAACTAAGGCACATGTCTTCAATCAGGCAAAGTCCCACATCCGCAGAAGAAACATAGTTTGGCAATTCACTTTGCCCCACTGGTTCGTGAAAAAAAATGTTCGGGTGAAGACCAGCTGTTTTACGAACTAATGCATCCAGCCTTTTGCCTTCAGATGAAGTTCCACCATATCCCATAAAAACCAGAGCAATGCGATCAGCGCCTGTAAAGGCTTCCAGCATTAGCTCAATCGCTCTCCCTTGCTGAAGACCGCCCAAATAGAGAAATATTTGCATCGAAGACGGAATGGTAAAACTATCGCGAAACAAATCTGCCTTCTTCGTCCCCCACTTGACTGGAGAGTTGATAATGACCTGAGGAGATTCGCAATCGTAGCGTTCCGCATACCAGCTGGCAATACGATCACTCACAGTGATTACCGCATCGACAGACGAGATTAGTGCCCTCTCCAAGAAACGCGACAAGGGTTGTCGCCAACCTCTTGCCGCCAATTTTTCCGTCTCCAATTCGTGTGCGTCGTAAAAGAGTTTGGTTTTTCCGAACTTCAATAGTTTTGCAAGAACGCAAAACGGTAAGGGTTCAAGGTCATTACAATGAATAAAGTCAAACTTGTAAGCCGAGCTCAAAAATCGGAAAGAGAGGCGGATGAAACGTTCAACTCTGCCAAAACCACCTGAACGATAAATCCTCAATCCATCACGCTCCTCGTAGGCGGGAAGTCCTTCCCCTCCAAAAGCAAAAATTGTTACGCAATATCCACCTGCAACCAAACTACGACAAGTCTTCTCTACCCTCGTATCGTTGCGAAAATCATTGAGGACAATACAGGCGACAAAAAGATTCATCATCTGTTCCTTCTAACTTTGATTCCACGACTCTCAAGGGATTCCTTGACACGAGTCCTAATCAACTGCCATTTAGCTAGGTTAGGAAATTCTTCGTGAGATCGCGGAGGGGCTTTCATGATAGAGTCCCATTCATCCTCAGAAATCCGCAGTTTTTTTAGAAAATACTCCTTGTCACGTGCAAGTTGCGGAAGAGCAAACAAAGGAATAGAAAGTTGCTCACAAGCTTCCTCACGATTCAACTGATTAGCCACTACGAGGCTAGAGAGGTGGGCCCTCCGCTTGTCGAATCCGAATTTCTCAGGAAGGTAATAAGCTTGAAAGAAACGTGTAAAGCGTGACTCGTGATGCTTCCCACCATAATCCTTCCAGCCAAATTCATCCTGCAATTCTTGTCTGGCAGCCTTTAAGTCGTATTTGATATCGTTAAGAATTCGATAAGTTCGGACCCCTCGCATGAAAGGGAGCCAGAAATAGGAACTAAAAGCTCCTAAATGAGGAAAACCTCTTAAAGCACCCGAACCAAACTGCCTGGCGATAGCCTTAAGATGGAGTAGGTCCCTTGCGTCATGCCCCCAAGTTCGAGGAAGAATGGATTCGCTCGCAAAATTGCCACCTGAAATAAAGTCTTTAACTCCAACTTTTGCAGCTACCAGATTAATTACGGCGATAATGGCGTGGTCTTGCGGGATGTCACAATTTGGAACCGACGCACGAAAAAAAGCTGCCTGTAGATCGCGCATAGACTCCCAATCTACGACCACGGTTTCCAAGTGGATGCCAAGCTTATCCACAAGAGCTCTAATATTGTGCACGGCTTGCTCGCTATTCCAACCAGTATCGCAATGTACAGCCAACAATCTCAGTCCAGCCCGTGCGGCTTGAACCGCAGCGTAAGAACTGTCTACACCACCGCTAAGACCAATAACGGCATCGAACTCTCTTCTTCTGTTCCGCTTGCGGATTCCTTCAATCCTCTGCTCCATGCGCAGACGACCTGTTTGGCCAGAAAAGACAACCTCATGATATTGCCCAAGGGCATTCGAACAATGGTTACAACGGCCCTCTGCATCCAAAATAATCAAGGGATCGGATGAATCCATTACACAACGACAACACTCTCGGTAAATGCTCATGCAGCCAAGCTTTCGATTTCCTGAGATTCCGGATAATTGATCAATACTGCCCGACGTGGCCCTTGATAGACAAATAAACTTCCTGCCGCCACTGCGTGGGCACCTGCTTGCAAGGCTTCCCTCAAGTGCTCGAAACAGCCAGCGCCTCCAACTGCAACCACGGGAACAGTCACCGCGGCAGACACCCTTTTGACTAATCCAAGGTCAACTCCTTTCATATGTCCATCCCGAGGAATGGAACGAATCAGAAGCTCACCTGCACCAAGAGCTTCGCATCGCTTCGCCCACTCCACTGGATCAAGACCGGTGGCCTTTTGACCACGATTCGTCCGTACTCGCTCACCCCCGAGCCAAGAACTATCCACATCGATAGATACAACAACGCTCTGCCTCCCGAATACTGAAGAAGCTTCTCGCACCAAGTCTGGTGTGTCCACTGCCGCAGTATTAAGGACTACTTTCTCATAACCCGCACGAAAGACGGCCTCCATCTGTGACAGAGAAGTCAGATGACCTCCCAGAGACAAGGGCATAAAGGCCTCTTTCGCTAGATCGGAAAAAAAGAGAAGGCGGTCGGAAAAATCCTTGGCAGGTGGACCTATGTCCAGAACGCACAATTCATCCACTTCTTTCTCGTTGAAGATGCGTAGTGCATTCAGAGGATCGCCGACATAGGACGGTTTACGAAAAGCTATAGTGCGGTAGAGCCCCTCTAAACTCACGGTCAATGTCGGTATAATTCGCGGACGCATCAATCTTCTGTCATCTGAAGAAACCATTCAAAGAACTTCATGCCATAGCCATGGCTTTTCTCGGGATGAAATTGCACCCCCATTACACGATTGTCACGAATGCCGGAAGCGAAAGGCACACCACAATATTCGGTCAGGGAAAAACAAGATGGATCCTCAGGACCATCGACTCGGTAAGAGTGCACGAAGTAAAAACGGGGGGAATCCTCAGACTCTCGCCAGCCATCAAATTGCTGAGGTCCGTGTTCGGCAAAGTTCCATCCCATGTGAGGAACCAAGATCCGTTTACCATCCGAACCTTGATCCGGAAATCGAACCGTATCAAAAGGAAACCAGCCTAATCCCTCGGTCCCCCCTTCTTCGCTGAAACGCGTCATCAACTGCATACCTAGGCAAATCCCCAAAATCCACGCACCACGCTCGCGTGATTCGTTTAAAGATTCTTCCCAACCGCTCTTGCGCAAACGCTTCATGGCCTCACCAAAATGTCCGACGCCTGGCAGAATGATTGCTTCCCCATCCCGAATCGATTGGGGGTCGGAACAAACTAAAGAGTTCCCTCCTACATGCTTGATCATGTTAACAATTGATCCGAGATTACCCATCCCATAATCAACAACTTGAATTTGCGTCATTTCAAATTAAGGGACTGGAGAAATCGAACGATAAAGAGAGAGCAGCCGTTTTTCCTCATGTGACCAATCAAAAGACTGCCGGGCGTGAGCGACACCATCTTTTTTTGATTCAATCTGCCGGACAGTAATGTTAGTTAAAAACTCAGATATACATGATTCTCCAATTGGGAGAACCCAGCCACAATCAAACTTCTCAATTATTTTTCTCTGTTCGGGCAAATCGTTGATTAATACTGGGACCCCGGCAAAAAGGTACTCGAAAAGTTTGTTTGGTAAAGAATACCTATAGCTCAAACAAATATCATCGATCAAACAACATCCGATATCGGCCTCCGATGCACATGCCAAAACATCCGATGGGGACACTGGCGGAATGAGATGGATTCTTGAGCTTTTCTGTTGGCTTTCTTTTATTTCATTAGAGAGTTCCCCTTCACCCATGAAAACAATATGAGACTTGCCGCCATGACCCTCAAACGCTCGAACCATCTCTGGAATACCTCTGCCTCTTGCCAAAACCCCAAGATAAAGAAATATGAGATCGTCTTCGTTCAACGAGAGTTCCTGCCTGAGAGAGATTTCCTTATGCCTAGTCAACAATGCTTTTGCGGGAATATTTCGCACCACGACAGGGCAAACTGATTTGTATTGTTCCCGATAAAATTCAGCGATTGAATCGCTTACCACAATAACGCCATCGGCAAACCTGAGACAAAAGAGTTCTACCACTTGGCTGATTTTTTTCCGTATGCCCTCTAACCCATTACGTTCAATCTCCAGTTCGTGTGCATCATATACTAGCTTTGCTCCCGTAAAAAACTTCAGGACCACTGAGACTGGGAGAGCGTTTAGACTGTGTGCATGAAGCACTCGAATATCTTGACGCCAAAACCTACAAATTATCCGACCGCACCACTCCAGATATTTAAAGGCTTGTACAAATAAGAATTTAGGGAGGAAACGGCTCCAGACCCGGACACGCCAGATCTCACTCGAATGGCAATGAGACTCTCGCTCCTTTAGCCCATCACTCAAAAGGCCGACCATTACAACCTTGTCGGATACTCCTGCCGCGATTGTGCTAGAAACCTCCTTGAACATTCGGGACTCATGCGTACAGGGTGAAAGAAAAAGATGAACTACAGTACTCAACTCAAGTTATGTCACCCCAGAGATTTGTTTAAAAAATGGTTGAAAAGAAGAGCTTCGAGGCAGGAACCAAGCGATGCATTCGATTCGACGGCACGAATCCTTCGACAGGGTGTCATCACCCTAATCCTATCCATTCTCAAGTAACCACCACTTTGGGACAGGTTTCCCCATTTCGCAGGGGATGCCACCCATCAAATCGTCCCGGCAATCCTCCCAATCCAATTCGGCTATTGTCTTGTATCCGTTTCGTTCCCACTGCGTATCAAGTTCAGTGCCGGAATCTTGGTATACTATGGCATAAGAAGCTTCCCATCGCTTGAGATTTGCGGAAACCTCGCTCGGGGCACGCCCCCAAAGATCAGGGGCCCCCTCATAATTGGTTTCGGAAACAGCATACCAATCCGGAAAAAAGTGAAAGCCTCGCGAAGATCCTATGTAACAGGGGACTTCAAGCAACCTGCGATAACCATCAAAAAGCTTCTCGTAGGAACCTTTCGGGTCGCTAAACGCCATAAGCACCCTATCCTTCGATCTCACGGGTTTAAGAAAACGCGACATTTTATCGATAATCGCCTGTACCCGGAATGGCTTCAAGGCAGGAGGAGCGTCGAGCGGACTCCCTTGGGTCACATCACCCAATAATGCGGGCAAGGGCGACACAACCAACCAAAAAGACGCCAAGAGCAAGAGATCCGATGTTTGCAAGGTTATCATGCATGCCAAACTAAACATAGTAAGGTAAAGGCTTTGGTCGTCAGCGAAACGGGCGACAAATCTGTTTACAAGGTATAGAACAATGCCGCCGCAAAACAACCAATGAATTTCCTGCGTTACCCAGAAGTAAACAACAGAGAATTGAAAGTAGAGAAAAAGGAAATAGAAAAATCCGATGGAATTACCTGTTTTTGACCGTCGGTACTTGGCATTTTGATCCACCAGACCAATTAATTTAGCAATCTTAATAAGGGATGAAAAAAAGCTTCCTTTAGTAAGATGAAAAAAGTGAGTAGATAATTTCAAGAGTGCAGGAATAAGGGCAAGCAAAGGCAGAAACGTTTCCAATCGGATCGCAGAAACCAAAGAAAGATAACTGGCGATAAATACTACCGTGAAACTGCCAAAGCTCGCACCTAACCATGCGAATCCCGCGACCAAGTAATTTCCCGTTTCCATTCCCCAAAGACCCAAGGGAAAGAACAGCCAACCCAAGGCATTATAGTTGAGGAATACAAAAGCACCTGCGAAAAAAGTGGAACTGATGAGAATCAGAACCATAACCAGAAACCACCAAGGCAATGGTGCATTTGTCAAGGGATTGGAGATCCACAACCCATGCATCACCCACCATGAGAACATGGATGCAGGAGCAAGAACAGACCCAGCTTTTCGAAACAAGTAACTGGAAGGAAGAGACAAGTGCCACCAAGCCGACAAGTTAAAGTTTCCAAGCCCGACCAATGGGCTAATTCCATCACGTCCGAAACGCTTCAGATTAAGTGCCTGTGTCCAATAAAACAAAAAGCTGATGCCCTGATATGGACGATACATTAGATATTCAGACCATTTCCCCCTGAGCAAAATCCGTGAATTCCATAAAGTCGTAAAAAGGCGCACTGGACCCCAAAATAGTGAGATGAAGGGATAGAGGGGGAGGCGAAGGAGTGCCGCCATTCCGTGTTTACCTATGAACCTGCTCAGTCGTTCCATTTAGTTGCCAAATCACCAAGAAATTTCTTCATTAGGCTCGTGTCGGCAGAAGAAAGAAATAAGAGGAGGACTACAATGTGAACTGCTATAAAAGTGATAGCAAAAGAATCGGTGCCTGTGGAAAGCATCAGAAGCCAAACGGTCACAACTACTCCAAGCAAAACCTGAAAAGACATGATCCAAAACTGAAAAGGCACCCGCCAAAGCCTTTGGCTAACAAATAAAGTAACCAAGCACCAGACACCGAATGTTATCGATGTGGCTAACGCAGCCCCCTTCCCGCCGTATGCAGGAACCCAAAGGAAATTCAATCCGAGGTTTATTAAAGCCGCAACCCCCATAATGATGGGCGCCAACCAAGTCTTCTCTGCCTTCCAGATCCCACCCGAAACCACCAAGTAGAAACCGTAAAACAGAGATTGCCAAGCCAGTATTCCCACAATAGGCCAAGCGGAAACATAAGCCGGAGCGGCAAAAGTAGAAACCAACCATGGCGATAGAAAGGTCAAATAGACGACCCCCGCCGCACCGAAACCAAGGTAGAATCGGGCGATAGTGCGAAAGGTTTCAGGTCCGTCTTCTCCGTGCATGGCATCCATGGCAATTGGCCACCACGCTTTGCGGAAGGTTTCCACTGCCAAGGCCGTCAACATCGCAAACTTGGCTCCGACCGCATAAAGGCCCAGTGCCTCCGGGCCGTGGTAATGCTGCACGAACCAACGGTCGGTCGCATTCATCAGGTACATCGCTATACCCGCCGGAAGCAGAGGGACACCGAATTTGAGCAGTCTGGGCCACCAGTCGATGTGAAACCGCTTGAAATCGACGTATTCACGAATAAAAACCCAACCAAGGATAGCCATCACTAATGAAGCGATAGACCCACCCAGAAAGAAGCCGAAAATTCCTTGATCGTACACGAGCACGAAGTACAATATCAGGGTAGCCGCAGCAAGAGATTGCCCCAAAGTTATCGATATAAAAGCCCAAGGACGGTAGAGCAGACGAAACACCTCCGCACTCTGACTCATCACCTGCGAAAATAGAGCACCACAAAAAGCGATTGCAAAATATACCGGATCGAGTTCACCCTCGAAAAAAGCGGTGTTGATTAAAGGAGAACCGAGAGTAGCCACGATCACGATAATGCTTCCCCAAAGTAGCCGCCATTGGAGAATGGCCGATACCACTCGGATCTGTTCCTGCAATCCTTGCTGCTTTTGCTTGAAAAAGTAAAAGGATTGGGCCGAGTCCATACCCATTCCCAGAATAGCCGAAAACAAGCCCACGATGACCGTGAGCATTTCGATGGTCCCATAGTCGGCTGGCTCGAAGATACGGGTATAGACAGGCAACAGGAAGAAACTGACGCTCTTCGCGAGAACACCGCCGAATCCGTAGATTACCGAATCTTTTGCCAGTTGCGGAAAACGACTCACCCAAAAATCAAGATCCTGTCAAACGGTCCACTGGATATAAGCATACTCACGAATTTGATCGGTAAACTTGCCAACGACCTTCACCTCTTGTGGAAGAGAGTGGAACAGTAGAGTGGCAGCAAGGGTTCATTGCGGCATTCACCCTAGACCACCTTGGCAGATAGCCGGAAGTAAGTAGCCTATGTATGCTCTTCCCGTGAAAGCTGACAATGCCGTAAATTGCTGAATCTTTTCTCAATTGTTGAAAGCGAGACTTTTCTCCCAGTGTCTCTAACTAAAAGCTTATTGCTCGACTATTCTTTTAAGCAACCTAATCCCCGCATTATATGATATTGTTTCGTTTTCACAATAGCTTGCATTAGGGTTTAAAGTAAATTTTTCCGTGTCAATCACCTCTCCTTCGTCTATTTTTACAGATACCCTGTGCAAAGTTGCTTCTTGCTCGAATGATTTATTTTTTAAAGCCTTTGCAATCGATCCTATGCCTCCAAATTCTGGTATTCTTGCACAATGTAAGTTCAATAATGGAACACCTAATGAAATTACATCTTTGTTAATAATTAATCCCGCACGAAATAATATGATTCTTTCAGGAGAATTTTTTTTAACTTCATTTATTAAATCCTGATTTTTGTAGATTGAATCATATTTCCTGCTTGGGGATTTACCGCTTCTGGATATTTCGCAGAGTGCCATCTCACATAAAAGGAAAGGAGACAGACTCCTACGCTTCAATAACTTAAGTATTCTTTTTATGTTTGTTGAGCGATCAATGACGACCTTTGTGTCTTCCTTAAGCTTGATATGAATCAGCGCGCTACTTGAAATTTTATCATTGCCTAAAATAACTAGCGTGTTCACCCCCATCGGACCGTGATAAGTTTCACTCTCATGAGTTGAGTTAGGCACGGACTAGGCAAAAAAACGAAATTTCGATTTACTCACGAGCGGTACTAAAGTTTATGGTTCGATCTTTGTACGAATCCGACACTTCGAACCCATCTTTCGCATACCTGCAGTACGTCTTGATCGAAGGCACTGAATACTCGATGAGAATTCCCAATTGCTCGCCTTTCCTACGGTAGCGGTTCACCCACAAGTCACGATCCTCCACCAGAGCGACAATGTGACTGTAAGTCGCACCGTCCTCGAAAGGAAGCATGCTGATGTCGTCCCTGCCGCTCATTTCCTCGACCAAACGATTGGCCAACCTACGACGGTTCTCGACGATGTGGTCGTACCTGCGAAGATGAACCAGACCGACTCTTGCCTCGATTTCTGCCGGTGCGTGATTCCAATCGGTGGGAAAATCGATGGCATCTTCATCGTAATACTTTACGAAGCGGTTCAGCAAACCCTTTCTTTCCAACCAATGAACAAAACCATAAAAATTAGGGTGAAAGGCAAGACCCACGGCAACAAAGTAGAATAAACGCATTAGCGATTTCAGCCAACCTTTCTCGATCAGATTCTTGTCCCGCCATACCCTAAGTTTAACCGCTAAAGCTTCCTCTCCCGTAATCACCATACCACCGAAAATAGAGTTGATGAGCTTACTAATATTGGAACCAAAGATGGCAGCATCACCGTATGTAGTAACCAACTCACTTCGCCATTTTGCACCAAAACTGTGAGCGCAATCCTGAACGACATAGACCTTGTGACCGTATCTCCTCGATGCCTCCTCTGCTATCTCCTGCACGGCATGAACGTCCATGGGATAGCCGAAAAGATGAGTCGGAATGATAACGCGGGTTTTTTCGGTAATCGCGCGATGGATACCCTTCAGGTTCATGTTGAAACTTCCTTGCTCGCAGTCCACGAACACCGGAATGTTTCCGCTTAGGACAATTGCATGAGGCACAACGACACAGGTGTAAGCAGGACAAACGACTTCGACTTGGTCAAGTTCCCACACCTTGAGGAGAGCAAATATGCCGGTCCGTCCATGTGGAAACATCACGCCTTGCTCACGTTTGAATTTTTCGGCGAAAGCCTTTTCGTATTGCGGTATGTTGCCTCGGGACCAAAAGGTAAAGGCAGTCTTCCATTCCGCCCAACCATAGCGAGGCTTGAAGCGAGGAATCATGAATCGTCTTGGATTTGCCAGTAACCCCGACTCGCCATGTGGATGGTCGTGAAGAACTCACCTGATCCACGTGCGGTGATCCCCGAAGGTAAATTCTGCTGATCGTCAATGGAGACAGTTGACCCGAGGTTGATGGAACGGATGTTGCGCCCGACTACTCCACCCTTTCTCGTAATCAGCAACCTCACCAACAGACGCTTGACCCACTCACGCAACCACGCCAGACGCATGACACTCAGATTCAGGCAGCGCAAAGCAAGGAATTGCCGGGGAGTTGGCAAACGCCGGTTAATGGGACGGAACTCCGAATGAACGGTCAACCGATCGCCTTGAAACTCCACCCGATTGGATGGACGATGGGACTGCGTTGCAAACTGAATCCGAGTGTCTTTCCCTGCGACCATGCCGCCGTCCGCCACCGTTCTTACGCCGTTCTCGAAATGCATGATCACTCCCCCTTTGGAAGTAGAAACGATAGTGTAATGGGTTTCTCCACGGTCGAGGAACATACCTGCCTCTGGCCAATGTCTGCGCAAAGGTGTGGTTTCATGGCAAGGCAAGCTTGGCGGCTTCCCATATTTCACCGAGCGAGACGCAGACAAGCAATAGGAATTGAACATGGGAATCAAGTTGGGTTCGTCCATGGTTGAAAGAGTGACCACGCGTTGATCTTGGATGGAACGGCGCATATGGTTGGCTAGGGCCGCAGCCTCTGGAATCTCACGGGCAAGGCATTCCATGCCTGCAGGAAAATAAAAACGAGTATTTCGACTTCCGTAGAAACCACCGAAAGAACCATCGGGGTGAGCGAAATGCCAAAGGAAGCGCAAAGAATTTCGTAAAGGTTCCGCAAGCTCAAAGTCCGGGCGCATTCGATGGACATCCGCGAGATAGTAAGTACATAAACTTTGATAGCCGGGATCGGCTCCTTCATATTCCATGAACCAACCTTCATCCGATTGGTTCTCGAGGATGCGATCAAGAAGTTCCCGCACACGCACATCGACTCCTTCGCCTGCAACCTTATCCCACTTGCATAGAGCCGACACCGCCGTTGCCAAATGGTTGGAGATGATGGCATGGGTTTCGTCCGAACATAGTAGAAAGCCGATCATGGGCCTGACGACTTCCAAACAGGCTTCCTTTTGCTCGGATGCCAAACGATCCCCCAATTGTTCGATCGCCGAGAGCAAGTCGTAAGCCACCAGGGCTGTGACGCAGAAGGAACCCTCGTAAGGAAAAGCTTCTTCCATACTACCATTCCTTCTTCGCAATTTATCCGCTCCATGAAACATGGCTTGAATGCGCCGAAGTATTTTCTCTTCGGAAAAGCCATCAGGCAACAAACCATGCACAACCAAGATGGACAATCCATTGGCTGCGCCCTGAAATGCGCCATTCCCAAAATCGCTAAGCCCCCATGCCCAGTGTCGACGGTCTCCTTGCCCATAACTTCGGCTTGAAGGGTCGGCATCGAGGAGAGCGAGCAGACGAGGGAGATTCTGGTGTATTTGAAAGAGGTAGGGATTATTTTTCAATTCGCTTTTCGATAAATGAAATTCACTACAAGATTGAGATCAACGCAGGGAAAGCGGAAAGGCCAATATTGCCGGCACACTTGATCGAATCGCTCAGTCAACTCGGACAAGATGTAGTTAGCAAAATTCGGGTGTTCCCAACAGATAAGCTTGTCGGGATCGATATTCGTGTTTTTCTTTAGCCATCGCCTGCTGGTCAGGAAACGACCTAAGCCCCAAGCAAGACCACCTTCAGCCGGAATAGCACCAATGAGCTTGCCTCCGGGCTTCAGAATCCGTTTCATTTCATCAAGATAAGGCCCCAGCGGATAGACATGCTCGAGAGCGTAAAAAGTGATGATTCGGTCAAATTCCTCATCCGCGAATGGCAACGCGGTCTGACTGCGTTGCAGTAACTGTGTTTCACAAGGGAGGCCTGCATTTTTGAGGACTTCGACAGAACGGTCCAGCATATCCTGCCGAATATCTGCGATAACATATTGAGGGTAAGAGATCGCTCGGCCCAGTCTTTCGGAACATGAGTTCGGAAACCATTGAGACAGATGCCTGATCTCACCCGGACCAATCTCAAGCACTCTCATTCCAGAAAGATCCCCCCCCTTCAGGATCCCGTAACCCGCGTTGTTTATGTAATTCCCAACGCCACCCTTTTGATTCGCGTAGTAGAAGGCGGAATAGACTTGGTCCGTCCATTCCCGCCAACACGGATCATCCTCGATCGGCACGAGCCCCCAACGCTCCCGATCGCCGAACAAAGGCACGGATAAGTAAGCAGGCAACTTACAGAGAATACCGGAATGATTTTTCATGTGAGCTTGCTCAACAGTTCCTCGTATCCTTCAGCCCAACCATAATCCTCGCTCATGACGCGCTGATGCCAAATGATAGTCGCCTGACCACGCACGGCCTTGATTTCATCAAGCCAACGGCTCAATTCTCGATTTCGTTCTTCGGCTTGAAAGCTATGGTAATCGTATAGATGGGAATCCATCAAAACCATGGGGAAAGCTACGAAATCCAATTGGTTTTCGTATCCAACATTGATCGGATTGAATGCAAGAGCAGCTCCATTTCGAAAAGCGGAACGATCGTTGAAGCCCAAGGTGGCATCTTGCCTAAAGCCGGCCTCTTGCTGAGTTTTCCAAGTATCGCGGAAGCTAAAACGAAGCCAATGCTGTCGACAAGTCGTCACTTCCTCGCCCAGCGCCTGTTCCAAATTACGCTTCTCCTCCCGCATGTAGTCACGATCACTCCATGCGTCGAAGGACTGATGCAATCCCACCTCGCATTTTTTCTTTCGCAGTTGGGCGATCTGCTCGCTGAGACGTTTTTCATGCACGTCGTAGGCCGGATCCATCAACCACTTCTTCAACCCGCGGCCACAGGCAATTTTTCCGGCATAAAAGTGAAAACGGCTTTTTACACCGTGTTTTCTCTCCAGTTCTAGGATTTGATCAAAACACCAATAGTTTTCACGAGATAGAAGAAAGTGAAAAGCGCGAAAAACCCGCTGGAAAGATTGGCCTAAACGAAAACAACAAAGAAAACGGATAGCATTAAAACCGTGAAAAGCCGTTTGCTTGAGACGAATCGCAAGAGTCTTTTCGATGGCATCGACGTCGTGGGTAAGGACAATCTCCGTCTCGGGCAATGGACCGAGGAGCTCGTCTTCGTCCTTACCTGACTCACGGACGGCCCATCGTCTTAGGAAAAGGGCGATCCGATTGACCCACGCTCGTTCCCAAAGGCGCGAGTCCCAACCTTTCAGTCGAAAAGCATAGGAATGAATCGGACCGTTGGCATTCTCATACGCCCTCTCTGCAAGATTGTGGAGATACCAAAAGCAGACGGCAAACCAATCCACTTTAGCCCATTCTCCCTCCGCAAGAAGAAAAGCCCATCGCGGGATAAGCAAACCGCCATCGACCGACATTTCTTCGGCCCATTCAGGCAAAGCGATCGATTCGCATGCTGGAGGCAGAGACTCGGACCGTTGCATCTCCCAAGCCACTATAGGAAGGGTTGCCACAGCTTCCGAACCATTCGGCCAATACCGATCCAAGGCTTTTAAAAGCGAAGACCTTTCGTTGGCAGTCTTTTGGGGTTCAAGTACAGTCACGCAGATTTGTCGACATACGCCTGATGCCACAACTCCAAACACAAGGCTCCCCAGAAGCTGCGCCCACCCAATCCTTGGCGACTGGTTATCTTCTCCAAGGCTTCCCTTTTGTATAAACCACGCTCAAGGCTGGCTTGGGAGAGAAGAACGTCGTTCACGAAATCACGAACGACACCTCCCTCCATCCACTCCCCCAAAGGCACCGGGAATCCCATCTTGTCCTTCCGCTGCAGAATTGTATCGGGCACGCTCCCCATCACAGCCTTCTTAAGCAGTGCCTTCGTCTCGCCTCCAGCGAACTTTATCGCAGGCGGAGCGGACGCCACGAGTTCCATAATACGCGTATCGAGCAAAGGCACGCGAGATTCCAGAGATACCGCCATGCTGACCCGATCCTCAACCTGCAGGAGTGCGGGCAAGAGAGTCTTGAAGTCAAAATGTGTCATCTTGTTGATGTAGGACTTGGTTTCCGGATGGTTAAACAAATCCCGAAATTCCTCAAAGGTTCGTTGGCGATTCAATCCCGCCAAGGCATCCGGAGTGAGCATGCCTTCCAAGTTGGGACTGCGATCAATCAGCCGAAAATAGCGGGCGTCCATTTCGTCGAATAGACCTTCACGCCAAAAGCTTTTCATTAAAGGAGAGTAGTCTTTGAGTAAAGGCAGGTTGGGAATGATGCTATCCAAACCGACCAAGTGTTTGCCCTCCTCCTGCGTTTCATAAATGGCACCTTTGAGAGCCTGTTCCAAATAGCCCAAAAGGTAACGGGCATAACCACCAAATATCTCGTCTCCACCCTGACCGCCAAGAACCACCTTGACGCGTTCCGCGGCAAGTTTGCTAACCATGAATTGAGGAAACACTCCGGGACCGGCCACGGGTTCGTCCAACGACCGTATGATGCGGGGCAGGTACTCGACGAAATCTCGTGCCGTGGGCATCACCTCGTTCATAACCGCGCCGACATGGTTCGCAACCATTCGAGCATAGTTAGATTCGTCGTATCTCGCACCCTCGCCAAACTTACCGGTGAAAGTCTGTACGGGCTCCTCAATATATTGCGAAACCAAACAGGTGACTGTACTTGAGTCCAACCCACCTGAAAGGTGACATCCAAGTGGAACGTCACTTCGCAACTGCAGGCGAACGCTGTCTTCCAGCAAGTGGTTCAGTCGCTCGACAAAAGTCCGTTCATTCGAATCCTCATCGATGGTGAAATCGGCATCCCAGTAGCGAGTCTTACTTGTTATTGAACCACGCCGACCCAAAAGGTAATGTCCTGGTTCAAGGGCATGTATGTTCCGAAATAACGTTTCCCCATTAAGGCAAAACTGGAAAGTCATGTAATGGTTGAGACCCACCGGATTGACTTCCGCCTGCATCTCCGGATGCGCAAGAAGTGCCTTAATTTCGGAGGCAAAGAGCAAGTGACCGCTAGGAGCGTTCGCATAATAGAATGGTTTAATGCCAAATTGATCTCTGGCCATGAGCCATTCGCCTGTTGAGACCTCGAGAAAGACGAAGGCAAACATGCCGTTGAGTTTGGCAAGAGCTTTCTCCCGTTTCCTGACCAGTAACTGCAGAAGAACCTCAGTGTCAGACTCAGTGCGAAACTGAACTCCTTCAGCTATTAACTCGCGACGCAGCTCCAGATAGTTGTAGATCTCGCCATTGAACACCAAGACGAATCTTCCGTCGGAAGTCGCCATGGGTTGTTGCCCGTGCTCAAGGTCGATAATGGCCAACCTGCGGTGCCCCAAAACGGCGAAATCGTTAACATGAAGGCCTTCTCCATCCGGCCCCCGGTGAAGAATTCTGGCCTTCATTTCCTCAACAACATCTCGTTCCCGTTCACCGAGATTTTCGGGATTAGACAGAATTCCACAAATACCACACATCGCTCTAGTTAAGTATGCAAATTTCCTCCAATTATTTCTCTTCGTAGAAAACCAGCATAGAACTTATGCTCGAAGCCCAAGCTATTCACTTCTTAATTAGGGATGCATAAATCATAAAACCGAGAATTCGATCCAACAACCTGTGCAAAATCTTGGGAAAAGGGAAGGGAAGACTGCGGGCAGGGAAAAAGTGTAAGAAAGTTCGTTCAATGGTGAAGTGCGGTTCAAGCATAGCGACAAACTCTTTTCTGGAATATGCTTTGCCGATTGGATTTTCAGCCCCATCGAAAAGTCGAACAATCTCGTTGGTGTCAGTAGTAGCATAGATACTTTCCCGACCACGCCCCTTCAATCCACCGCCAACCATATTAACAATCTTCCCAACCCACGACAGAATTCCCCAATTACGGATAAAAAAATTCTTGTAGTAAACGGAGATACAAGCCGTTCCACCCGACTTAGTCACTCTGCCGATCTCGGCCACGCACCCCACAGTATTGGGAGTATGATGAATCACGCCCTGACAGTTAACGTGATCAAAGGATTCGGAGGCGAAAGTCAGTTGTTCCGCATTTTGACGCGAAAACTCGACGCCTTCACATCCATAGGCCTCGACCCTCTTCCGGGCCAATTGCAATGCATTCTCGGTTAAGTCCGCAGCCACGAGGTTACCGATTCTCCTCTGGATTAACTGAATGACCCAAAAACCGGGACCACAACCGAGGTCCAACACCTTGGCCTCGGTTGGAACACTCGGGATAGTCTTTTCATCAAACTCTCCGGCAAAACAGTCTTCGATGTAGACACGAGCATGTTCCTCGAAGAAATCGCGGGTTCCTGTTTCATAATTGCTTTCCCCCGTCCACAAGGGGTTGTTCTCCCAAAAATCGCGTACCGCAGTTACCGTTTTGATACTTTACCTCTGCGAAGTTTGGCGTAGCCTGTCCTCCAACCGCCCCAAGGCCAGTGATAGAGGAAAGCCATGGTCAAATAACCGTAAGTGGTTAGACTGGTTACCATCTTGCTTGCACTTTGCTTTTGATCGTAACGAAGAATGAAGGGCACTTCACCGAATTTCGCTCCGATCATCTTTAGCTTTACGATTTTCTCCAGCGTACAAGTAAAACCAAGTCCCTTGAGTTGGATGAAATTGTTCCCATAAAAGTCGATTGCCTCCTGAATAATCTCGGCCCTGTAGGCACGAAACCCACAAGAATATTCCTTGAGGCCTGATATGGGGAAAAAGACCTTCATGAACAGGTTCGCGGCCCGACTGATGCTGGCACGGTATCCGCTCACACCCATCTGTCCACCACCTGGTTCGAAACGAGAGGCGATGACAACATCGTAACCACTCCGTAGCTTCTCGATGAGCGTCGGGATGAACTCTGGTTCGTGCGTATCATCGCAGTCCAGTCGAATGATTGCATCGTCCTTCTCTGCAATTTCGGACGCTCGCTCAAAGAGATCTCGGGAAGTTTCGCCCAACCCGCGGTTAATCGAATGATCGAGTATCTCCAATGGCATTTCCTTTGCATAAGCAAGCAATTGTTCCCCAGTGTGATCCCTGCTTCCATCATCGCAGACTAGCACCCTGTAGTCCTCGGCCATGCTCTCGAGAACAATCCTCAGTTTCGGCATAAGTGCGGGAAGAGATTCCTCTTCGTTGTACGCAGGGAGAAGAACGACTATCATCTTAACAGATACTCAAAAATATAGAGCGTTAAACACATAAATATCAAAGGGATTTCAGCCATTGGCAAACCACCAATCGGGCTTAGGCTTTTACTTCGGTTCTACGGACACGCCCGGCCAAGGATGAAATAGCGTCATGAATGCGCTCGAGTAAAATTTCATCATGCACTTCAAGGTTTTGCCGACCATCGAGAAATTGATAATTTACGGAACCGTACACATGTCTAAGTCCGCTAATAGGAAATTCGGCTGAAAAGGCACGATCACGCGGGAAATAGCCGGGATATTTCGAGTCAGTCCAACGAATCACTTCTCGTACTTGCCTAGTGGATGTATCAGATGACACCCCTATCAAGCCATCCTCCTGAAAAAAAGACATCTTTACCTCAGCAAAACCAAGAGCAGCAGAAGCACGCTCAATGGCACGAGGTAAATCCTCGAAATCATCAGCCAGAGCAACCATGCCCTCCACTTCTTTCACGACCTGCTCGGCAACTCGAGCAGTCTCACGATCCTGCACCAAAGAAACCAAGCCTTTCCCGAAAAAATCGAATCGGAAATAACCCAAATAGCGAAGGAGCACAAAACCAGCCAAGCCAAAGGTAACGAGCAAAGCGGTCAACTGATCCCCTCTGCCAAAGGCGGCTCCTACCGCAACAAAAGCACAACACATGGCTGCCGCCCACAAAGCCAGAACAGCTTTGCCATGGGACAAACCCCTTGTCATCAAGCGATGATGAAAATGTTCCATGTCCGGAGAAAATGGTGAACGTCCACGCAACATTCGGCGAATGATGGCAAAACCACAATCGGCGACAGGTATGAAGAAGGCGAAAATAGGGAAGAGACCGTCGATCATACCATCCCCACGAAAACTTCCCATGAGCGACAAACACCCCGCCAAGTATCCAAGCGTAAGACTACCGCAATCACCTAAAAAAATAGACGCGGGGCGGCTATTGAAAACAAGGAAGCCTAAAATACATCCAATCAAAGTGGTCGCCATCCAAGTAACATGAGGTATGCTGGCAAGATAGCCAACCAATGCAATCGCCGTTAACCCCATAAGGGTGACTCCCGAAGCGAGACCATCCAGACCATCGATCAAATTAACGGCATTGGCCATTCCCACTATCCACAAGCAAGCCAACCCAAAACCCATCCATTCGGGAATGGACAAGTCGCCGAAACCAAGGAACTGCACATCGTAAAACCCAAGCTTTGCAAACCAGACGACCAAAGCGGCAGTAACAAACTCACCCAACAACTTGACCCTGGGGGAAAGACGACTGAGGTCGTCCAGCACACCTATCACGAATATGGAAAGAGAACCCAGCACTACAACCCCACCGACATGAGAATTCCCCCAAAGGGTGTTCCTCAACTCAGGCACGGTTAATCCTCCAAAAAACAGAACAAGAAGAAAAGAAAAGAGTATGGCCGCGCCTCCGAGTCGAGGGACAGCATTCTTATGAACCTTCCTAGCCCGCTGGGGGCAATCCACAAAGCCGTACTTGGTTGCAAAATGCCGAACAAGAGGGGTAAGTACGCAACAAAAAAGGGCACCCAAAACGAACAAACTGTAGATGGAAGGGGTCACTAAAAGATTGTTATGTATAACATTACATTGAATCCGTCAATTCAGAAACTGATTCCACCGAGTTTGGAGGAAAAGCCTCAGATGAAACACCTTGCAAGGCACGCGAGGAACGAATGGGAAGCATACTCAAGAATAGACATTAGTGGCACAGTTCATTAGAATCTTCTTACTAGGACACTAAAGAAAAAAGGTAGTTGGACCTTACTGGGCAGGATTAAAGAGATTCCCAAGTATCTTGGTCTTCCTTCGAATGCCATTCCTCCATAGTTTCAGAGACTGCATTCAAGTAGGAACATGATGGATCGCTAGACACTCCATCACCGGCAACCCCTTCCCAATCCGACCAGTCCTCCTTGTCATCGCTCATTTCTATATAGGTTTTCTTCCATCACAACTTTGCGACTTGGTTGGGTTTATATTTCGACTCTTTTGGAGTTTGTTTCATGAAGATAAAATTGCGCATTCCCGATCTATTCCTTCCATAGGGCATCAAAGGGGATCACCATCTCGATGAACCACGGTGTCGATCCCCTTTAAAAATCCCAAACAATGTAGAGGTAACCGATTTTCGGAAATGCGAGCGGCATCGGATAATACGATCTTTCGATCCGCGACAATCCCCTTGAATTGTGTTCTGCCTTTTTTAGCTCCTCCAACTTCCAAAACAATTTTTTCTCCCTTGTGTCGAATCAAGAAATCAGGGGTTTTGGCACCCCGGGTTGCCTTCAAGTAATGCAATTGATCAACCGCTGGTCTGAGCAAAAAAGCTGTAAGGTCTTCCCTCAAGGGACCCAACGCATCATCCAGTCCACGATAAAGCAGTCGAATGGGTGGAATCAGCAAAACCTTAGGCTATTTTAAGACTGGACGGTGCAAGATAATAAAAGCTCTTCGGGCATTTGGGGCAAATGCGCAAAAAGCTTGTTGACCAGCTTCGAATTTGGAAAAAGAACTACCCAAGCTGTAATAAAAATAATTTTGCAATAAAAACATAGTGAATGGTTTTTCACATACCAAATCTCGATATCGCTTTTGTACGGAATTATATGATTATTGTAAAATTGGGTGGGATTTTCACGATCGATTAAAAATCTTTCTTCATCACGAAAAACAATTGATCCGATCCCCGTCAATCCGGGCCGAACGGTATTCAATTTTTGCTGTGCAGGCTCAGGATAATTGGCATAAGTATTAGGTACCATAGGACGTGGCCCTACAATGCTCATGTGCCCGACAAGAATATTCCAAATTTGAGGAAGCTCGTTTAATTTTGATTTCCTTAAGAATTTGCCAAATGGAAGTACACGAGGGTCATCGCTAACGGTAATTTCGCCAGACCCAATGCTTGGACTATCCTTAAGCATGGTCGCAAACTTTAGTAATCCAAATTCATGCCCTCCCCTACCTACACGCTTCTGCACATAGAATACCTCACCTTCACCAGTAAATCTTAGGATAATAATTACTGGTAGCAGGAAAGGGGATAGCAATACAAGTGCCGAAAAACTAAATACAACGTCTAGTGTTCTCTGCATTATTTCGTCATGCTTGCCAAAATTTTCTCGGGTGGTTCAAACCCGCCTGATTCGGGTATCCTGCCGGAAGTGAAAAATTCTTGATACCATTCGGTTGTCAGCCTAACAGCCTCCTTCCAGTCATTTTTTGGTGAGTAGCCAAAATCATTCACGGCCTTATCTATATTTGGACAACGTCTACCGACAGAACCTGGATAAGTATCGGCTGGTTCATATTTTCCAGAATAATCCATTAAACCGCCAATGTAAGTTGTCAGTTGTTCCATGGTGATTTCTTCACGATTTCCTATGTGATAAATCTGCCCCCTAGCATTATCGCTTTCCATTGCTCCGACCGTTCCTCTCACGGCATCGTCAATATAGCAAAAGGCTCTTGTCTGGTCATGCCCATAAATCTTAAATGGCGATCCGTTTTCCTTCGAGAACCTTTCAACTATATGCGGAATTGCATGCCCGAAACCCATCTCAGGCCCAATTATGTTTTGATATCGTACAATCGTTGGCTTATAGTTTAAAGCTTTAGCTGAATGAATGAAAGCCAACTCCCCATGCATTTTGGTAATCGCATAAGTCCAACGCGGATGCGTTACATCACCAACGCATAGCGGAATTGATTCAGAAGTAGGAACATCAGCATCAAACAGGTCAGTAGTAGCAGCATAATTTTCGCTAGATGAAGAAAAGAGGATTCGTTTCACAGGTTTTTTAGCGACCCAATCCAAGACGTTCATTGTTAATTGAGTATTTACCCTAATAACCTCAGCTGGATCTCTTAACGTTCGGTTGACCCCGACAATAGCAGCCAACATGTACACTTCGTCAAATTGTCGGTCCAACTTCTCAAAAGCACTTTTCTCTGCAAAATCATCTAGGACAGGTTTGAAGTATAGTGATTTTTTCGAATCAGCAGCAATCATTGACCAATTGGACGCTTCGCGAATATCTGCAGCTGTCACATGACAGTCTTTTCGGTTTACTAGATATTCAACAATGTTTCTTCCAATAAATCCACCGCCACCTAAAACTAGTACTTCCTTCATTTGCAAATTTACTTAAGATATATCTCCGCGCCCAAGCACGGAAACTCTGTGCTTTGATTGTAATTTTTGAATCTGTTCATTTGTTAACAAGCCAACAGCGTCGTAAACTTTCGAAGCCGAAACAGATGCAATTTTATCAATAAATGCTTCTTTTTTATAAACGCTGTGCGCCGTAGATATAATAACTAAACTTGGTTCAGGAACCAGTACCTTATTGATATCAGATTCAACTTCACATGAAAGCTCTTGCCAATATGATACGTAAGGATCATGCAACTTTACTTTCGCTCCATCTGATTTCACTAAATTCACTAGTGATTCCACAGGAGTAAAGCGCGTATCACCAACATCGCCTCGGTAAGATACTCCTAAAAAAGCGACATGGGTTCCATGCAAACTCCCGAAAACCTCCTTAAGTCTTTCATAGGCATAGACTGGCATCTGATCATTAGTGGAAACACTCTTAATGCTCATCTCCAAATCAGAATCCGCACCAAAAAATGTTTTTCTGGCCCAGCTTGCAAGCAAAGGATCCTTAGTTAGGCAATACCCGCCAACTCCAATATTTGGAAACATCAAATTAGAGTGAGTTTTGCGAACGCGAATGGCATTGATGATTTCATACAAATCGACTTCCGCTTCCTCCGCAAATCTCGACCACTCAACGACAAAGGCAATATTTGTTGCCCGATACGCATTTTCCAAAACTTTGGCCATCTCGGTAGCATTCGTATGCTCAAGTCGCGTTAATTCACATGATGAAGTGTCGATGATGGTTTTAAGAAATTCTTCAACTGCATCCGCGCTTGCTGTATTCACACCCGAATAAACACGCGGATAGCAACGAATCGAATCAATGTAGTCAGGTCCCGGCATAACCCGCTCGTAGGAGTGACCAATTTTAATCATATCGTCGGAAAGATTTCTTCTGCGAAGCTCATCTATCAGAATTGGTTGAACAACATTGATGCATGTCCCGGGAGGAACTGTTGTTTCCACCAAAACCGTGACATCTTTCTTACAATTTTCCCCAATAACTGCAATAGCCTTCTTAAACCCACCCAGGTCCACATCGAAATCTTCTAAAGCATTGTTTTCAGATGAAAATTTCTGAACATCCAAGTTGACATCGACAACAACAACATCAGCTAACGAATACGCGTAGGAATCATAAGTCGCATAGAAATTACCTTTTTCAATGGTGTTCTTGAAAAATTGCTCAATTTTTGGATCTTCGGCCACCAAGGGAAAAGATCCCTCATTGATTGATTTAATCTTCCAAAAACTCTCTTTGGTAGCCAAATCGACTCCAATCACAGCATAATCACCATTTCGAGTATTGGCGCAAACAAGCGACATCACAGCTCCAACGAATCCTAAACCCTGAACCACAACAATTTTCCTTGATGAGTTCCTTGATACGAAATCATCTATTTGATTTTTGTCATCCAAGGACTCTGGGAGTGAGAAAGATTTCGAAGAAAGGGGATTATTATAATCGGTCATTTTTTAAAACCTCGTAGGCCAAATCTTACTTTTTTGTCAGAATAACTATAAACCAACTGTCTTAATTTTTCAGGAATGCTTCTGGCGACAAGCCTAACCAAAACATTTCTGCAGTACTCATAATCGTTCAAAAAACCAATCTTCCTTTGGTATCTTAGTATTTTCAACTCGTCAATGAATTGCTTGAATCCCCTTTTCTGGAAGGGGTTCTTTCCCATTCTCATCTTAACTAGCGCTTCGGGAATATTTCCAAATTTATAGCCAGATAGAATTAATTTTGCCCATAAAGCATAATCCTGTGCTTTGGCATTTACGGGATATCCTAAAATCTTCTTAAAAATTGACCTCCTGTACATCACGCTTGGATGGTTCATTGGACATCTCCATTTGGCAAAATTCACGATGTCATCGTTCGAGGCAGGAACATGCCGGATTCCTAGAGAGTTTTGCAAGTTGTTCGTGTAAAGCTTTACGTAAGAACCACAAACTGAAACGTCTGGATTCTCTCTTAAATATTTGGACTGCTTTAGAAAGCGATCGGCATAACTGATGTCGTCGGAATCCATTCTGGCTATGAATTCACCGGAACAGGATTGCAAACCAAGATTCAAGGCCTCCGCCAATCCTGATCGACGAGGCAAAGCAAGTACCTTTAGCACTTCTGGAAGTTTTTCATGCCATTCCTTTAAGACCGAGGATATTTGATCATCCACCGGACCATCCTTAACAACAATAATTTCATGAGGTTTCATATCTTGCTGATCATAAACGCTCAGCAGAGCTTCCTGCAATTGGTCGCAATCATCAGATGCACAGGTTGCCATGAGTACGGAGATCCTCAATGTCGGAGCTTCTTATTTTTTCTCAAAGACAACATACAAGCCCGTCGGAAAAAAATTAAATTTCCAACACATTTTGATGAGGTTGAATAAAATGCTTTTCTTAAGCTTAAATTTAACTTTAAAGCTCACGCAATCATAACCTGTCTTAAGGGCAAGTTGTGCCAAAGACCTGTAAGTAAAATAGTTGATATGAGCAGGGATAAACAAATGTTTATTTTTCCATTTACGGTTGAATTTTCTAAGATCTTTGGCATTGGGAACTACGATTAAAACCTTCCCGTTGCTTTTAAGAGAGCCATGAATCTCTCGCATTAGTTGAATAGGAACCGGAACATGTTCGAGAACATTGTCAAGTATGACGCAGTCAAAAGTGTTGGGCTTAGAATCAAAACAGCCGTTTTCAACGATTAGTCCCTTTTCAGAACAAAACTTCGCTCTTTCAAAATTGGGTTGTAACCGTAATATGATAAGTGTTTATGGACATGAACATTCTGCTGGCGGTCCCGCACATTCTTGGCGGACAAAAGTTCCTATCCACGTGATCTCCAAGCATAAACATGAGAGGAATCTTTTTTTGCCATCCAAGATATTTTGCGAAGGTAATTTCAGTGCATCCAGATTTTCTGAAATACTACCACCATCAAATATATCTGAAACAATCGGAGCTTCTCGAATTTCTGAGATTTCAAACTTCCATTATTCTGCTAGTGATTCCTCACCTATTGTTATACTGGGAGAGATGCACAATCCAGTAAGTATGCTTGTTACAATTCTTTCCGCTCTTGAATTTTACGATAAGCCTATAATAATTCGGCCACATCCTGCAACTATTCAGAAAGTTAGAAATCAACTTAAAACCGTTCTTTCTAAAAGATCTAATGTGCGTATTGACAGTGATACTATTCCTCTAGATGCTTTCATTAAAAGAAATCTTCCTCTTTTATTTTTTTGTGGCTCAACAGGAGCATCTGTGGACATATCCATCAATGGTCTTCCTGTGGTTTTAATTGAATCCAACAATTATCCGAACTGCAGCCCCTATAGATTTTTCAAATTCCCTCTCGTTTTTTCCAAGAGTAAGGACATCACTCGATTTATCGCCTTGTACAAGGCTAGTTCTTCCTTCCGTTCTAAATATAACTCAAGATGTATTTCGAACACTCGCAAATTGGTATCTTCAACTGGTCTCACCGCCTTTCATAAGTTTAAAAGTTCGTTCTGATATGTCGTCCATTAGAATGTGCCCTCTTTG
>CAJQSI010000107.1 GCA_905612515.1 uncultured Opitutales bacterium | reverse complement strand
CTTTATACCCTACCTACAAATCATTCTAAAACAGGGCCTGCGTGATTCATGCGGGACGAATCCTTGTAGACGAAGAAGTTCTTGGCATCCGAATCAAAGAAGAGCCACGAGTCCAATGACTGGGAGAACAGGAAACGATGCCCTTGGGCATTGCCGTAGAAGTTCGGTCCCGTCCAGAGCCAACCAAGATTGGCGTGGTATAGCCAGTAGTTTCCGGCTCCATCACCCGCCGAATACAGCCAGCCGTGGTCGCCATGGTATATCCAACCGCTACCCGCGTCATGGAAGGTGCCGAGCCAACTCGACTCGAACCATCTTTCGCCGAATTTTTTCTCGGTCAACCCCTTGGACATTACGTTCGGTACCGTGGAAGGTCTAAGCTCGGGCGGTGCCACCGTGATCGCCCACTTGGAGAAATGATCCACCCAAGCATGCAGGTAACCGTTGGAAACAGTGGCGGGGACGGGTTGCCAGGAATCCGTGGAGGCGTAGTAGTAGGAAAGGGTCAAGTCCGAGGCCGACGCTTGGTTGGCCTCCAAGTCGGCTTGGGTAAAAGGAATGCTGATCTGGGCTTGGCCCGTCATTCCCAGTTCGCGATTGTTCGAGTCTTTGAAGGTTATGTCGTAACCGTAGTTCAGTGGCCTGTTGTTTAGTTTCCTTGGTATCCCGGAAGTAAATGGAACGACCGTAACCCATACTTTTTTCACCTGGGTCTTTCCAACCCCCGATCTATGGGGAATCATTCTCTGGAAAGAATCGGCGGGAATAAAGATCTTGGTTCCGTCCTTCAACGTTTTCGTGAAGTCCTTGGCGGGATCGAAACTTTCCGACTTTACGTTTTGCATTTGCTGAAGACCCACGGGACGCAACTGCAAGCGCAAATCATCCTTCGAGGGAATCGACCTCAGGTCGACAACTTCCTCTTTCTCGACTTCCAATGGCACGGGGTGGACCGTGTTGTCCTGTTGGAAGTGGTTCAGGTAGTCGGCGCCAATATGCCAGACGTCCCCGCCCTCGACGTCCAAGCGAAAGTCACCCCAGACGTCGGAACTTCCCTCCACGGTCTGACCATTCTCCGACCAACCCCACACCAGAGCGCCTTTCAGCGGTTCGCCTTTATCGTCCAGTACCCTGCCGGCGACAAACGAATCGGGAGTCGGAGCCACCAGCCTGAGAGTCACGATTCCGATCTCGTCCGGCTTCCTCAATCTCACTCCCTTGATCACAGTTGCGAAATATCCTTGTTCCTTCAGTTCCGAAGTTAAGTCTGCCCCGATGCTGAAAGAGGTATGGAGCGGTACGGGCGCTTGAAAAAAGTTTCCTGTCTGGGGGATTTTCAGGTTATAGGCCCCTCGCCCACTCGTTTGCCGGGCCCAAGGAAGTATGCCTTCCGTTACCGTGTTATTGGAATCATCCAGCACTTGCACCCTCAGGACACCCTCGACTTTCTTTAGTGGGAAGACGACGTCCACCTCTCCTTCGATGGTGGCGTTGACCTCGAACGGGCCACCCATTTTCTCCACGGGACTTGGCAAACCCGCCTGGTTGAACACGTGATACCCGAGCTGCCAGACACCTTGTTCTAACTGCAGCTCGAAAGTGGCGTCGGGAGCCATTGCGGCCGACTTGAACGAGTCGGGATCGGATAAGCTGAACGCGAATATCTGGGCATAAAATCCATTCGCAGTAATCGGAGCGCCATCAAAGGTAAACCTACCCGTCACCTTGGCGTCATGCGGATGCAGGACAATTTTCACTTCCGAGTCATCGATTCCCACGCGAGTCTCGTTTTTCATGGAATAGTCCGCGGAATCGGGCAACCAAGTCCCCACCAGAAACTCTCCATCCGGCAGCCGAATCTCGAAACGCCCGAGACCATCGACAAAAGCCTCCGCCACAAAGCCATACTCGCCGGCTTCCGCGGAGGCGCTGCGACCGTACACCCAAGTCTTGAGACCTGTTACCAACTTCCCGTCGGGCGTAACCAGAGTCCCCTTCAACAGTCGGGTCGCCTTGCTCACAACCAGAGAGACAGCGACGGTTTGATTGGATTCCAGATAAACATCCTCGGGTTCACCCGCCATGTAGGGAGAAGGACTTCCGTTCAGGGGCATGGGGACGTCGTAGGCAACGCTCCAATTCCCCGGCATGACCGACAGCTTGAAGTTTCCCGCAGCATCCGTTTGCCCGGACACCATCCTTCCGCTCTCGTTTACGGCATAGACGAAGAAATTCGGCAGGGCCTTTCCGTCATCGTCGGCAAGATTTCCGTGAATCACGGCGGAACGCTCCAATAGTCGAACGTCTCCCAAGTCATAGATGCCCCCTTCCGAAACGTTGGCCACCCTAGGTTCGGGAGGGGCGTAACCCAAGACGCTGCTTGCTCCCACCTTCACTTGGTAGGAACCGGGATCGATCGTCAACTCGAAGGATCCGTTGGCGTCGACCTCCACCCAATCGGCAATCGATTCGGAATCGAACACCTCCACGAACACCTCGCTTGCATAATTCCCCCAATCCGAGGAACCGTCCGGCATAATCACCCGCCCGACAATCTTCCCTCTGTTCGCTCGCCTTTCGACCCTAAGATCCAGCGTAGCCCCGGAGGATTGATCCGTTTCGGACAAATTCAATATGTGATAGGCGCCTTCGCCGTCCCAGTCGGCAGTGGAAGAGGATTGAGGCATCACCATAACTTCCCACGAACCAGTCGGCAATTCGGTGAAAAAGGTTCCGTTCTCCCCCGTGTCCTCCGCTTTCCAGCCCTTTTCCGAATTGCCCAGAAACACTACCCGGGCGTCGTTCACGGGTTGTCCGAACTGGTCTCTCACAAAGCCCACCACCGTATGCAGGGTTTCCGAAAGAACGATTTCCAAATCCACGGGCTCTGGCTGGAAAGCCGAAATATAGATTTGGAATCGAGTGGGCAGATGAGGCTTCGGGTAACCAACGGGCGGCTCCACGTGAAGCGCGTAATTGCCGGGCGGAAGCATGAAAGAGAAAAAGCCGCGAGCATCAGTATCCATAATGCCCTCGCTGCCACCATCGGCTCGGTCGGCTATTCCATCGAAGTCCTCGTCGAGAAAAGCCCAGACTTTTGCCTGTTCGACCGGTTCGAGTTCAGACTTCCCGCGAAAAACCACACGACCTTTTACGTTCACCGAGCGTAAGCGAAGTTCGGCAGTTTCCGCGGTTCCGGAAGTCACTGTCACCGAAACAGGCAAGGATTCCCGGGCTACCGTGAAATTGGCGTCGTCTTCCGCAGGAAAGGCAGTAAACACCCACTCGCCAGGAGACAGTCCCGAAAAAGCATGAGTTCCGTCGTCCCCGGCCTTCGCCTCCAACCACTTGAACAGATCTCCCGTGCGAACCACTAACTCGGCCCCCTTCGCGGGATTGCCTCTTGGATCGAGTACCGTAACCGTCACATCGCCCGTGGGAGGCGGATCGTCCACGGGATCGTTCTTAACCGTGGCCAGCAAGGTCTGAACATCGGTTCCTCCGCGTACGTCGGTCACCGTGATGGTGACCTCGTATTGGTTGTCTCCCTCGAAGTCTCGAGGGTTCTCGAAATCGGGAAACCCGATCATTCTTAGTTCGCCCGTGGCTACGTTTATGGAGAACTCGCCCGCGTCAGCCCCTCCCGAGATGGAATAGACCAAAACCTCCACATCCGGGTCCGTGGCCGTGAAGGTGCGGCTGAAACGCCAGCCCTCCGGGGTCAAGGCGTAGCCGGTGGCATTACCGTCGAACGAGGTGAATACGGGGGGTTGGTTCTCCCTTTCCAGCACGACCACCGTGCGAACGACCACGGGCGAGGCGTTGCCCGCCTTGTCCACGTACCGGTAGTTCAGGACGTAAGTTCCCGGTGCGTGCCAAACCACGGTCCCTTCGCCTTCCAGAATGCCCGAACCATCCGCGTTGTCGGTCCAGCTGGCCTTCGGGTCCTCATAAGGCACGCCCGCCGCATGCGTCACTTCGGTTTCTCCGTTCAAAAACACTTGGGGAGCTTCCACGTCCAGCACCTTGATCATTCTAACCACCGAGCGAGCCGCGTTCCCCGCGTTGTCGGTAACGTCGAAAATCACGAAATACTTTCCTGCCTGCAGGAGACCCGTGTCAACGGGAGCAAGCAAGGGTGCTATCGAGCCGGAAGTAAGGTGGTACCAGGTCAAGGTTCCGTTGCCCTCCACTTTTCCGGTTCCGTCCAGGGCATCGGTCCAGATGGCTTTCAAGTCGGCGGGAGGTTTTCCCTCGTCGAAGCTCAGCCAAGTGGAGTTCAACAGGTTTTCCGAATTGTCCATGTTGTCGAAGTAGGCCACTGGCATGTCGTCGGAATGGGAAATCACCGGCGGCAGGGTGTCCGCCACCCTTACCATTCGAGTCACCTCGGCGGAAAGCCCCGAGGTGTCCACGTAACGGTAGGTCGTCAAGTAAGTTCCCGGAGCAAAGACGTTAGGGACGAGGTCGGAAGTCAGTTGTCCCGAACCGTCTTCGTCGTCCGTCCAAACGGCTTCCGCATCCTCATAGGAAAAACCCGCCTCGTGGGTTACGTTGGCGTCTCCGAGCAAAGTAACCACGGGAGGCTCGTTCAGGTTGGTCACTTCCACTCGGATCTCCTGCGAGTCGAAAATCTTGCCGTCGAATACGGTCACCACCAACTCGTAGGCATTGTCCGAGTTTCGGTCCGTGGGATTCTCGTAATTCGGGGGTTCTCCAAAGGTCAAAACCCCTGTGGTTATTCCCAGAATGAACTTCGCTTGGTCCGCGCCTCCCGTCAGGAAGTAGCTCAATGCGTCCCCGTCGGCATCCGTGGCCGTGACGACCGTAACCGAGGCGTTGTTCTCCGCTACGGATATGGTAGCTACGTTCCCACCGCCGTTCGAGGTGATCACGGGCGGCGAGTTCGCCGTCGATTCGTCAACTATGTCAATCACCCGTACGCTTAGGCTCTGAAGGTCCATGGCCTGCCCGTCCGATACGCTTGCCATCACCTCGTAGACGTTGTCCCCGCCGGCATCGGTCGGTTGCTCGAAGTCGGGCCCTGCGAGGAAGGAAAGCAAGCCGGTAGCGGGATCGATTCCGAATTTCGCTCGGTCCGCTCCGCCAATCAAGGCATAGGTCAATACGTCTCCGTCGGGATCGTCCGACCGCACCGTGGTCACGGCAATTTGGTTTTCCGATACCGTGATTGCGGTCGCATCGCCGTCGCCGCCCGAAGTAATCACGGGGACGTCGTTCACGCCCGCCACTTCTACCAGCACCACCACTTGGTCCGTCAAGTTGCCGTCGCTCACGGTTACGGTAAAGACTTCGATTCCGGAAAAGTTCGCCTGCGGGGCGTAATGAAGCACCGCCGGACTTGCGCCCACCCCGCTCACCGTCGCCGACCCACGCCCAGGCAAGGCGGCAAGACTCCAGTACAGCACGTCGCCATCGCCATCCGTCGCCGAAAGATCAGGCGCCTGCCAGGGAATGGGCGCGCCGTCCTCGCTCATGGTTACTACGACGGGAGAAGCTTGCGCTATGACGGGGGCGTCGTTGGCACCCTCCACGACTACTCTCACCTCCACCTCATCGGTCTTTTCGCCATCGCTCACCGATACCCGAAATACGTCGGTCCCCGAAAAGTTTGCCGGCGGCTGGTAATGGAAAATCGCGGTGCTTGCCCCCGTACCGCTCACTATGGCCGTACCGTTGGCCGGAGCCGCCGACAGGCTCCAGGTCAAGACTGCTCCCTCGACGTCCGTAGCGGTTATGGTCGGAGCTCGCCAGGGGATCGGTTGGCCGTCCTCGCTCATCGTTACCGTGACCGAGTCTCCTTCCGCGATGACGGGCGGATTGTTGGTCGGCGGATCGAAAACGTCCGCAACCCGCACCAGAATCACTTGAACGTCTTGAGTCTGCCCGTCGGAAGCCGAGACCGTCAGCTCGTATTCGTTGTCTCCGTCCGCATCGGAGGGAGCCTCGAAGTCCGGGGCATCCCTGAAGGTAAGAACCCCCGTGGTGGAATTCAGGTCGAACTTGGCCCGGTCCGCGCCACCCGCCGGAAGGTAAATCAAGCCATCACCGTCGGCATCCGTCGCCTGCAGGGTGGTCACCGCCGTCTGGTTTTCGGGTACCGTAATTGTCGTGGAGTAAGCCCCGCCGCCGGAGATGATGACCGGGGCGTCGTTCACTCCGTTCACGATCACGTTCACGATGATGACATCGGTGCCGTTGCCGTCGCTCACCCGAACTCCGAAGCTATCCGTTCCATGATAGTTCGCCCGCGGGGCGTAATAAAGAAAGGTGGGGCTCGTCCCCGTTCCGCTCACCGTGGCCGAGCCGTGCAGAGGAGCCGCCGACAAGCTCCAGGTCAACGCATCGCCGTCCGCATCCGCAGCCGAAATAGGGGGAGAACGCCAGGGGTCGGGGAATCCGTCCTCCGACATCGTCACCGTGACCGCATCGCCTTGAAGTATCACCGGCGGGGTGTTCACGGGCTTTGCTTCCACGATGTCCGTAACCGTAACGAAAAGGTCTTGGCTGTCGGTCAAGGAACCGTCGAACGCCGCTACCGTCACCTCGTATACGTTGTTGCCGCCCGCATCCGTCGGGTTCTCGAAGTCGGGGGCGGAAACAAAGGTCAGTTCGCCCGTAGCCACGCTGATCGAGAAGCGAGCTTGGTCAGCCCCGCCCGATATGAAGTAGCTCAAGACGTCGCCGTCTACGTCCGTGGACACGAAGGTAGTCACCGAAGTTTGGTTCTCGGGCACCGCAATCGAGGCCGAGCTTCCGCCACCGTTGGAG
>CAJQSI010000106.1 GCA_905612515.1 uncultured Opitutales bacterium | reverse complement strand
CCAAAGGTCTTGCCGTGGCAATCCAGTCGGTGGGCGCAGGTGTTTCGGGCTTTGCCGGATTGCCGCGTCGCTGCGCTCCTCGCAATGACAGGAGAGAAAGAGCTACTCGGGATGGCAGGAGGCCGGAAGTCGATGAGCCAAGCCAAGACACAAGGCGGTCCGCATTCGAAGGAATGCGGCTAGGTTGCCTGGATTTGGGTGGCGTCCTCACTTCCCGATTTCTTCAATATTGAAACTTCAAACTTCGCTTCTCTTCTTTATTGTGTCGGCACCACCCAGAAGCCGGAGGTCGCCCCCGTGTCGAACCCGTACTCGTTCACCTTCACGGGGCGTTCGCCCGGGCCCACCTTGAAGGTCGGGGTAAACTGGTTGGTCGTGCCCGGGGTGGCTCCCTCCTTCGCCCGGGTCACCTCCTCCGCGGTCGCCTCCCGCAGGCTCATCAGGTCCAGCAGGTAGGCCCGACCCAAGTCGGTGGTGGAGGAACTCAACGCGTAAGGAGTGGAGCTGTAAGCAGCGTCCCATTTCTCGGAAAGGTACTTGCCGACGTTGTCTCTGTTTGCGTCGGATAAGGCTTCGTCCCAAACTAGGACTTCGGCGATATGGCCGTTCAATGGTTTATTATAGTGCCCTCCCTTGCCGAGGTGAATTATATTCGGATTGCCGATACGTGATGAATCTTGAGTGTAATCCGTGCCATCCACGTAAAAGGTGGATTTGCTTCCGTCGTTCACCGCTATCGCCAGGTAGTACCGGTCGCTTTCCCAAGTTAACGTATTGGATGCCCAGCCAACGGGATGATGACCAATTTTACTTCCCCAAGGGCCGATGAACCATTGGCTGCTGCCTGCAATTGCTTGTCGTTCACCAGTATATCCGGCGATGCTGTTGAACAGGACGACGACGGTGTAGGGGCGGACAAGGGTGAGGCTGGTCGCCAAGGTGTCGTCGGAGGAATCGAAGAACAGGGCGGGCTTGCCGTTCAGGGAATTGGTCTTGTAGGTCGGTTTTTTGGACTCGGTCGATTGGGTGCCGTTGTGGTCGCCTCCCGCCTTGTCCGTCCAGACGGTTACGTTTGAATCGTTGGCGATGGAATCGGCTTGTCCGTCGCCGTCGACGTCGTTGGCGTCCAGCCAGAGCTTGAGCCCGGGAACGCTTGCGGGGGAGAAGCCGGCAGGCGCTGCGGTTTCGGGCTGGTGAACCACTCCGCCCGTGAACTCTATGCCCGAATGCCCGCTGGCGATCAGCCAGTACCAGATCTTGAGCAAATCATCTTCGGTGATGGGGGATCGGCTGATCTTGAGCTGGGTGGAGTTGGCGTCCGTGGCGGGCAGAGTGAGGAAGTGGAGGTTGAGCAGGTCTCGGTCGTCCTGGGCCAGCACCGCCACTTCCAGCTCGCCGAAGCCGACGTTCCAGTCCGCCCCCGCGTTCCAGGTCACGGTATGGGTTTGCCCGGTGGAGACATTGTCGTCCAGCTTGCCCGTCACGTCGCCGACGAAGGTCTTGGGCACGATGACCTTGGAGAGGGAGGTGCCCCCGTCCACGAAGGCGAGCAGGGCGGCCTTCACGTGGGGGCTGTCTGCGTCGTTTATGCGGTAGGTGAGGTCCAGGTAATCGGTTCCCTCGCGCTGGGCCACGGAAATGACCTCGGGAAAGGGGATTTCCTTGGATTGCTTGGGGCGAACGGTGCGGTAGGTGGGACGGTAGAACTGCAGAGTGTCCTTCCCCCGGTGGGCCAGGACCAGCGTGCCGTCCGGCAGGCAGGCGACTGGAGAGGGACCACCGGAGCCGGGATTCCATTCCTTTACGTAACTACCATCCTTTTCATAAAGCCGAAGTCGAGTATCCGTATTTCCACCGCCGCCGAATAGGATGAGTCCGTTGTTGAGCGTGGTCACTTGATGAGCCTTGGAGTGAATGGTCCACTTCCTGAGGAAGGTTCCGTTGGCGTCGAAGACCACCGCCCGGTTGTTGTTGTAGTCCGCCACCACCACGCTGCCGTCGTCGTCCAGGTCCAGCCCATGTGGACGGTTCATTTGTCCATCCAGGTTGCCTTGGGTTCCCCACTTCCTGCGGAAGGTGCCGTTCAAGTCAAAGACCTGTATTCGATGGTTTTCAGTATCCGCCACGTAGACCTCGCCCGCCTGCGAAACCGCGATTCCCCAAGGCTGGTTGAACTTGCCGTTGCTCGAGCCCTCGCTCCCGAAGGTCCGGGCGAGGGTGCCGTTTCTCTCGAAGACCTGTATGCGAAACGTAGACCCTGCCGTCCGGGCCGAGATCCAGACCGTATGGGTTTTCCACCTGCCCGTCCCCCGCGCCCTTCTTGGCAAGGGTGCGGAGAAAGGTGCCGTTCTCGTCGGTCTCGAAAACGGTGTCTCCGGCATCGTCGGTGTAGATGAAGGTGTTCTCGGGCGTGTGGACGACGTCGTTGGTGCTCACGGCAGCTGTACCGTAGGAACCGTAGGTTCGCTTGTAGGTGCCGTTGGCGTCGAAGACCTGTATGCGGTGATTGTCCCGGCAGGCGACGTGGAGGTCACCCGAGGCATCCACCGCAACGCCGTAGTTGTGGTCGAAGTGGCCGACGTCCGAACTCTCCACGCCCGACCCGATTGTGGTGACGAGGGTGCCGTTGGTTTCGAAGATCCTTACCCTGTGATGAGCACTATTGGCCACGACCAAACGATTCCCCAGGAAATCCATGGCATAGGGGTAATAGGTGGGATTGAATTCCCGCAGGTAGGTTCCGTCCTTTTGAAAGACCTTGATCCTGTTTTTGCCCTTGGAGGAGACGTAGACCAGCCCGTCGGGACCGATCTTGACGTCGATCGGTTGGTGGTTGAGCGTCGAGTTCCCGAATTTTCGACGGAAGGTCCCGTTGGCGTCGAAGACCTGTATTCGGTGGTTGTCCCATTCCGTTACGTAGACTTCGGTGAGGTTCGCGTCGACCACGTCCACGGTGACGCCGAATGGTCTTTTGAACTTGCCGTCGCCGGTACCCGAGCTACCCCATTTGCGCAGGAAATTCCCCTGCAAGTCGAACACCTGCACGCGGTGGTTTGCGTCATCCGTTACGTACACCTCGCCCGCGGTCACTGCGATGCCTTGAGGATTGCTGAACTGTCCGTCGCCCGAGCCGGCTTTGCCCCAGCCTCGAAGAAAGCTGCCGTTGGCGTCCCACACGCTGACCCGGTCGTTCCCGATGTCCACGACGTAGGCGTCGCCGTTGGGGGCGAAGTCCAAGCCGACCGGGCTGTTCAACCCCGGCATGTCGGGCAGGGGAACCTCCTTGTCGAGGTACCAACTGTCCTGCGGGCCTCGCTGAGCATGCAGCCCCGGCGGCAGAACGCCTAGGCCGAGACATGCGATTAGGATTACCGAGTATAGTTTACGGATGCTTTTAGTTTTCATCGTACTGTATGGAATAAAAGTTCTTATAAATTTTACAGAGGCGCGCAGACGTTTATATGTATATTAGCCAAAACTCTGGAAAAGATGCGCTTTCCATCATTATATATTACAGACCCTACGCAAGGTCTTTTATGACCAATGCGCTGAGAAAGGTAGTTTTTAAGAAGGAGGTGACGTCTCGCCTATCCCGCGAAGTCGGGGAGGGCACTTCCTGTCTTGTCATTGCGAGGAGTGTAGCGACGCGGCAATCCAGCGGAACCATGGGGCATCCCATCGCATCGTTCGGGCATCCTTCGCCTTTTCACTTTGTCATCGCGAGGAAGGGCAAAGTCCTGACGCGGCGATCCAGCGAATGCGTAGGGCATCCCGCGCCACGATCCAGACTGGATTGCCACGCCCTGAGGGGCTCGCAATGACAAGGGTGTGGGATACGTCCCTAAACTGTGACGAACAATAACGCCCATTCCCGTCCTGCCTTTGTCATTGCGAGGAGTGTCGCGACGCGGCAATCCAGCGGACGCGTAGGGGGTGCCGCATCGCATCGTTAGGGCATCCCGCGCCACGATCCAGACTGGATTGCCACGCCCTGAGGGGCTCGCAATGACAGCGTTGGGGGAGACCGACCCCGACTGGATTGCTATGCCCTTACGGGCTTGCAATGACAAGGGTGGCGTTGCCTTGTCTTCGGGCCTCAGGGGCGCCCGAGTTCCCAGCCGGTGCGACCGCCGTGGGCGCGGATGTAGGCGGCGGCATCGGTATCCTCGTTGGCTACGTCCACGGGGGTGATGCCGTCGGGTCCGTAGCGGGCGTTGATCTCCATACCTAGGGAAAGGGCTTTGCGGATAAGGGACTTTTTTCCTGAAAAGGCGGCTCCATGCATGAAGGAATAGCCGTCTTTGGCCGGCAGGGTGGGGTCCGCCTTGCGTTCGAGGAGGAAGTCGACCATGTCCTCGCGGCCGGCGACGGCGGCGAGGATGAGCGGGGTGGCCCCGAATCCGTCGCGGGCGTTTACGTCCTCGCCCTTGTCGAGGAATTCCTTGACCGCCTTGAAGTCGCCGAGGCCGGCGGCGACATGGAGGGGATGATTCACTTTAACGCCGATTTGGCGGAGCATGTCGAAGATTCGTTTGTGACCGCCTGCGGCCGCGAGCTCGGCGAGGCTGGTGCCGTGCTCGTCCTTGGCATGAGGATCGGCGGAGAGCGCGAGAAGAATTTCGAGGGTTTCCTTTTCGCCACGGAGGGAGGCGGTCATGCCGGGGGTTTCGCCCTCGTCGGTGCGTGCATTTACATCGGCCCCGTTTTCAAGGAGTAC
>CAJQSI010000105.1 GCA_905612515.1 uncultured Opitutales bacterium | reverse complement strand
AACGAAGGCTATGACTTGGCCCTTGATTGCCAGACCGATTGACTTTCCCGTGGCGACGTAGACGACGAACCCTTTGTCCTTGCGCATCCTCAAATTGGCCTTCTTCGCGATGGAAGCGAGACTGGAAGCGACCTTTTTCTTGTCTTTGGCTAAAAATAATGCGCCGAATGCGAGGGCGTCGTCCTTGGTATGCCCGCCGCGTAGAAAAAGACGAGCGGGCACCTTTAGGTTTAGGCCGGTGGCATTGGGGTCTTTGAGGATGGGCGCGATCTCGGGCAGGATTTTTTCGGCCCATTTCAGGATGGGTTTCCATTCGGGGGTGTTTGCGTAATCCGATTTTTCGAGGATGTTCCCCAGACGGACGGAGGCCACCACGTAGGCGTCCTCGGGGATCCACTTGGCCGTGCCTTGCAGGGCGGCGACAGCGTGCGAGCAGGAGCAGACCAAGGCGAGGGCCACCCACAAAGGCTTGGTTTTGGATGTTTGGATTTTGGCGTCGTATTTTTTGTGCATGAGATTTCTAACCCTTCAAGTTAACCGGCGTGGCGGTGGGGTCAAATTTTCTTTCGAGGTTGCGTTTTCGTTTTTGGGAGGAAAAGAACGAAAGGATGTTCACGGGTATCGTCGAAAACATGGGCATCGTTGCTTCCTTTACCGAGGAAGAGGAAGCTTGGCGTCTCGTGGTTGAATTACCCTTTGCCGATGGTGGGGGATTGAAGCCCGGCGATAGCTTGGCGATAGACGGTTGCTGCCTGACGGTGACGGAGTTGAGCGGACAGAACGCTTCCTTCGATCTACTGGAAGAGACCCTCTCGCGAACCACTTTCGGTAGCCTTGCCGCAGGCGACAAGGTGAATCTTGAACGTTCCTTGGCTGCGGATGGGCGACTGGGCGGGCATTTCGTGACCGGGCACGTCGACGCCACGGGCGAGGTCCTCATTTTTGAGGAAAGAGGAAAGAACATTTACCTTCAGGTTCGGGTACCCGAGGAATTTTCGCACTACTTGGCGGACAAGGGAAGCATCGCGGTGGACGGATGTTCGCTTACGGTGTGCGACGTACAGCAAGACCTGTTTGCCGTTTGGCTGATACCGCACACGCTTTCGCTGACTTCCCTTGAATCGCTCAAGGCGGGTGATCTCGTGAACTTGGAGTTCGATCTCTTGGCCAAGTACGTGGAGCGTATTTCGAGCCGAGGTCAATAGTTAGTGGCTGGGAGTGCGATGACAATGGACTTGGACGATAGAGCGAGAGCGGTGCTGGAAGAGTTGAAGCGCCAACGGCAAGAAGGCGTGGACGCAGTCTACTTGGAGCAAGAAACGATAGACGGTCTGCGGACGGCCTTGGGGGCGATGGAGACAAAAGTTTCTTCCGCCGTAGTTCCGGAAGCGAAGCCGGAACCCAAGCCTGCACCCAAGCCGGAACCGAAACCTGCTCCTATAGAGCCGGTCGCGAGTAGTTCGGCGCCTCCTGTTGAAGTGGCTGAAGTGAAACCGAAGCCAATTGCAAAACCCGTTCGGAAAGCGGAGCCCGCGGGACCTTCCGTGTTGCCGCCTCCACCCGAGGTGAACTTGCCGGATGGCGATCCGGAGAGTCGCATGTCTTGGCTTCGCGACTTGGTGGTGGCTTGCCCCACCTGCAACGCCAACCTGAATCCCGGCGCCAAAGTTGTGTTCGGGGTAGGCAATCCGGCCGCCGACGTCTTTTTTTGCGGAGAAGCTCCCGGCCACGACGAGGAGATGAAGGGTGAACCCTTTGTCGGAGCCGCAGGCCAATTGCTGGACAAGATAATTTCCGCGACGGGCTTGACCCGCGAAGGCGTCTACATCGGAAACGTCATGAATTGGCGTCCCCAACATGATCAAGCCTTTGGAAATCGGCCACCCACGGAAGAGGAAATGAATTTCTGCCTCCCGTACCTGAAGGCTCAGTTGGAAGTGGTGCAACCAAAGGTAATCGTGGCCCTTGGTCGAACCGCCGCCAATGCCTTGGTTCAACCCGATCCGAGTGCCAAGATGGGAGACGTTCGAGGTCGATGGTGGGAATTCGAGGGTGTGCCCCTGATGGTCACCTATCACCCATCCTATCTCCTTCACAATCCCAGCATGCTGGGTAAACGCCGGGTGTGGGAGGACGTCTTGCTGGTGATGGAGCGCTTGGAAATGCCCATTTCCGATAAGCAACGAGGTTTTTTCCAGTAAGAAGGCATTTGCGGGATGAAGGTTCTACTCGTTTTGGCAGGCGAACCGCCCGATGAATCCCTTCTTGATTGGCGAGCTGAGGACGCTGACTTCGTTATTGCCGTCGACGGCGGGATGAACGCCTTGATCCATGCCGGGATTCAGCCCGATTTGCTGGTGGGGGATTTCGATTCCTTTGATCCTTCGACTTCAGGCTCCATCTCTTGCAAAGTCATTCGCGAGGAGGATCAGGATTCGACGGATTTGGAGAAAGCCCTTCGTCATTTGCCGGGGAATGAAGCGCCCGATGAAATCGTTCTTCTTGGTGCCACGGGCGGACGATCCGATCATTTCTTGACCAACCTTTTGGTGGCTTCCTCCTTACCGAAGGCAAGCAAGGTCGCCCTCGATGCCACTGATGAAATTATTCAACGGGCAACGCCGACGTGTTCGGTTTCACTAATCGGTATGAGTGGTAAAACGGTCAGTCTCTTGCCCCTGAGCAGTTGTGAGGGAGTCGCTACGGAAGGTTTGCGCTGGGAGCTTGCGGATATTGCGATGGGACCCGGTATCCTGCTCGGGCAAAGTAACGAAGCGGTTTCCGAAAAAGTCTCCGTCAGTCTTCGAGCGGGCAACCTGTTCGTGATTACGCCGAAAAATTAGCCGAGTCGAGGATCGCCCGATGACTTGCATCACTCGGGCTCGGCCACTCGGTAGAGGAATTTCTTTCCGCGTAGAATGATGGAGTCGCCGACGATGGCGGCCGAGGCGTTGAAGGAGTCGTCGAGCGGGTTGAGGGAGAGTGTTTCGGGGTTTTCATCAGCGGACAGAACGAGGGTGGCGCCTTGCTGGTCGGTCAGGTAGATGCGACCTGCCGCGGCTACGGGCGATGCGTACAGGTTCAGGATTCCGGGTAGCCGAAAGGGCCCGCTCGTCTCGTCTCCCGTTTTACCTTCGAGACGAGTTAGAATCGCTTGGTAGTGGCGAAGGAAGTACAGGTGTTTTTGGTAATAGAGAGGGGAGGGTACGTAAGGTGTGCGGCGTCGAAGGTTCCAGAGCACGTGGTCGGTGTCGGCGAGATCGCCTTTGGCTCCTTTTAGGCTGAGGGCGAGCATGGATTGGATTTCGTAGCTGCTGCCGGCGAAGAGGACGCCTTCCGCATACACGGGGGTAGCCACGACGTTGTTGGACAATCCGCTACAATGCCAGACGACCTTTCCCGTGGCCAAGTCGTAACCGCGAATGGCGGAGGTTCCGCTGACGATGGCTTGGGGTTTGCCGTCCACCTTCGCGATGATCGGGGAGGCCCATGAGGTGGGTTCGTCACGAGCTTGCCGCCATCGTTCCTTGCCCGTGCGCTTGTCCAGCGCGACAACGAAGGAATCGCCCTCGTGGTCCCAGTTTACGATTAGGGTGTCGCCGAAAAGGGCAGGGGAGGCGCCTTCCCCGTGACCGTGCTTGACAAGCATGTCTCCCAAATCCTTTTCCCAAAGAACGGTGCCGTTGTAGTCGAGAGCATAGAGACCGCTTGAGCCGAAAAACGCGTAGACGCTCCGTCCGTCGGTGACGGGCGAGTGGGAGGCCCAGGTGGCGGATTCGTGGGTGCTCTGGTGAGGCTGGGCGTCCCGCACGGTTTTTTGCCAAAGGACGGAACCGTCCTGCAAGTCGAGACAAACGACGAGAAATCGCAGTTTGCGCTTGGGATCCAGATTGTTGTGGGCGCCTTTGGGTTGCTCGGGGACGGGAAGCGCTTTCCCGTGGGCCGAGGTTCCCGTGAGGAATATTCGATCTCCCCATATCACGGGTGTCGAGTGACCCTCGCAGGGCAGAGACGTCTTCCAGCGAATGTTTTTTGTTTCGTTCCAGTCTACGGGCGGATGACCATAGGGAGCTTCACCCGTGGCGAGGGGACCACGCCATTGCGGCCAATGGGAAAGGACAGTGGAATAGGATTTCGCGGCTTCGTCTTCAACAGTGCTCTGATCCCCCGAAGCAAGATCTTTGAGATCGCGGGGGGAATCCTTGGCGTTGTCGCAAGCAGCGCAGGTCAAAAAAGAAGCGAGCAGGATGCCGAGGGTAAACTTCATCGCCGAAGGTCTAGGCATACAAGGTCGCCCCGAGAATTGCGAACGTACAGGTAGCCATTGGCTAAGACGGGACTCGTCCAGCAGCGTCCGCCGATGACCTGTTCGCGAATGATCGGCTTGAACCCTTTGGGCGAGACCGGAGCGATAGCCAGTTCTCCGCGCTGCCCGAGAGCGATGATGCGGTTGCCCGCTACGATTAGGGAACCCACCCGGAGGTTGCTCTTGTCGCGCCATTGCTCCTCGCCGGTAGAAAAATTGATGCAGACCAAGTCCTTGGGTCCGGCCATGTGGACGTTGCCGTCGAAACCGTAGAGGTAGTCCCCCACGGGTATGGCGTTGTTCATATGGGTGGAAAGGGTTTTATTTTCGTATATCTTTGTCAGCGCGTTTTCTTTAAATTGAAACAGGGCGCAGCCACGACGATAGCCCGTGGAGATGTAAATTTTGTCTCCGTGGACTATGGGCGTGGTAGAGTTTGTCCGGTAGCTCGTTTCCCATTTCTCGAAGGCGAGGGTCTTGCCGTTTGCGGCATCGAGAATGACGAGTCCGTCGGTCTTGAGAGTGGCGATCCGGGTCTTGCCCGCGTGAGCGAAAGCAGCAGGACTGCCGTAGGCATGACGATACTTCTTGCTCCTCCAAACTTCTTTTCCCGAATCCTTTTTCAAGGCGAAGGTGTAGTCGGCTTCGATGATGAGAAGGTCGTCGAGTACATAGGGAGAACCCGCAAAGCCCCACTCCGGTGGTTTTTTCATACTGGCTGCAGTCATCATGTTTTTGCTCCAAAGAAGGGTTCCCTTGGCGGCGAGGTATGCGTTGAGGCGCCCGTCCTTGCTGATTACGTAAACCGTTTCTCCGTCCACCGTGGGTGTGGCGCAGGGTCCGCCTTCGTGAAGGTAGTCTACAAGCTGAGCCTCGTAGGAGTCGCTCCATAGCTCTTTGCCAGTGACTGCATCCAGACACCAAACCGTTTCCTTGCCGCCTTGCTTGATGCCGTCGTGTCCCATTGTGAAAAGGCGACCATCCGCCACCGATACCGCGGAGAAGCCGAGACCGACTTTCGCCTTCCATGCAACCTTTTCGAGGTTGGCCTGCCAGTCTGTCTCGTTCGAAACACCCGTGCCGTTAGGACCGAGCCAACGCGGCCAGTCGGCTGCCGAGAGGAAGGAAATCGAGAGGGGGAGAAGAAAGAAAGGTAATGCGTTCAAGGGGAAATGGAAGGTTCGATAAAAAAGAGGATTTCTTTTTTGGCTTCTGAGGATGGACCACGAAGTACAAGACTTTCTTTGACCCCGAGATTGATCACCGTGTTGACTGACCATGACCAAAAGACGGGAACCTTGATCCCCTGACCGTATTCCTCGAAATTCACCAGTCTGGTAAGTTTGGGCACCAGCTCGAGTGAAATTCCATGGTTTTTCTCGATTCTCGGAGTTAGATCGATGACAAGACCTACTTTGCGAAAACCGGGTTGTTCATCGTCGGGAGCTACGGTGTCGAATCGAGGCGTTGGTTGGCTTGGCGAGGACTGGTTACTTTCCAAAGGGATGGCGAAATCGGTTGGGTAAATCAATTCCTTCCCCGAAGAAAGCCGAGCGGGTTGCCCATCCAATACGACGATGCTGGGCAAGTAGAGAAGCTCGGCATCCGGTGAAGCAAGGAGGGCTTGGTAAACTTCCCAGGCTCTAGGTCGTGACAGCACAGGAGTGAAGGTTTTTTCCGAATCCTCCTTTTGCGTGTGGATGAGAATTTGGTCGATCAAACCAAGTGGGGTTTCCAAAACCTTGAAGTTTATTGATACTTGTCGAATGTCCGATTTTTCATCGCCGTGTAGAAAGGGGACAGATAGAACGAGAACGGTAAAGATGTTCGCTTGTAGGATTTTCATTTTTTGAAAGATGTTGCCGATCTTGAAGAGGGCAAGAGAAAGAATCCTCTTTTCTTTGTGGTCATTGGTGAGGTTGCAAGATAATTGAAAGCGAATGATTCGTATTGTGGACGATGCCGAGGGATCGGCTTTGGCACCCGAGGGTTGGGACTTGGAGGCGTTGGCACCCGAGGTTTTTGGCCCGAGCGGGGTGTTGCCGGTTGGCATGGAGATGGAGCATCGCCCGGAGCAGGCAGCCATGGCGTTGGCTGTGGGGCGTGCTTTTGGTGAAGGTGAGAGTTTGCTTTTCGAGGCAGGTACAGGCGTGGGCAAGAGCTTGGCCTACTTGGCCCCGGGTGTGGTTCATGCGGTGACGACTAACCGCCCGTTCGTGGTGGCTACCAATACCATCAGCTTGCAGGAGCAATTGCTGAACAACGACATACCGATGTTGCGCAAGGTTTTTGAGAAATCTCCACGGTTGGCGGAGTTCGCCGACTTTCGAAGCGCGTTGCTTGTAGGTAAGGCCAACTACCTTTGTGACAACCGCTTGGAGGCGGCAATGAGGGGGCAGACGGATTTGTTCGAGACCTCTCAGAGGGCCGAACTGGAACGGATTCGAGAATGGGCGACCGATGGGCCCAAGGAGGGCATCCGTCAGGAATTGTCGCCATCGCCGAAGTTCGACGTGTGGGATGCGGTAAACGCTGATTCGTCCGTATGTTCGAACAAGCGATGCTCTCCCGAGACATGCTGCTACCGGCGGGCTCGATCACGAGTGGACAAAGCCCACTTGCTAGTGGTCAACCACAGTTTGCTCTTTGCCTTGGTCGGAGCGGGCGCAGCTCCCGGCGGGGATGTTCCCGGCGTGTTGTTCCCAAACGATTTCGTCGTTTTCGACGAGGGACATGAGACCCCTGCGGTGGCGAGCGATCATTTGGGTTTGGGGATTAGTTCTTGGGCGATGTCGATGGTCTTGAGGAGGCTCTACAACCCCGCGAAGAGGAAAGGTCTGTTAAGCCGAATCGGCGACAAGAACGACTTTGAACTGGTGGAGAACTCTAAATTGGCCTGTGAGGATTTCTTCAACCACGTGCACGTCAGCCTTCTGCAGACGCGGGATGTTCGTCGATTGGTGGAACCGGGAACCTTGCCCACCGATTTGTTTCCTCCCTTGAGCCGTCTCTTGTATCGGTTGAAGGCTTTGGCGGAGGAGGCGGAGGACGAAGTCCTGCGAACCGATCTGAAGGACAACGACAAACGTCTTCGCGGATACTTGGACGGCATTTCCCAGATCGTCGATTTAAAGGATCCCGAAAGTGTTTATTGGGTGGAGCGTTCGGGAAAGAAGCGCCCCATAATCCACTTGCGCAGTGCTCCCATCGATGTGGCCAAAGCCTTGCGCGAAGCCTTGTTTGAGCGAGGAACCTCGGTGCTCATGACCAGCGCCACCTTGACGCGCGGCGGCAAGGCGGATCACTTTCGGAGAGCCGTTGGAGCGGATCACGCCATTGAAGGAATCGTAGCTTCCCCCTTCGACTATGAGAAGAACGTTACCATACGTATTGCCGTCGATTGCCCCGAGCCCATGGGGAAGGATCGTCTGCCCTACCTAAATTACCTAGTCGAGTCCATCCATGTCTCCGCCTCTCAAATCCAAGGAGGTACTCTTTCGCTGTTCACAAACTATGCCGACTTGCGGCATTGTTACGATGTTCTCCGCCCTCGTTGGCAAAAGTTGGGACGCTCTATTTACGCTCAGGGTGAGGGCTGTTCGCGTTCCGAATTGCGAGAACGCATGCTGGACGAGGGCGATGTCCTACTCCTCGGCGCAGAGAGTTTTTGGAAGGGTTTCGACGCACCTGGCCCGGCTCTTTCGCAAATTATTTTAACGCGATTACCTTTTGAAAACCCCGGCCATCCCATTCTCGAAGCAAAGGCCGAATTCTTGGAGAAAGAGGGGAGAAGCCCGTTTCGCGAAATGACCTTGCCTACTGCGATAATGCGATTTCGTCAGGGTTTGGGTCGCCTCGTGCGCAGACACGACGACCATGGCGAGATATTGATTCTTGATTCTCGGATTGTACGCAAAGGCTACGGAAAGGAGTTTTTGGCCGAGATGCCCAAGAGCGATTACGAGGTTTTTCGCCTTTCGGAGCACCGTCAAGATTAGTATAAATATGGCTAAGTTTCTCCTTTTTTGGAAGTTTCTATTTTTCTTTGAGATTTGACAACTGCACCGGACTGGTTTGCTTTGAACCTTTCTCAAATGCCCTTACCATTTTTAGCTTTATAAGATGAATATCGTATCTTTCGGTCATTCCGACGTAGGATTTGTTCGTGAATCGAACGAGGACTCATACCTCCTCGACGACGAATGTGGGCTCTATGTGGTTGCCGATGGGGTTGGCGGTTTGCCGCACGGTGCCCTTGCTAGTCGATTGGCCGTACAATTCTTTCGAGCGATGATTAGGGACAACCAAGACTGTTCAACTGAGGAAGAACTGCGCGAAATCGTTCACGCGGTGCATCGCAACATTATTGAAAGTGGAGGGCTCGTCGGCGGAGACAACGGAATAGGTACAACTTTTTCAGCCATCCGGGTATTGCCTGACAAATTCATGCTGGCCCACGTTGGCGATTCTTCGGTCTTCCACAATAACGGGCAAGGGTTTAAGCACATATCCACTAGCCATACCTTGGGCAATGAATTGATTGAGAAACATGGACCCGACGCCATGAACGACATGCCCGAGCACTATATGCACACCCTCACCCGTTGCATGGGGCAAGATATCGACTTTGCTGTCGACTTGGCCACTTTTCCGATCAAGCTGGGTGATGGCGTTCTGATTTGTTCGGATGGCGTAACCAACATGGTGGACGAGGACATCATAGAGTCCGTCATGAAAGAACATGAACCTAGGGATTTTGTTCCTGCGCTCATTGATTTGGCCAACCAAAATGGTGGCGTGGATAATTCGACCATCGTTTCCTTTTTCGTTAACTGACGAAATCTCGGATAGGTCATGGATGAGCGAGTGGAACTTTTCCGCCGCAAATTAGAAGGTGACCCATGCAATCTTCTCTTTCGCTTCAGTCTTGCCCAAGCTCTTTTTGATGAGGGGGGATTTTCCGAAGCTGAAGAAACCTTTCGTCTTTGCCTTGAAGAAAAGCAGGACTGGATGTTAGCTCTTCTGTTTCGTGGTCGCTGTCTTATCGAATTGGAGCGTTTTGACGATGCGACTGATGTCTTGCGCCTCGCGGTCAAGGCTGCCGTGGAGCAAAATCACGAAGATCCTGAAAGAGAAGCCCGTGCACTTCTGGAGCAACTTGAGGCTAGGGTCTGAAATCTTATTCTTTCATTTCAGACCGAATATTGCGCGCGTGCCGCAACGAGCGAAAACTTAGCTTACAGATTATTCGGTCTGTGACTGGTCTGGGGCGGCGTGCTTAATTCGTGTGGCGCAAATCATTTAAGACGGGTAGAGATGCTTCCGAAATGAGCGGTATTCTTGGAAACATCTCTCTAGTCAGCGGATTTACGATTCTGTCTCGTGTGCTTGGACTTCTTCGAGATATGTTGTTTTTTGCCTGTTTCGGTGGTTCGTATATTGGCGGTGCTTTCGTTTTGGCATTCACTTTGCCGAACCTTTTTCGCCGCATGCTGGGGGAGGGCACCCTTTCCTCGGCATTCATTCCCGTTTTTTCTGACACGATAGAAACCAAATCCCTCGCCGAAGGACTCTCTCTTTTGAACAAGGTGCTGACTCGGTTGGCATTTGGGTTGATCGGCATCTTACTCCTAGGATTGAGCTTGTTTTTCTTGGTCCAAAGCATGGATCTATCAATTTCGCCCAAGTGGCGTTTAGGTGTAGAATTATGTTCGGTTACCTTGCCCTATGTTTTGGCTATTTGCCTTTCCGCTTTGATCGTTGGAGCCTTGAATGCTCGCAAGAAATTTGCTCCGGGAGCCTCTTCGCCGATTATCCTGAATTTTGCGATGATCGCCACACTTGGCTTTGGGGGGATCGTTTATGGCTTAGAGGGAGAAGACTTGGCCCTCGCATTGTGCGTATCTGTTTTGGTCGGCGGAGTGTTGCAACTTCTAGCTCCCGCTTTTTCTCTGCATCGGCTAGAGGGTTGGAAGTACAAACTCGACTTTGGCCGGTCCGATGAACTATCTCGCATCCGAGAGCTCTTTGTCGTAGGTGCCTTTGGTGCAGCGGTGGGGCAAGTGAATGTTCTTGTTTCCCGTTTCTTGGGTTATTCACTTCCTGATGATGGAGCTGTTTCCATGCTCTTTTTGACGTCCCGTCTCACGGAACTTCCGTTGGGCGTTTTCGCCATCTCTATCGCTACCGTGGTTTTCCCCGAAATGGCGAGATTGCTAGGGCAGAAGGACGAATCGGGATTTCGAAGAGCCTTCACCAAGGGGTTGAGACTTACTCTGGTCATAACTTTACCTGCGGCAATGGGCTTGGCTTTGCTTGCTGAACCCATACTGGTGACTTTGTTCCAATGGGGCCGTTTCGGCTCCGGAGAGGTTGCCGAAACGGTTCCGATCCTCATGCTTGCCTCCTTCGGATTACCCTTTTACGCGGTAGCCGCGTTTTACATACGTGGTTTTCACGCCCGGAAGGATATGAAAACTCCATTGCAGGCCGCTTTTTTGAGCCTTGTGGCTAATGTGGTTTTAAGCCTAGTTCTTATGCCACATTGGGGTGTGCTTGGCCTTGCTGGCGCCAACGGCTTGGCTGCTGTCTTTCAAACCCTTTACCTGGTCTTTCGATGGCGGAGAGAAAGCGATTTGATCGACTTGGAGAATGGGGAGTCATCCTGTCTCTTCCCCACCATTGTATCAACAATCGCGATGTGTATCGTGGTGGCTTTTGGACATTCGGGAATTGAGCGTTTGCCGGACTTGACACATAAGGCGAGCGCGGCCATTTCGCTGGTCGTTCTCATTCCCCTTGCTTTGGCGGTTCACTTTGTTTGCCTTTGGGTCTTTTCATTCCCCGAGGTAAAGGCGATCACGGAATCGATAAAACGACGCGTTCGCCCTCCTGAACAAAATTAATGTTTTCACACAAGGTTGACCCTTCGTCGTCTCTTTGACAAGTTGGCCTAAAGTCATCTCCGTGAGTTACCATTGCATAAAGCCCGATTGTCCTAACCACGACGCACACCTTCCAAAGGAGGCGGCTCAGAAATTAGAGTACAAGTGCTTCCTCTGCCAATCAGAGTTGATGCCAACGCCTGTTCCGCTCGAAAAGATCGTCGACTTCGTGGAAGACCTTCCCGCGGCTATTCAAATCATGCCGAAATTGCAGGTTCTGTTGAGTGACGCCAATTCGAGCATCTCCGATATCATTGGACTGATAAAAACCGACCCATCTCTGGTTTCCCGTATTGTCAAGGCTAGTAATACCGCCTATTTCGCAGGATCCTACTACTGCTCGACAATTGAGGATGCCATGAATCGGATAGGCTTTACCGAGGCCTACAACATCATCGGTTATGTGGCTGCTAGTCAACTTTTTCAACAGGACTTGCCCCTTTACGGACTCACTTCCGACGAACTTTGGTCTTCCTCAGTTCGGGGTGCTTCCAGCATGCAGCTTATTGGTTCCCAGTTGCGTCTTGTCCAGCCCTATGTATTGCCCAACAGTGGGGTCGCCTACACTGTTGGATTGCTCCGTTCTGTAGGCAAAATGCTCATAAACTTTTTTCACGGAACGCATGGGATACCTGTACTATCTTCCTTGGAAAGTCCACTTACTGTGGAAAAGGAAAAAAGTCTCCTTGGTTTCGACAACCGAGAAGCAGCTGCTGCTCTTTTGCGGAAGTGGAATTTTCAAGAAGAGGTGGTTTCCCCCATTTTATTTCAAGATACTCCTTTTGAATGCGAAGAAGTTCGTCCGCTTGCATGCCTTCTCAATGTAACTGCCAAAGGGATTCGAGACCTTCCTTCCGAACAGCTTGTAGATGATCCAAAATCCCTGCGTTCCTCTTTTAAGTCCGATGGCGGGCTATTGTCGGCTATCAATCTTACCCCAAAAGCCTTGTTTGATGGATTGACTGCTTCTACAAAGGAGTTCCATGCTTTCTCTCAGGACTTGGAGGTTTAGAACGACCTTATGATGAAAGCGTTGACTTTGTGGTCGTTTGAGAGGAGATTAGGAATCGTTGAATTACCTTGTGATGACATTCAAATCTTCATCAAAATCTACCAATATAAGAGGCCTTGGGTTTACTTTGATTGAGTTGTTGATAGTTATGGCTATCATAGGAATCCTCATAGGCATCACTTTTTCGGGGGCGACTTACATATTTAGTGCTCAGCAAGAAAAAAAGGCTTTGGCCGATATGGCGGCGCTCAAACTTGCCTTGGAGGAATTTAAGAGTGAGCATGGAGACTACCCGCGTACGAATGATCTAGAAGGAGATGCAAAAACCCTACCGCCATTGACTGGGAAGCGACTGTTTCTTGCTCTCTCTTCCTATGTCGATAAGCATGGAGAACCTTATGGAAATAAAGAGAATCGGCCCAAGACTTTTATGAAAGGCGATGTCTTTTCCTTGGCGGAAAAAGATGGCAAAAATATTAAGAAAGTGACTTTGGGTCTCTCTGATTCAGGTGACGACACACCTGAATGTTTTGTTGTTGATCCTTGGGAGAATCCTTATGTTTACGATTACCCAAGGCGAGATGGAAAACTGGGTTTTTTACTTTTTTCGAAAGGATCCGATATGGGGTCTTCTGATTTTACTTCGAAAGAGGATGGTCCGATAGAACCAGATGAAAAAGACTACGACAACCTACCTCCCAACGAACCAAGTCGATTGTAGTGAATTTCGAATCACCTTAAGCACACAAGAAATGGTTAATTTTAAAAAAACCTCCGCTAAAAAACTAACCGGATTCACCCTTATAGAACTGTTGGTCGTTATCTCTATCATAGGAATTCTTGCAGGAATTTTGATTAGCAGCGGATTGTTTTCCTTCCTGTCGGATGCCGAAGCCAAGAAAACTAAGTCTGTTTTCCGTGCCTGGGTTACTCAAATCTTTCAGTACAAGGAAACTTATAAACACTTCCCTCCGGTGCTACTTCAAAAGAAAGAAGGCGAACCCTTGGAAATCGGTGAAGAGTACGAGGAAGATCATGATCGGCTTCTTGCCGCTCTTAAGGGGCGTGAGTGGGATCGTTCCAACAACACTTGGATGCCTTTGGATTCTTTGCGTGATGAGAACAAACGTTCCAGAGAATTCCATTCCTTCGGGTCAGACGAATTTGGCGAAGATGGATATCTTGTTGATGCCTGGGGCAATGATAAGATATTTTTTGTGGTCGATCGGAATGGAGATGGTCTCATTGAATTGGAAGCCACGGCATTCACTGATATCAAAGATGCGCTTATCCGAGAATATGGGACTGAAGTCGTTGATGCTGCCGGTGATAATTTAAAGGTCATTCACGAGAAAGTTGGAATATATGTTTTGAATGATGGCGGAGACGGTAAAAATGTCTTCTCATGGAATATCGAAAAATATCTAGAGGATTAGCCATGCAACTTGTTCGTTCTAGTTCTTTTCACCGCAGGAATTCTCCAAAAACAGTCTCCAGCGGTTTTACTCTATTGGAGTTATTGGTCGTCATAGCTGTAATGGCTTTGATGATGGGTCTTGTCGGATTTAGTCTTCTTGGCGGCGGCGGTTCCTCTCTGGACGCCGCTCAGCGAGAACTTGTGAGTCTCGTTCAACAGGCTCGCCAACAAGCAACGCTTTCGGGACAGGAAATACGTTTGATCGTTCATGACGATCCCGCCGATCGTGAGAAGTTTCATCGTTACATGGAAATGATCGAACGAGATGCCAACGGCACATGGCAAATTCTCGGAGAAGGGGTTTTACTTGCCGATCAAGTTTACTTCGTGCCATCTATGGCACGTTTTGCCGATAGTGCCGAGACCTCTTCGGATGAGGGTTGGCCGACCGAAGCCTTTACTGTCTGGAGCGGGGACTCGAAGAAACCTTTTAGCCTAGGTGAAATCGAGATGATATCAATTGCTGCAGAAAATTTCGCTTTTCGAGATGAAGATGGTGAAAATCCAGTGGAATATCGTTATTTGGCCTTTGACGGAGAGGGTCGAGTCACTTGTGCCTCGGGTACCTGCGCACCAGGCGGAACATCTCCACCTCCTACCTTGGTCCTTGCAATCGGAACCCCCAATCCTTCCGGAGACTCAAAGGCCATTCGCTTCGATAACCCCAACGACCTTGCTGGCGTATTACTACGTCGATACGGTGGGGTTGCAGCTTTAAGCTACGAAGATATTGCAAATTGATCGTGAGTAACCTGACTAGCCAAGCCATTGAAGACCAGAGGAACCGTGGGTTCACTCTGCTTGAGGTCATTATTGCTTTGTCCGTGTTTGGGTTTCTCATCGGGGGGTTGCTGGCCTTGTTGCCGTGGGGCGTGGAGGGGGCCGGCAACGTACGCGACAGAAACATCGCATACGGCTTAACTGATGCGGTCCAAGTGGAACTGGAACTTATGGGGTTTGGATTGATCGAACAGCTTACCGACAAATCCGATGGAGAATACCCGTCTATAAACCTCGTGGCTTCTGATGATGGGAGCGAAGTTTACTGGGAACCCAGTTCCGACCAAAAAAGTGATTTTCCAATTGCTTCTAGCAAGGCAACTGCACTCGACAAAGAGTTACCCGAAGGGTATCGTTATTTCCTGATTCGGTGTAGTCAGTTTCCGGAGGATAATCGGCACGAGCACGACCCCAGCAACGGATATCTAGGTTTACAGGTTGACGTGCAGTGGCCTTACAAGACGCTTGATGCCGAAGATGGAGTCGAGGAACGGATTCGTTCTCATTTCCATTTCCCCTTGGCCATCACTCGTTGATAGATGGGTGATGGCTCGAAGGTGGCCGCATGGGTGGCGGCCTCGCGACCTCGCACATTGGTTGCCTCATTAAGCCCGGTTTGTATCGGAGCTAGTCTTGCTTTGCGGGATGTCGACGAGATTTCCTGGACATTAGTCGGCCTTTGCTTGGCTTTCGCCATGTTCATGCAAGTGGGGGCCAATTTCGCCAACGACTATTATGATTTCGTCAAAGGCGCCGATGACGAACGTCGATTGGGACCGGCTCGATCGGTGGCTTCGGGTGTCGTGTCTCCATCCGTCATGCGGATGGCTGCGTTTGGTACTCTTTCCTTTGGTTTTGCTCTCGGCTTGTTCCTGATGGAGTTTTCAGGTGCGGGGTGGCCTCTGCTTTTGGTTGGAGTGGCTAGTGTCTTTTGTGCCTTGGCTTATACCGCCGGTCCTTGGCCTTTGGCTTATCTTGGGCTGGGTGACGTGTTCGTGGTGCTTTTCTTTGGTCTGGTTGCTACGGGAGTCACTCACTACGTACTGGTTCACAAGGCTGGGCTTGATTGGATTCCCGTATGGTGGGCCGGCCTTGCCGTGGGATTGATTATCAATAATCTGTTGGTGGTAAACAATCATCGCGACGCCGATGAAGATGCGGCTTGTGGAAAGCGAACTCTGGTAGCTCGATTCGGTCGAAAGTTTGGCGTCGTACTCTACTTGGTCGGGTCTTGTGTGGCTTTGGGGCTTTGCCCTTGGTACGAACGAGGTTTGCTTTGGACCGCTTGTTTGTTGCCTGTCGCCCTGTTTCTCGGACTGCTTCTCCACCAGGCGAAAAGCCAAAAAGATTACGCTGCCCTATTAGGCCGATCTGCTGCCTTGGTCGTCGTTCACGGTATCCTGGCTGTCGGCGGGTTACTGATATAATCGACCTATGGAAAAGTCGCTAGATCAGGGGTATCAACACTAGTCTAAGCTTGAACGATTTTCACCAACTCGTCTTTGCTCTTGAGACCGACTATGGTTTCCGAGAGGTTTCCACCTTTGAAGACTAAGAGCGTAGGAATGGACTGAACCCCATGTTCTTGGGCGAGTTCGGTGTTTTCATCCACGTTCACCTTGTAAATGCTTACGGCATCGCCCACTTCGGCGGCTACTTCTTCGAGCACGGGAGCCAAGGCTTTGCAAGGCCCGCACCAAGGTGCCCAGAAGTCGACTACAACGGTGTTTTCCGCATCTGCGGTGGCATTGGCAAACGTTTCCTTATTGAGACTAGTGATGTCGGACATATTTCTTTTGTCGCTCGTTGTTTTTGAATTAAAGAAAGAAAAATCAAGAGTATTGCAGGAAAAGCAATATGGCTAAAGTTAAGGCTCCTCCGAATACGAGGAAGTCCAACACCATGAAGAAAACACTGGGTCCCGCTTTCTTTTCATGTGAACCTCCGGTCGCAAGAGCTGCCGTACCACCTGCAGGGACTCCCATTGGTCCCGGAGCACCTACGGGTGCTCCGCCTGGAGGT
>CAJQSI010000104.1 GCA_905612515.1 uncultured Opitutales bacterium | reverse complement strand
CAATTACGATTCGCCCGACCCATGTCCTTTCTCGTTCATCGGCTTGCGGGCGGATGAAACGGTCGTAGACGTCGCGGGTCAGGACGGCGCTTAAGGCGTGCAAATTGCTGTCGGCAGTGCTCATGGAGGCAGCCAGTACTGCAATCAAAATCATGGTTACCACAACTGCGCCGAAGGTAATGCCTAGCATTTCAGGCACCACCCGCTGAATCATGACGATGACAATTTGGTCCACCTCGCTTGATTTCGCTCCGATCGAAGGATGCGGAATGATTCCCTCTGCCGTGATTTCAGGCGGGAACAGGACTTGCCCGCCCAAGGCTACGAGCATGATGCCGAAGAGAAAGCAGACAGGCAAGACGACTGCAAATACGAGTGCCGATTTCCGTAAAGTACTCGAATCCTTGGCTGCGTAGAAACGCATCCATTGCCCTGGCTGTATGATGGATCCGAGAGAGGCAAAAGCACAAATAGAGAAGAGCATTCCTGCATTCCATTTGTCCGAATATCCGGGAGCGGAAAGAGCCTTTGCGGGAAGTGTCGAGACCGCCTCGAAATAGCCGCCGAGACCACCGAAATATGCAATTGTGGCAAGACCTGCCACCAGCATGCCGAAAATTAGTAGGATGCCTTGGATTACATCCGTCCACGCCACCGAACGCATGCCTCCTACCAGCACATAGGCCATGGTCAGGAAAGAAAGAGCCCACACGCCTGTTTCGTACATCGTGAAAGAGCTTCCGAAAAATTCCAGAGGTGGCGTTTCGGGAAAAAGACGTTGGGCGAGGTAACCGCCCGCCTTGATTTGCATGATGACGTAGGGCAACACGTAAAGTGCACTTGTGGCCGCCGCCAAAAGTCTTACCTCCGTTCCACCGTAATAATCCCCCACTAGGTCGGCTGGTGTTACGTAGCCTCTGGCCTTGCCTAGTTTTCGAATGCGATCGCCAAGTAAATAAACGGCGGCTCCGGCTACTGGAAGATTGAGGGCGAACAGAAAGAAGCTGACGCCGTCCCGATACACCACCCCGGGAATGCCCAGCAACGCAGCACTGGAGAAAAAGGTGGCCATGATCGTGAGCGAGGTGACGATTGCGCCCTGCCCGCGTCCGGCAAGGTAGTAGTCTTCCTCCGTCGCCTTTCCCTTACGGTAACCAAGGTAACACAACCAGACCAGTAGCAGCATGTAGCCCCCGAGCATGAAATGGGGAAGATGCCCTCCAGCAATATCGGTGGCTGCGAGGATGTGACAATTACTCATTCGTCAAGATCGTTTCCGTTTGTCCAGAGCTTTCGGTAGGCCACCAAAACCACCCCTGCTTGTACAAAAAACCAGAACGACGCCCAAGCGAAGAGCACGGGCATGCCGAGAAACATGGTGGTGGATGGATTGTCGGGCGATGGGTTAACCAGATATAAACCGGGACCCGGTCCCATAATGAGGGCAAGGAGAAAAATCGATGCGAGGATTTTACTTAGCCGAGTCTTGAGCATCATACTCCTCAATAAGGTCCTCGAATGTGAGACATCACTCTTTCGCTATAGAAGGCTTTGAGCTTTTCATGAAGTTCGTCGGAGAGAGAGGGAAGCTTTGAAGCGGAGGCGTTATCTTGAGCTTGCTCCACGCGACTCGCTCCCGGGATGATCGTCGTGATGCCGTCGAAATCGAGTATCCATCTCAGGGCCATCGTCGCCATGCTCATGTCTTCGGGAACGAATTGTTTCAGCTCATCCGACAGTTCCGTGCCTTTGTTCAAGCCGAGTCCCGCGAATGTTTCGCCTACGTTGAAGAATTGACCGTCTGCGTTGAAACCTCGGTGGTCGTTCTCTGAAAAGGTGGAATCGGGTGAAAGCTTGCCCGCCAAAAGTCCGCTGGCCAGCGGCAACCTTACTATAATTGCAATATTCATCGCCTTCGCCTTTTCGAATAGTATTTCGGCCGGCTTATGGCGGAAAACGTTGAAGATGATTTGAAGAGAGGTCAGACCGTCTTGTTCCAGACAGATTAGGGCTTCCTCCATGCTCTCCACACTCACGCCCCAGTGGCGGATTAAGCCGGCTTCCTGTAGTTTTCGCATTTCGTCAAACACTTCTCCTTGTCTCAAAACTTCAGTCGGGAGACAATGTAGTTGCGTGAGATCAAGGCTTTCCGCTCCAAGATGTTTGAGCGAGTCTTCCGTACAACCACGTAGATTTGCAGGTGTGAAGTTATCAGGGAACACATGGTCGCGTCGACCCAGTTTGGTCGCGACGAATAGCTCATCCGGATTTCCCTTCAGGAACTTTCCAATCAACTGCTCGCTCCGTCCACCTCCGTACACGTCTGCGGTGTCGAGGAAGTTGACGCCACTTTCAACTGCTGCTCGCAAAATGTCCAAGGCTTCTGCTTCATCGAGATCGCCCCAGCAATCACCGCCCAATTGCCAGCAACCGAGCCCTACCTCTGAGACATGAAAATTACTATTACCGAAAATTCGTTTGTTCATGAAATTGAATAAGAGGCGATGAAAGTGACTTCCTTTAGATCGCGCAAGTTCGGAAGGGCGCCTTTGGTCTGGTCGAAATGCTGAGTTCCGGCATTGTTCGAGACTTTTTCCATGGCTGAAGAATAGTTAATAGTGAACTCACTCGAAAATCATTTGTCTTATGCTCGCTTGGCATGGGGGCTGCGTTGGATCATCTCCTTTCAGTGTTTTGGTTACGCCGCCTCGCTTGCGGTCCCTTCCCATCTAAATAGCTGGTTGTTGCCTTTGCAAGGGGACGACTTTGCCAGAGCAGTGGACACAACTATTGCCCTAATACTTTGGCTGACAGGTTGTGCACTTCCTTTTCTAGGCCGTGCATCTTTGCCGGCTTTCCAAACCAAATGGTCATGTCCTGTCGTTCGATGCGATGCTGCGTTACTATGCTTTGTAGCCGGATGGGCTTTTGTAAACGCGGTTCTTTCATGGCAAATGAATATTGAAGATAAGTTTGCCGCAACGGATCCCTTTGGCCACGCCGTTCGCTTCGTCGCTCCAGTCGCGTTGCTTGTCTTCG
>CAJQSI010000103.1 GCA_905612515.1 uncultured Opitutales bacterium | reverse complement strand
CAATAAGCCCGAGGAAATCGCGGACGGAGTCGCCGCCATCACCAAACAACTGCAAACGAAACTGCCCAAGACACAGGTATTACTCCTCGCCATTTTCCCACGGGGCGCCAACAAGGACGATGGTCGACGCAAGGTAAACGAGAAAGCCAATGCCATTTTCAAGAAACTGGCAGACGGGAAACAAGTTCACTATCTCGACATCGGACCAAAGTTTCTTGAAAAGGACGGAACACTTACTCGAGAAATTATGCCCGACCTGCTTCACCTTAGTGAAAAGGGATATACTATCTGGTCGGAATCGATTGAAGAGAAGCTTGTGAGCATGATGGGCGAATGAAAGCGACTTCCCTTTCGACGACCCTTCTCCTCCTGAGCCTCACCGTATTCGGACAGGAAATGAAATCACCTCCGCCCTCTATTAATTGGGCGGTACAGGATATAGTGGTAATCGGAGAAATTAAAAAAATACGGAGTAAACCTATTGTTGGAGTGAAACCGACAATCTTTAGTTACAACTTGGAGGTAAAGGTCGAGGAACTCTTAAAAGGAGAACTGACCAAGAACAAAGTTCGGCAAGCTCCACGAAACCCAAAGCCCTTGAATATTGTCATCGCGCCAAAGGCAATTGAGGGAAAGGAAGGGGAAGACGCAGGCAAACTCATTCAGATCCGATACAGTGTAAGGCAAAAGCAAGAGCCCGTGTTTCCGGAAGACCTAAATCAGACGATGAGTTTCGTCGCATTAGCGAAAGAGGGAACTGCTTTCCGGTTTTTGGGATGGGAACCGATCAGTGATGCTAGAGAAAAAGAAGTCAGGTTCGAATGTACCTTGCCTTATGGATGGATGGCTCGCGAAGGAGAAATTCTTTCGCCGTGGGCAGAATTGCAATGCAAATGGCCTAAGAAGGTCGTCCCGAAAGAAGATTCCTTCTCTTGTAGCAAGACTGATCGACCGTTGTTTGATTGGAACGAAAAAGCAACTATGTCGGTTGCCAAGGTACCTTCGGTTTTCGTGACTAATCTCAATAGGGATGGGGATGGAGAAATACGCCTAACTATTTCAAACTTCACCAACGAACCTTTAACACTTCCCGCACTCCGAAGGACGGATAAACGGATCCTCTGGAAGGAAAGCCTCGTTGTGATTATAAAAGGAAAGGCTTTCAGGTTGCCTGGATCGAAGGGAATTTCCTATCCGACGAAAGCCACGGAACTAAAACCCAATGAAGAAATTTCATTCGTGGTTAACCCATTGGCAATTCGAGATGCAAGTTGGCCAAAATCCAACACTTCCTCAAGTGCCGAAAGGATCTACTTCCAATTTTGCTTGGGCCATCACTCACAGAAAGTCCCCTTTTACTATTACAGGGCGCATCACGACGAAATTCGCCGAAAATTACTTGCCGGTCAACCTTTGAGACCTTTGTTTCTGGGGGATTGAGCAGTAAAATCCCGACCTTCGAAATCGGGTGGAACCATCAGTGTTTTAGAATAGGAGTCTAGTTAATGCACTCGTCCTTGGCCCAGGAGGCTATCGTTTCGGCGACTACTGGAGGATGTGACTTCCCCTGGAAATACTAATCCTCGCTTTGGGAACGCCCCTGATCATGCATTTCTGGCCCCTCAGTTGAGAAACAAAAGGCAACCGCTGTTCTGTAGGTTTTATTTCGCCACCGATCTATACAGGAACGGGCGGCGGAACATGCCGCCGAAGTGGTGTTCACACTTGCAAACCAGAGCAAGAACGTTCTTACCCGACTTGAGCTTGCCCGTTAGATCGACGTCCCACTCGAAGCGGTAATCATTCAGCCACCACAGTTTGCCCTGCTTGCGGATAGCCACTTCCTTCCCATTGAGGTAGAGACGGCATTCATTGAAGAGTCCGGGGAAGCGAAGATGCATCTTCCCGACAGTCTGCTCGGGCTTTAAATCGAGATCGGTTCGGTACCAGAGGTTGCCGACGTAGCTTTGGTAGTCAGGATGAAGGATACCTTGTGCCTGGGCGTAGAGATCAACCCGAAGCCTTTCCCACTCATTGGGATAATCCTTGCGTTCCGCGGGCGTGAGCTTCGTATGGTTCGCCTTCCAAAAAGTCAGATCGACGGGTTTCGAGGCGAAACCACGAGCGAGACCCTTGTGATCGTCGTCACGGTGGAAATCCCACTCAAGGGGTAGCTTGGCGACAAGCTTGCCCTTTTCGCCATTGGTAAATGGCAGCAGTTCTTCATACTGCCGCACTTCACCGGGCCACCATGCATAACCTCGATGTTCCACCTTGTAGTTCCGATAGGTGGTGAAGATGCCGTTCATGTCGGTCAGTTTCTCCCGAACGGCGAGAGCCTTTTTACCCGCGGCAACGGCACCTGCATAGTCACATTCCGTAGCGGCGGCACGAACCATCGAGAGATATCCCGCGGTGACGTCATAGCTATACCGCATGAAGCGTATGCGGTCGAGGTACAGCTTTTCATTACGCGTCAGCACCCTCCCTTGAATCTTTAGGCCGTTGATGATCTGCTCAGCTTCGAGCAGGTTGGTTTTGAGGACAGCCAATACCTTAGCAGTGTAAATAGAAGGAGCTACGAAATACTCGTGCTCGGTACAGATAGTCTCAGCCCAAGCTTTGAAGATCGTGGACCAATAGGCCCTCATGGGTTTCTCTGCAGGGCCGAAGAACTTGGAGTAGAAATCGTCCAACAAAACATCGACGTCCTCATCCGGATTCCACAGCAGGCGAGACCTTAGGTACAAGTTGATGAAGGTTGTCGCTATGGCGTTTCGACTCTCGGTATTCACGCCAAGGATACCAGCCTTGCGATAGTGTTGCACGTCTTGGGCGAATGATTTATGAGAGGGATTTGGAATGTCGCGCCAGACTAGCATTCCTTGGTCGTAATCATAGATACAGAGACGTCCCTGCATGACCTTCGCCCACTTATACATCATGTCGCGGTATTCTTGGCGCGGAGGTGATTGATGGTCATCCATCCCGTGAATGGGGTCGATATCGATGGGAGCAAGCTCGGCGAATAGAGATCGTTCGGCGACCATGTCGCGAACGGGCGGAATCGTCATGTTAGCGTAGGCGAGGAAGCCTATCTTGGCCTTGCTCTCGGGATGCTTCTTTTGAAGCACGCTTGCCACGTTGTTGTATAGTTCAAGCATGGGATCGGTTACCGACCAGCGCAGGAAATACTTGTCCCACTGCAGCTTCATCAATTTTTGGTCCCCCGGATAAGCCGAATCGTATGAACCGTCCTCCATCCCAAGGGAAAAGGATTTCCCCGAGGCGTACATGGACTCCACCTTTCCCGCAACGTACTCGGCGGTTTTGGGATCGGTGATGGGAAAGTTGAACGTGCCTTTGCCCAAGCCCTT
>CAJQSI010000102.1 GCA_905612515.1 uncultured Opitutales bacterium | reverse complement strand
GAAGAAACCACTTTCGCCTAAAAGAAGCACTTCTTTTTTTGTGGCGGAATCTACCAATTCAAGGCATTATTTCTCCCTCTCAGTTGCCTGAGATTTATTTTCCATGCCTGAAGATACCCAAAGACGTGAAATCATCCTTCACGGCATAGCTGCCTCACCCGGCGTCGCCCATGGTCGTGTCTTCCGCTTTCTTCATGGAGAAGTGGAGGTGCCTTGTTACTCGGTACCCAAGGAAAGTCAGGAAGCGGAGATTACTCGTTTCGAGCAAGCGTTGCTAGAGACCCGTGAACAGATTCAGGCAATTCGAGCCGACGTTGCGAAAAGTCTGGGGGAAAACGAAGCCTCCATTTTTGATGCGCATGTTCTGGTGCTGGAGGACCAGGCCTTGATCGACGACGTTGTCGGAGAGATTCATAAAACGGGAGACAACATTGAGCGATGTCTGCATCGGGTTAGCTCTCGTTACCTTGATTTCTTCGACGGACTTGAAGATCAATACTTGCGTGAGCGAGCTTCCGACGTTCGGGACGTCACTCGCCGTCTTTTGCGTAACCTTCTCGGAGCTACGGGATCGGGTACTGCTTTTCTGGATGAACCCAGAGTGCTAGTTTCCGAAGATCTCACGCCATCTGATACGGCTTCGCTGGACAGATCTAAGATTCTCGGGATCGCGACTGATAGTGGCGGTCGTTCAAGTCATGCAGTAATTATGGCCCGAGCGGGTGAGATTCCAGCGGTTGTGGGGCTAAGGGAGTTGACCGTCAACTTGCAGGAGGGGGACTCCGTACTTGTCGATGGTTTCGAGGGAACGGTCGTCATCAATCCCGACGAACAAACTCTTTTCCGTTACGGGAAAGTTAGTTTTAAGCGGAAGAAGCTTTTGGAACTCGTGGTTGATGAAAGTTCCTTGCCTGCTGAGACCGCCGATGGCCGGAAGTTGACCATTTTCGCCAATGCTGATTCTACCGAAGAGGTCGCGAAAGCGAACGAAAACGGTGCCCTTGGCGTAGGACTTTTTCGAACGGAGTCCGTTTTTCTTAGACACAATCGAATTCCCGATGAGGAGGAACAGTTTCAAGAATATAAAGCAGTGGTGGAAGCCTCTTCCCCTCTGCCGGTGACGATACGTACTCTTGATTTGGGCGGAGACAAGGTTCTTGGTTCCTCTGCTCGCGTAAAGGAGGATAATCCTTTCATGGGGTTCAGAGCCATTCGGTTTTGTCTGCGCAACAAGGATGTCTTTCTGACTCAACTAAGGGCAATTTTGAGGGCCAGCGCCTTTGGTAAGGTCAAGATCATGTTCCCTATGATTAGCGGAGTTGGTGAAATGTTCAGCGCCCGAGAAGTTCTCGATGAGGCGAAGACGCAACTGGAGCAAAGAGGAGAGGCTTTTGATGCGCAAACTCCCGTAGGTTGTATGATCGAGACGCCTGCCGCCGTTACCATTTGTGATCTTTTGGCCGAGCACGCTGATTTTTTCAGTATCGGAACTAACGATCTCGTTCAATATCTCCTCGCGGTTGATAGAATTAACAACCAGATCGCCTATCTCTATGAACCCCATCATCCTGCAGTGATTCGAGCGGTGGGGCATGTGGCGGAAGTCGGGAGACAGAAGGGTGTCGAGGTGTCCGTATGCGGTGAGATGGCCGGAGATCCTCACTTTACGGCATTATTGATGGGGTTGGGGATCGACGAAATGAGCGTGGCACCACCCCTCATCCCGGAGTTGAAGTTTTTTGCCCGGCGGTTCACCATTCTCGAGGCGGAAAAATTACGCGAAGAAGTTGGGCGAATGGAGAGACCATCCCAGATCCTCGCGAGAATCAAGGCCTTTCATGATGAGAAAATGGCGGGTGTATACGATGTTGACGAATAGTCCCGAGCCATCCGCGTATTGACTGGAGCTATTCTTCTTGGAAGTTGCTCACGAAGAGCTTGGTCATCTCTTTGGATAAATCTTCCGCGTTCTCGCAATTTGCATGGAAGCTGAGCTTGGTTCCTTTGCCGGCGGCAAGCATCATGATTCCCATAATACTTTTTCCATTCACTTGCTCGCCATCTTTTTCCACCCAGATTTCGCCAGTATATTTATTGGCAATTCGCACGATCATGGCGGCTGGGCGAGCATGAACTCCCATCTTATTGGTTACTTCCAATACAAATTCTCGTGCCTCTTCACTCATCTTTAATTTTGATTTGGGCCTCAAAGAGGAAAAAAGACAAAGAAAAAGTTTAGGCAAATATCCATAAGCATAATCCGGCGGCGAATGCGGCTCCGAGATCATCGACCACTACGCCGAGACCTTTTGGTAGCGTTTGAAGGCGATTAATGCCTAGTGGTTTCCAGATGTCGAAGATACGAAAAAGAACAAATCCGGCACCTGTTAAGGTCAGCGTTTCGAGAGTTCCTTCCGTGATGGCAAGTACATCTGAAACGCCCCAGAAAACTAGCGGCATGGCAACGAATTCGTCGATTATGACCTCTCCCGGATCGCGTTTGCAAAGAATGCTTTCAGCAGCAGAGCAGATCGGAATCGCGAGCAAGGCAAGTAACGTGAATCCCCACAAAATGAAGGATGGCGGAAGATGCGACCATTCCAAAAGCGCGAGAAAGGCGATTGCCCCCGCAAGAGAACCAACAGTTCCTGGAGCGGGACAACAAGTGCCTAAAGGGCCTAACGTTGCTAAGCCGAGCAATAATCGTTTCGATCCGGAGTCCTGTTGCGCGGGGAGAGGGGCGTCCGTCACTTCTCTTCCTCGTCCATAAAGAGATTCCAGTACTTTGCCAAGTATACTACACCCGAAAAGACAGTGAGCAAAGTGGCCAGTATTAAGGTTGCGTTGGCTGCTCCCGATACCGCCTCGAGCAATGGGTCGTAAAAGTTGGCCGGCATTTTGTCGACTAGATCGTCTAGCATTGTCATTTCTCCAAGAAAGAGACTGATGCAGGTGAGTTGGATGACGGTCTTGAGCTTGCCTACCTTTTCTGCTGCCAAGGTTATGCCCTTGCAAGCCGCAACGAGCCGCAGGCCGGTAATGAGGAGTTCTCTCGATAAAATAAGCAGTACGGGAAATAGAGCCCATCGATGCATGACGCCCATCGTCAGGAGGCTCACGAACATGCCTAGGGTAAGAATCTTGTCGCAGAGGGCGTCCATAAACTTTCCAAAATCAGAAACTTGCCCCATCCGCCGAGCTAGCCAACCGTCCAACCAGTCCGTAAGAGCCGCGAACAGGAAGATGAGGAGGGCCGTTAGGCGCGACCATGGAAAAGCCTCTTCCGGTGGTAAGTAAAGGCAACCGATGACGATCAGCATCAACGGGATTCTCGACAAGGTAATGAGGTTTGGGAAATTCATGGGACTAGAGTTTCGCTTCTCCTTGTGGGGGCAAGGGCTTCTTCCGCAAGTCTTTTCCGCCTTGGTGGTCGACTTTACAGGTATTTTTAGTAAGTTCTGCCATGTTTCTATGACAACCGCTATTTACCCCGGCACTTTCGATCCGATTACCAACGGACATCTTGATGTCCTTGCCCGAGCTTGTCGTCTCTTCGACAAGGTAATTGTTGCCGTTGCTTCAGATAACTTTTCGAAGAAGGTAACGTTCGCTGTGGATGATCGAGTGCGTTTGATTCAGGAAAACGTTTCCGATTTCCTGCAAGTTTCGGTGGAAAGTTTTTCAGGTTTGCTTGTCGATTACGCCTGCAAAACCGAAGCATCAGTCATTGTCCGAGGACTCCGTGCGGTATCGGACTTCGAGTACGAGTTTCAAATGGGCCAGATGAATCGTCATCTGGACTCGGATTTGGAAACCATTTTCTTGATGCCTAACGAGAAGTATTTCTTCACCAGCTCGAACCTCATAAAGCAAGTCCACCTTCATGGTGGTCGGGACACCAATGGCTTGGTCCCCCCCAATGTCCTTGCGTCTCTCCGTGAGGTAGCTGAGCAAATGGGGAACCAGGACTCCTGACTCTCGCCATGAGCGAAAATTCCTCTTCAGTCAGCAAACCTAAGCGAGGTGCCTTCGGGGTGGTTTTCTTTACCATCTTTCTTGATATGGTCGGTTTTTCCGTGATTTTCCCTCTTTTCCCCGAGATGCTTGACCATTATCTTGAAAAAGATGGGGATGGCGGACTCCTTACCCGTTTCGTTTCTTCCATTCAGCACCTAGGCTTTACTTCTGAGAATACTCACTTCCGAATAGAAACCGTGATCTTTGGTGGAGTGCTAGGATCCCTTTTTGCGATTCTTCAGTTTCTTTTCGCCCCAATATGGGGACATTGGTCGGATCGTATCGGTCGCCGGCCTATCATGCTGATGAGCGTGGGTGGGACATGTCTGGGGTATCTTGTTTGGATCTTTGCCGGAAACTTTTGGGCTCTTGTCCTTTCTCGAGTCGTAGGTGGCATGGCCAGTGGAAACCTTTCGGTCGCCACTGCTGCAATCGCCGACGTGACACCTCGGAAAACGCGAGCAAAGGGCATGGCTTTAGTTGGAATTGCCTTTGGCTTGGGCTTTATTTTCGGTCCGGCGATTGGTGGTCTGGCTTGGATGTATGGCGGAGGATTTTCTGAATATCAAAGTCTCGGTTTTTTCGGGCTTAATCCTTTTTCTGCTGCTGGAATCGCCAGTTTTCTGCTGGCGCTACTGAATTTTCTTTGGCTTGCCTTGCGTTTCCGTGAGACTTTGCCCATTGAGAAGAGAGATACCCAACGCCCCGGGAAACCGGGAATCTTTCAACTGGGGAAAGTCGAAAACATTCCCGTTCGCCGTTCTTGCCTAGCCTATTTCTTTTATATGATATCCTTCAGCGGGATGGAGTTCACTCTGACCTTTCTTGCCGTCGAGCGTTTTGCTTACACTCCAACTGACAATACACAAATGTTTCTACTCATCGGACTTACCTTGATTGTTGCTCAAGGAGTTCTCGTGCGGCGTTTGGCGGGACCTGTTGGCGAGAGAAATCTTGCCTTGTGCGGAGTGGTTTTTGGCGCCACTGCCTTTTGTTTCCTCGCTACGGCAGGTGGGCAAACTCTTTTCTATGTGGGCCTTTTGCTTATGTCGGTCGGCGTAGCTTTCACCAGCCCGACTTTAACGGCGCTGGCTTCCCTTCATTCAAGTGAAAGCAGTCAAGGTTTTCATCTAGGCGTTTTTCGTTCTTCTGGATCGTTGGCTCGGGCGATTGGGCCGTTATTGGCTGGGGTTGCCTATTTCCAGTTCGGTTCTGAGTTAGCCTATGCGAGCGGGGCGGTGTTACTCCTTCTTCCCGCAATATTCCTTTTCAGAATCGACCAACCCCAAAAAGTGTAATTTGCCTGTAGCGAATTTGTCTTTTTGATTTTTGAGCAAGATTTCGCTCGCCATTCCCACGAAGATCATTACTTAGATTGAAGCAGTTGCTGATTTTCGGGCATATCCTTTTATTTATATTTTCAGCCCGAAAAGTCTTCCCAACTTAAACGACATGAAAACAGAACATATTGATCGTCTAATCGAGGCGAATCCCAGTCTCGCTAAGTCGCGTGAACTACTTGATTCGATGCAAGAAGGCGCATACTGCATTCACCATAGTTGGGGATTCGGAAAGATATCCGGATTTAGCGAGGAACGCGGCATGTTGCTTATCGACTTTGAGGAAGGCGACCGCAAAGGGCATGCAATGGATCCCGTATTTTGCATCGACAAATTGGAGGTTTTGCATGAAACGCATGTCTTGACTCGGCATCGGACCAATCCGGAGGAGGTCGAGAAAGAAGCGAAGAAAGATCCTGTATCTGTGATTATGGGAATTCTTGTCCTATGTGACAACGAATGCTCCACCGCTCGTGAGATAGAAGGCGTTTTGAATTACCTTTTCGGTTCCGCCAAAGCCAAGAAATGGTGGACGAGCACAAAAAAACTGTTGGTTAAGGATCCTCGTGTCGCCGTTCCGCCAAAGAAGAACGAGCCTTATGTTCTCCGGGACGAACCGGTTAATCCGGAGCAGGAGATACTGCAGGACTTTTTTGAAGAACGGCGTTCCAAGGAGAAGATTCTTCTGGCAGAGAAACTATTCGACTTGTCAGCGGAAAAGGAGAACTTGAAGGACGACCTCCCCCGAGTACTTGATGAACTGACCACCACGATTATAGAGGCACGGAAGCTGAACCAATCCGAACGACTTTACGGGGTATGGGTCAGAAACAATTTAGCTCGCGACGTGGAAGAGGACGTTGAGAAGATCGAACCGACTTCAGCTTCCATAATTAAAGATAGCGAAAATAATTTGCCTGAATTGGCCGAGCAACTGCCTTCCAAATTCCATCAACGTTTCCTTGATCTCATCACACGAGTATACTCTGACGATTGGAAGCAAATAATTCTTGAGCGTTTGTTGCCCCATTGCACCACGAAATTCTCCGGAGAGTCCGCTCACTTTCTGATAGATCAAGGTGACGAAAAATTATTGTTTCGTTCATTGGTTCGCTGGCTGGATGAGCAGACAATTAAAGGTCCTGTTCTACTCTGGATTCTTAAGTTTCGCAAACTGGCGAAATTCGAAAAGTTTCTCGAACCTCTGTTTACTCCCAAACTTCTTAGTTCCGTTTTTTCAGCGATCGACCACGAGGCTTTGCAAAACGCCAGTACCCGACGAATTCCTTTGGCCGAAGTTCTTAGTGAGGACAAGACTCTCATACCGGATGTTTTATCGAAGGCTGATTTGGAAATTGCTCAAGACTTGGTGCAAGCCCTCTTGCTCAACCCTGGTTTTGACGACCTCAGCAAACGTTCTTTACTCGCCCGTTTCATTAAGCTTTTCCCTGAGGTTCAAGAACTTGTTGATGGTAGCGGCGAGAGCTCTTCCGCCTCATCCACCGAGGTTGGCGTTTCCGATACGCTCATTGTTTCCACAGATAGCCTCAAGCAAAGGATAACCGACTTGGACACGATCACCAATGAAAAGATTCCTGAAAACTCAGTGGCTATCGAGACTGCTCGCGAGCACGGAGATCTTAGGGAAAATGCCGAATATCACATGGCAAAGGACGAGCAAAAGTTACTTCTGGCCCGCCAAGCCGAATTGCAGTCCGATCTTGCCCGTGCTCAATCTACCGATTTCTCGGATGCCCCTTCGGATAGTGTTGGCATCGGTACAATTGTGAATCTGGTCGATCAATCTTCGGGGGAAACCCAAACCTACTCCATTCTTGGAGCATGGGACAGCGATCCCGACAACAGTGTATTGTCTTACGAAACACCCTTGGGCCAAAAGCTGCTTGGTAAAAAAGTGGACGAGGAAGTATTGACCGATATCGATGGAGTCTCACACAGTTGGCGGGTTGAGGGAATGAGTCGTTGGGTCGACCGTAACTGAGTTACATCCAACCTACGGAACAGGTTTCCTCTTTGCAGTGAAAGATATGTTCCCCACTTACCCTTGAGCGCTTACGAGACCCTCCGTCTACTAGCCGACTCAACTCGTCTGCGGATTCTTTGCCTTCTTACCGTGGAGGAATTATCCGTTGCCGAACTGCAGGAAATTTTGGATATGGGGCAGTCTCGAATATCGACGCACTTGTCCTTGTTGAGACAAAGGGGGATCGTCGCCGATCGAAAAGACGGGAAGAAGACCTTTTATGGATTTCTAAATCCCGATCCTCCACACGACAAGCTCTTTGTTGCAGCTCTTGAAGCCTTTTCTTCCGAGCCCGATGCGGAGAAGGATGAAATTGCTTTGCGGCGAATCGTCGATAAACGCAGGCAAGCCACTGAGAAATATTTCGACACCGTGGCAGGACGTCTCGGAAAGAACTATTGCCCGGGTCGTTCCTGGGAGGCTATCGGGCATTTTCTGTTGCGGCTTGTTCCCAAAATCGTGGTGGCTGATCTAGGCGCCGGCGAAGGCATGGTGTCCCAGCTTCTCGCCCGTCGGGCGAAGAAGATACACTGCATCGACAGTTCCCGCAGCATGGTTCGTGTTGGCAAGGAACTTGCGCGGAAGAACGGGCTCACCAACCTCGCTTACAAGCACGGTGACATTGAGAAGGTTCCGCTGCCTGATGGTTCCGTTGATTTGGCCCTCATGAGTCAGTCCCTTCACCATGCCCAGCGTCCCGAAGTGGCCCTCGCCGAGGCCTCTCGTATTCTGCGACCGAAGGGGCAGGTCATCGTCCTCGACCTCAAGGAACATACTTTCGAGAAGGCCCGTGAGCTATACGCCGATCGATGGCTTGGCTTTTCCGAGAACGATCTCTATCGCATGCTCCGTGCAGCCGGTTTCCGTAAAGTCTCAGCCGAAGTCGTGACCCGCGAGGACGAGGAACCCCATTTCGAGACCCTCTTGGCCTCGGGCGAAAAGGGTGACTAACTCGGGATGACGCTGGTGGTCGAGGGGCTTTCTGCCTCTTTGCTCCAACCGAGGTATTTAAGAAAACGCCGCGTCCAATCCCTCAGGTCTTCCAAGACGAGATAAAGGGCGGGCACCATGATCAGCGTGATTAAGGTGGCGAAGAGCACGCCGAAACCGATCGAAATGGCCATGGGCTTGAGAAACTGAGCCTGCAGGCTGCGCTCGAAGAGGACGGGGAGCAGTCCCACGAAGGTCGTCAGCGAGGTGAGCAGGATGGGGCGGAAGCGGGCGGATCCCGCCTTCCGGGCGGCAATCGCCATGTGCATGCCTTCCGCTCGCCTGCTGTTCACCCAGTGAACGAGCACGAGACTGTCGTTTATGACCACTCCCGTCAGGGCAACCAAACCGAAGATCGAAAGCTGGCTAATCGTAATGCCGAATAGCAAGTGGCCTAACACCGCTCCTATTAGACCGAATGGAATTACCGACATCACAAGGAAGGGTTGAAGATAAGATCGGAAGGGAATTGCGAGTAAACCGTAGATTACGAATAGGGCGATACCTGCGGCCTGCCCGAGGCCGGAATCGGTTTCCTGTTGCTGTTTCCGTTCTCCTACGAAGGAGAAGCGTAGGTCCGGATACTTTTCGGTGATCAGGGGTATGAAACCTTCTTCCAATTCCGCCTCGATGGCGGAAACATCGGCGATTGCTCTGTTGGCCGATGCTTGTATGTTTACAGTTCGCGAACGGTTTGCACGACGGATGGTTGGCGAGTCTGGTCCGAACTCGGTGGATGCCACCGCCTCTAATGGAGTTTCGATGCCGCCGGGAGCGCGAATGCGAAGGGCGGCAAGGGAGGCGAGACTGGATCTTTCCTCCTTCGGGTATCTTAGCATCACCTTAACTTCATCTCGATCGCGTTGGATTCTCTGGATTTCCTCGCCGTAGAAGGCTTGGCGCACTTGACGACCAAGGTCGGACTGAGTCAACCCTAGGGCTCTTCCTTCAGGTTTTAGCTTTAATTTCAATTCTCGTTTTCCCCCGGCATGAGTATCGGATATGTCGAACAGTCCCGAAAAATTTCGTAATTTAGCTTTCACTTCTTCAGCGGCAACGGTCATTTGATCAATGTCTAACCCTGAAATCTCTAAGTCGATTGCCACGGGTCGACCTCCTGCCGCAACATCAAGGAATCTTAATTGCTTCATACCCGGTAATGGGCCCAATCTTTCTCGCCAGAGGGCTGAGATTTCTGGCGCGGAACGACTTCTTTCTTCGGATTTTATCAACTCCACTGAAATTTCCCCGAAGTGGGAAGCCTCGGGAGCAGCGCGAGAACCCGCTGGTCCTCCTGAGAAGGGTTGCGCTCCCATCGTCAGCATCGAATGTCGGAACGGATTCGGTTCACCTTTTGATTCTAGATGTTCGACTACGGCGAGCCGTGCCTGCTCCATTCTCTGTAAAGCTTTCTCAGTCGAATTGGCGGGCATGCCTTCTTGCATGGTAAGCTTTACCGAGATGTAGTCCGAGGGAACCGGAGGAATCCCCCGGATTGCAGGGACGTGCCCGCCGAGGATTAATCCCATTATAATGGCGAAGAGACCAACGAATATCGATAGGCTGAGGTAACGGTGGGTGAGGCACTTGTCGAGAAAGGGGGAGTAGGAATTCTCAATGAATCGTTCTAGCCCCGTGGCCACTCTTTCCTGTATCCGAGAGAGGAAATTGCTTGGAGGTTTGTTGAATTTACACAATGAGAGATGAAACGGTAGGATGAATTTCGACTCCACCAAAGAGAACAACAGTACGGGGATAACAACCAAGGGAATATCCTTCATCAGTTTGCCCAACCAGCCTGGCAGAAAGAGCATGGGGATAAATGCCACGATACTGGTGAGCACTGCGAAGGTAACGGGAACCGCCACGTCATGAGTCCCCGAAATCGAGGCTTTGAGAGAAGGTTCGCCCGCCCGTCCTCTAGAGTAGACGGATTCTCCCACTACGATGGCATCATCCACTAGGATGCCAAGAACTACGATGAAGGCGAATAGGGAGACGAGATTGATAGACGTGCCCATCGGTCCCATCAAGGCAAAGGCCCCGAAAAAGGAAATCGGTATGCCCAAGGCTACCCACATTGCCAAAGAGGGGCGCAAGAATATGGAAAGAACGAAAAACACCAGAATTAAACCCACTATGGCATTTTCAATCATCATTTGCAGGCGACCTCGTAGGTAGTACGAGCTATCTTGCCAAACCGTTAGTTCGATCCCTTCCGGTAGTTCGGAACGCTTGGACTCCACGAATGCATTTACCTTATCGGAAATATCCAGCGGGCTTTGTCTGCCGACTCGATAGACGCGAAGCGTAACCGCAGGTTGACCTTTGAAAAGGGTGTACAGGGATTTGTCCTCGAAACCGTCGGAGACTGAAGCCACGTCTTGAAGGGGGACGCTCGCACCCTTTTCCGATGTGAGTAATTCTATTTCTTCGAACTCGCGTCCAACTCGTGCCTTGCCGGTGACTCGTAGTAGAGTTTCGCCGGACGCAGTCTTGGCCACGCCTCCGGGAACATCTACGGATGAACGTCGCAGCACCGTAGCCACTTCGTTGAAGCTCAAGCCATGTTCCCGCAGGGAGCGCTCGGATACCTCTATTCCGATTTCCGGTTTTCGAATGCCTGCGATCTCTACTTGGGTGATGCCGGGGATGGCGGTCAGCCCGTCGCGCATGCGTTCGGCAAGAAAGCGCAAGGTCTTCTCGTCGCAGTCGCCGTGAATGGCCACCGCCATTACACGACGTTTGCTGGTTACCACCTCCACCAATGGTTTTTCCGCTTCTTCGGGAAAGTTTGCGATGGCGTCCACCCTCACCTTTACTTCATCTGCGACTTGCTCCGTATCCTTTCCCCGCGCTACTTCGATGGAAACCACGCCGACGTTTTCTCTGGAATATGAGTTGAGTTCCTTTATCCCCACAAGATCCCAGATCTTCTCCTCGATTTGCTTGCACACTCCCTCCTCCACTTCAGCAGGAGCTGCTCCGGGATAGAGCGTGGTGACTGTTATCAGGTCTAAATCAAACTCCGGAAACATCTCCATTTTGAGGTTTCTAACGGAGAAGAACCCCGCCACCAGAATGACTCCCATAAGGAGATTCGCAGCTACCCCGTTTTTGGCAAACCAAGCAATCATGGCAGTGTGCTGTTGTTGTCCTCTTTCTCCGAGGCGAGGCGAACCTTCATCCCCTTGGACACAATGTCCAGTGGGGTAAGGCAAACGCGTTCATCGTTTCG
>CAJQSI010000101.1 GCA_905612515.1 uncultured Opitutales bacterium | reverse complement strand
GAAAACGAGGAGAAGATGGGGGAATCGTATTGGGAGGGACGCATCGAAAGAACGTACTTCTCGCCGGTTTCCTTGAGGTAACCGATCAGGAGAAAGGAATCCGCATGCGGAAGGCAGGCGGCCATGACCTTCTTCGAGACGTCGTTGCTCGTCGCAGCTTTTTTCGGAGTTTGTTCGTTTCTTGATTTGTTCACGTTATGTGCTTTGGCGTTTGAGTGATCGGTTGCCGCCGATGAATGCGACGATATGAAAATGGGTGATTTCGTGTGATTTGTAAAATAATTGTTTTGTACGGTGTATTACTCTGCGGTAATTTGTATATATTGAGTTTTCCGAACAGGTTGGGGTTTCACGGAGGACGGTTCCACCTCTTGGCAAACCGTTGAAAACTTCTCTGAACTTTTCCGTCGTTGAAAACATATAAGGCATTTTGCACATACCGCGCCAACTTCAGTTTTAAAAAACCGTTAACCCGCACATCGCATTGCCTATAAATGCTTTATGTATTTTTACAGCATCATGACTGATTTTGTTTATTGTTTTGTCGTATTTTATTTTCTATGCCTTTATTTTTTTATCTAATGAACGTATTATTCGGAATGCCTGGCTTGATCAGTGATCGCCCCAACAGAAACTGGCGACCGTCCATTGGGATCTGCATGCACCGAGACACCTTCCCGATCGACCGGTTCGTGCTCGTCTTCGAGGAACAAAACTTCAGCATTGCGAAACAACTGTCCGAAGAAATAAGCGTAGTTTCCCCGGAAACGGAGGTCGTGCTTGAAAGCCTTCGAAACTGGAAGAACCCCTGGGACTTCAAGGAGGTGTACGAGTCGTTGTATCAACTGGCGCTGGACTACCCGTTCGACCCGAGCAAGGAGGACTACTACGCCCATATCACGACCGGCACCCACGCCGCGCAGATCGCATGGTTTTCCCTTATCGAGTCCGCATTGATTCCGGGGAAGATTCTGCAGACCTATCAGGAAAGAGACGATGCCTTCGAAACTCCCAGAGACTGGGACGGCTTCGAACCGACCGAGCGGTCGGGCGAAACCAAAACCGGTTTCGAAAAGGTGGACGTCGCCGAAGAACGCTTCGACGTAATGCGCAGGAGGTTCGCCGAAAAATCCACCACGAACGTGGAGCGTCTCAAGGGGGGCATCAAGACGGAGAACGAAAAATACAACCGTCTGATTCTGGATATCGAGAAAATTGCGGGCAGGGATCCCTGGCCCATCCTGCTTACGGGAGCGACCGGCGTCGGCAAGACAACGATAGCCGAACGCATCTTCGAACTGAAGAAAACCGATATGGAACTGGAGGGCGAATTCGTGTCCGCCAACTGCGCCACCTTCGGGAACCTAGCCTCGTCGGAACTCTTCGGTCACGAAAAGGGAGCCTTCACGGGCGCGGTAAAGAAAAGAGACGGCTTGCTGAAGAAGGCGAACGGAGGGGTACTCTTTCTGGACGAAATCGGCGAACTGAACGTAGAGGTGCAGGCTTTGCTCCTGAAGGCCCTCGAGGAAAAGACCTTCTACCCCCTGGGTTCGGACAAGGAACAATCCAGTGACTTCCAGTTGATTTCGGGCACGAACAAGAACCTGTCCTTCGCCATCGAGAAGGGAGAATTCAGAGGGGACCTCCTAGCCAGAATCGACACTTGGACTTTCCTCATGCCCTCGCTGAAGGAAAGGAGAGAAGACATCGAACCGAACTTGGATGCGGAATTGAAGGAACTTTCCATCGAGAGAAAAAAAGACGTTTCGATCAACAAGGAAGCCCGCTTGGCATTCCTGAAGTTCGCCCGCTCGCCCAAGGCGACTTGGGACGGCAACTTCAGAGACTTGAAGAAGGCGGTCAGGAGAATGGCCACATTCGCCGAAAGCGGTCGCATCGGAACCACCGAGGCGCGCGAAGAAAGCAAAAGACTTCTGGACTCGTGGAGGAAACCGGAAAGAGACGGCCGACGGCTGGTCGGCTTGTTTCTGGGTAAACGCTCCGAAGAGCACGACCTATTCGAACTTCTTCAGCTCGAAGGCGTCTTGGAAGCTTGCCGAAACGCAGACTCCCAATCCGCCGCCGGCAGAAAGCTGTACGCCGTCTCGCGCAAGAACAAGAAATCAAGCAACGATTCCGATCGACTGGGAAAGTTCCTCAGGGGCTTCGGCTTGGACTGGAAGACGGTGAGGAAGACCCTGGCCGAAGAATCTGACCTCAGGAATCAGTGAGTGGTTGATCCACTTCCCTACCCTTTTCGAAGACGCCTTTGGGAACCGGGCGCAGAATGAACTGGGCGTCGTGGTAAGTCTCGGTCGATCCGATTTGCAAGTGAGCTTTCATCCGTTAAAAATACGGATCATTAATAAATAGGTCTTCGAGGTTTGACGAATCAATAATCCGTTGCAACACTTACTCCATGGTAATGTTCGACAAAGGTTTCGGAGCTCAGAGCAATGGATTCTCATTGGAACGCATGCGCAGGCTGGTGGCGGTGGAGGAAAGCAAATCCATCCTTGGGGCCGCGAGAGGCGACAAGACCACGGCGGCCTTGATAAGCCGGCAAATCGGCGAGCTCGAGGGATTCTTCGGGACTCCGCTCAGGCAGAAGGACGGCAAGCTGGCGAACTTGTCCGAAGATGGACGGGAACTGGCCTCCCTGACCAAGGGCTTCCTCGGAGCCTTGGAGAATTTTCAGGACCGTATAGACGGGTTGCCTCCCAGAGTGGTCGTGGGAGCCGGTCAGTCGATTCTCTCCAACGTGATCCTGCCCAACCTGAGAAGCCTGAGCGACGAGGCCGGCGGGGCGAGACTCGTGTTCGACAACTTAAGAAGCGAGGATCTGCCCGACAGATTGGATTCCGGAGCCATCGACCTCGCCATCGTTTCGGAAAACCGAATGGCCAAGAAGAAGGTGGAGAAAAGAAATCTGGGAACCGTCGCCTACGAACTCTTCGCTCCCAAGGAGTTCGAGGACCGGATAAAGGCGAAGAAGCCTCTCGACGCCATATTCGAACTTCCCTTCGCCACGATCGGGAGTACCGGAGAACTGCGAAGAGGCATCGACGAGTTGTGCAGGAAGGCCAAGAAGCCCCTCAACCTGCAATTGGAATGCAGCAGCCTCCTCGACGTGGCGTTCGCAGTGGAGTCGGGATCCTACTGTTCCATTCTTCCCACTTTCCTGCGCAAGCGCATGGACGAGAGCAAGGTGATCTCCTACCGCTCCCCGGGACTGAAAGCCCTGGAAAGGAAGCTGTGCGTCGCGTGGAAGACCAGCGTCTACAAGTACAACTGCCGCATCGACTTTTCGATCAATGCCATTCTGGACACCTTCCGCAGGTGCCTCTGAAGGCGAACCGTTCTCCTTGCTCCCCCGCCCCTCGCTTGAGGAGGGGATCGGTCTTCGAATTACCCCGCGGTAAGCCTAGCCACACTTTTGCCGCTTCAAAAGGAGAGAGAAAGCCGGCATAGTGATTCGCATGAATACGAAAGCGCGCCGAAGAGCAACCCGATCGAAGGGCAAGCCCGCATGCGGAAAGCGAAACGGAACCGATCGAATGAAACTCAGATCGAAAGTCAGAGCCGGAAGTCAGGTGGCCTTCGAGCAAAGGAAGAAAAACGCCTCGCGCCTGGCTTGCAGAAAGTCCAAGGCCACTTCCGGATCGACCGCGGACCTGTCGAAATTTTTGAAGGACTAAAGGTTTTTCTCGATTGCTTGTGTTGACTTACCCTAAAAGATTCGGATTAGATAAACTACGCACGCCCGAAGAATGGGAACGAATTCTCCTTCGCGGCCTACAGGAAAAAAACTTCAATGATTGACCAGTCGCAAACAAAAGAATTTCCGATCAAGGAGATACAAATTGAAAACTTCAGGTGCTTTCGAGAAAGGGAGAGCTTCCCGATGTCCAACCTCACCCTCTTATACGGAGACAACAATAGTGGTAAGACCACTTTCCTGAGGGCTCTTAATTTGTTGAAGGCGACGTTCTCACAACCCAACGGGACGAATCTAGTGGTACCAAGTCACCCATATAACTTGGGCAGTGAAAAAACATTGTGTTGGGCCGGAGCAGATCATGAAAGAAATAATAAGATCAAGTTCAGGATCAACACGATTGATGAATCCAAGAGTTTGGCGTGCCAAATGGAATTGGAATACGAACTACAAACGGTGCCATTAGCTGAAGACCAAGAACCAGGACCTCAAGAACAGGAGTCAAGATACGTCCTACAATCGGTAGATCTGCTAGATGAAGAGGGGCAAAGCATTGTGTACCTGCGTAATGATTCTCCTGATCATGGTAATTTTTTTCAATTAACACCACCCAGTTACCACGATGAAGAGAACAGATGGATCAGCAGAGAATTCTTGAAAAAGACCGTCGAGAAAATCAATTCCAATAACACGAATGAATACTTAGCGAGGCTTAGTAAATTTAGAAGCGTAAAAAACCCTACAAGGAGGGAAGCAAAAGACTTTATCAGAGACAGGTTTTTTTGTGAAGATGGAAATCAATGGTCACTTGATGAAAAAGTCACATTCCTTGAAAGAATTATATGCTTTCGCAATCGGTCATTCGGCGAATGTACCGAACGCGAACTCACGGGAGTGGAAATATCTTCGTTCTCCGCGAGGGCAAGCAAAGTTGTCGTCGATCCTCATGAGCTCTCAGAACATGATATAGTTTTTGATGACGATGACGCAGGCCAAGGAATTGCAGCAGCAGATTGGCTTCAGGCTAGAAGTAATGAATTTCGTTCTCTTGATGTTCCAGAGGAGTTCGATTCCTGGCACTTTCAGAAAATCTGCGCATCAACTTTCCGTGAGACCATCCTTAACTTCGCTCCTTTCGTTTCAAATTCAATTAACAAAATTTCAAGCAGGTTGAGGGGTATTGACTTTGCCGTCCCGCAAAGGGGAGTGATAAAACGATATTTTGAATTATCTGATCCGCAATCCAATTATGGAGATTTGGCTGATAATCACGGAAAAAACAGGAAAGCGTACTCCGTAGTAAACGATGCGCTTAGAGACTTTGGTTTCGATTTCAAAGTTTCTTTGGAAAAAGGACTGGATAACCAAGTCGGGCAAGTTCTGCTGAGATATTCATCTCCTGAAAGAAAAATCAACTTGGCCGATGCGGGATACGGTATCGCGCAATTGATCAATGCCCTTATTTTAATAAGCGGCGGTTCATGCTCCGCCTTTGAAGAACCTGAGGTTCACCTACACAAGAAACTTCAAAAAAAGTTCATTGATCTGCTCATAAGACAAACAAAAGACGGCTCCAAACAGTTTATCTTGGATACGCACAGCGAAATTTCAACTTACACCCTACTGAACAGGATTGCGAAGACAACCGAAGGCAAACTTGAAGAAGGAGAGGCACCGCTTTCTCAAAATGAATTACAATTTCTTCAAGTCGAGTATTTGCCTGATGAAAAAAGATCGAGGGTCAACAAGATAAACGTAGCGAGATACGGAACTTTTTCACCGCCTTGGCCGGGTGGGTTCAGCAACGAAGATTAAAGGGTAATGTTTGTTCCTTATGTTATTCATCCCGACGCCTTCAAAGGTCTTGAACCCGGAAGCAAGGAACACAGTCTGTGGCTGGGGTTCTTTAAATTGGCGAGACTCAACGGAATACTCGTCTCAAACATAGAGATTCTAAACACCCTTAAAAACGAGATCCCGGATGGGAGTCCTTTTGAAAGGAACTTCGATGTTTTGCGAAAGGCTTCCCCCAACGAATTCACTAAGCTTCCTCATGATGACCTTGTTCGACATTTTGAAAAACACTTCGGGCAAAAACCGAAGGAAATAAACGACATCTACGAATTCCACGACAAACATGCAGATGATTTTGTAAACGCGTCTCAAGCTTATATTGCTCTAGATACGGAATCCAGAACGATGAAACGAAACGTTGAAGATATCGAAAAATTCTTCAAGCCCATCTTAACTTTTTCAACCAACATCCAGATCTGGGACAAATACATTGGCCTTCAAGAAAAAAAGGAGGAGGAAAATGAATGGGAGAGAAACATACGAATCCAGAGAATGAAAAATTATGCTTTCACAATACGAAAGATTCTCGAGTGGACAGAAGCTTGCAACCTTAAGGTTAACAATCAGGACAAAATTGATTTTATAATAAATACAGAGGAAGAGCGGAGGAGTAATAGCGGCAAAGAGAATGATTCCGATTTCGACGAAATATTTGAGAAACCCTTGAAAAGCGTTTCGGAAAAGATCAAGGTCACAGTTATTAAACATCCTCACAAAAAAGGACGTAAAAAAGAAAAAAACCCTTAGATCGCTACATTGCGGGCAGCTTTCTTGCCCCAGATGGACAGCCAAGTCTTCTTCCGGCAAAGATCTGTCACGGATTTAGCTTCATTTCCCCTAGAAAATCAGCAAGCGATAAAGAAGCTAGGTATCCGGAAGATTATTACATCACGAGAGACACTTTTCAAATTCTTGACAGCATTTCGTTCTCTAAAATAATGAAAGACCTCTGTTAAATATCCCATTTAAGTGAGGTCGTCCCTTAACCCATTGCCTACTTTCGCTTTGCATCCCTACAAAACAAGTAAATAGGAATTACCTTCCCTCATACTTGCAGACGCAGGAACGCAAGCCCGAAGAAACCGGAGCGGCTTGAACACTCAAACCCTCAAAAAGGTGGGTCCTCGTTCAACTCGTCGATTTGTTCCCGGTTCGTCTCAGCGGGACCATCCGCTTCGGAAGAGGAAATCTCGTACCCGTTGACGGACACGAACCATTTGGTCACGCCGTCTTGGCCCTTCCATTCCCGTCCGTTGAGTCGGGCGTCGATGACCACGTTCTGCCCGATCTTGAGCTGCGTGCTCTTCTCGATCGCCTCCTTGGTGAATTCGACGGGTATGGGATTGGTCCACTTGTCGTCTCCCGTCTTCACCACCACCACGTGCTTCCTGAATGCGTTTGCTCCGTATTCCTTGACTTCGTCCACGTGGACGACTTCTCCCGTAATTTTTACCTCGTTCATGATTAGTCGGTTGCTAGTTAGTTCTCGAACTCTCGGCCGTCAATCCAAGAGAGTCGCGACCTAGAAGAATTCACGAATATCGCGAAAACGTTTTCGGGCCTGAGTGAATTTCCAGTCGTTTCAAGTCGGCTCGAAACCTTAACCCGCAACCGCCTTGCTGCCGCAACCGCGATCATGCATTCGCCACTCCTACTTCCTGCTCAGCACTGCTTTTAATTTCGCCGATTCGTCGAAGGAAATCCGCCCGTTTCAATAGATTTTTTTGAGGCTTGTTCAATCCTTCCACTTCAAGAATCAGCTTCTTCACCTTTTCGTGCTTGGCTGGTTTGAGTCCTGACCAGTCGGGCGTCCATTCGAATTTTTTGTGAAGTTCGGGAAGAGAAAAATCCTGACCCGGAATAATGCCTTCCATTATATCCATGAGGGAGAGACCTGCGGCCTCGATCTGTAGGTTAGAAGGAATCTCCGGAAGATATTTCAAGGCCTGAATAAATTTCTTGTACTCTTCCAGAAGAGTACTGGGTTTCCCAATGATTTCCTCAGGAAATGCGGTTCCAACGGCATTCGTCGCAACATTACTTGAGAAGGATAACTTTCCTTCAACGCACTCAATGCCCGCCTTCTCGAGATCCTTGGAGGTGAGATAAAAACTTAGGCTCTTGCCGGAGCTGCGAAATCCGACCTCGGTCAACCACGCTCGACATTCTGCGAGCTTCGCCTTGCCGCCTTTCGCCATTGCATACGAGCGCAAAGTTTCCTTGTAGACCCGAAGCAAACCTTGATCCTGATTCCAATTGAGCAATTTCGCTTCCGACAAGTTGCGGATGCCTTCTCGCAGATTCTCGAATTCCTCTTCCATCGCCTCAAGAATCGGATCAACGCGCGCCTTCGAGCACGCTATACGAAATCGATCTTTGCTTCAGATTCAAGGAATCACCGAGATCGTCGGGACCGCAAACAAGAACTTTTCGACTTCCATAAAACATTAGCATTTCCTCATCTACACCATCGGGGAAGTTCATCAGAATGAACCGTTTTCAACTAATCAAGTCCTATTTACCCAAGGCCAGCAACCCACCTCCTCGTCACTCCCAAATCGCCCACTCCCCCACAAAGTCCTGCTGCTCTCCCGTTTCCGGAGAAGGGTGATCACGCAGGCGCTCTTCGTGGAGACGGGCCTTGCGGATGATCTCAAGGGCTTCCTCCCCGTCCGCGGCGATTCCGCGCTTCAGCAGCCAGCATCCCGCCGCGGTTCCGGTTCTTCCGTGCCCTCCGAGGCAATGCACGTAGACGAGCCTGCCCTCGTCCACTCCCTTCCGAATCCTCTTCAGGATCGAACGCATGTGCTCGGGCGACTCGGGGACACGAACGTCCTCGACGTAGAACTGCTCGCGATCGGTTTCGATGTTCCTCTCCTCCGACAATTTTCGTAGAACGGGATCGTAGGGGAGAAAGAGTTCGCCCGTCCTCCAATGAGTCTCCCCGTCCTCCATCAGGTCCACGAAGGAACGGACCCCGAAGTCGAGCAACCGCCCCACCCTTTCGGCGGCGGTTTCCCCTTCCTTGTCTCCGGGAAAAGGCCCTCCCAAAACCTTCCCCTCCTCGATCCACCAGCAAGTGGGAGGCAGACCCGAATCGGAGGTTCCCGAAGGTTCGGACGGAGCGGGCGCAGCTTCCCTCGGCAGAATTTCGGGAAGCGACGGAGAGGGGCGTCCCGGGTAGCCCTCGACCTTCGGTCCCTCGGAGGACTCGGACAGGTCCAGCAACCCGTCGGCCAAGTTCAGGAGAAGGTCGAACTCGCACAGTTGGTTCCGCCATTTCCCGGGAATGCCTTTAAAACCATACAGAGCCCCCGCGAGCTGTCCGTAGATCGCACCCACGGTATCCGCGTCCTCTCCCAGATTGACGGCCTTCAACGCTCCCTCCTCGAAGCTCTCGGAATCGCGCAGGGCCCAGAGGGCAGCCTCCATGGACCGGACCACGAAACCTGAAGCCCTCACCTGCGGCGGTTCCTTCTCTCGATAGGAGCCCAGGGCGACCTCGAGAACCTCGGGGTGAAGGGGCTCCTCCCCGAAGACGGGATCGGTCGCCAAGGCGGGATCGAGCAAAGCCTCCTTCGACTCGCCCGCAAGAGCTTTCACCAAAAGCAGGCCGAAGAAACGACAGCAGTCCACCGCTGCTCGAGCTCCGTGCGTGGTGAGGGAACTGTCCCCGGAAAGACGGACGGCTTCGGCAAGGTCGCGGCGGAAGGCCAAGGGCACGGGAGCCAGACGCATGAGGGAGCCGTTGCCGGCGTCGTACCGGCCCGGCGATCCCGCCCAGGGACTCTTGTCCTTGTCGTCGACGAACCGGGTCAGGGCCTCGCTCGTGGTGTTTCCTATGTCGAAGCAATGCCCCAGACTGCTCATGTAACCCTTCTCCCGCCACCTGACGTAGCGTTGGATCTGGTCCCTCGGGTCGAAGCCCTTCTTCTCGACGAGACTGTACCCGAGACAAAGGGCGAGCGAGGTGTCGTCCGTCCAGTCCCCCGCCTTCAGCTGCCCCCCGAAAGCGCCTCCCCTCATGTCGGAGACGGGCTCGAACGAGCCCGGCTCCTGGAATTCGACGGGAGCGCCCAATGCGTCCCCCGCCGCGAGCCCGAAAACGGACCCGCGGAACTTGTCCTTCGACTTGTTCGATTTTGTCTTGCTCATAAGCGATTAACTTCACTGTTTCACGTTTTTAACAATTCGAAAACGTCGAACCCGAATCATTCGGGGCGAGGGTCCTTGAAGGAAGGACGTTGGCTTTCGTCTCCCGACCAGTGTTCTCGGGAACTTCTCCTGCGAAGGGAACGCGAGTCGTACCTGGCGGTTTTGCGCCCTCGGCGGGAACGCCATCCCTCGCGATGGTTCCGGATGGCCCTTTCGATGGCGTCCAAGCCGTCCTTGACGAGCTCGGGGCGACCGTGAGCCCGTAGCTTCGCAGCCTCGTCCTGGAGATCGAGCAGGGCCTCCTCGAACCTGTTCTGGTCCATCTTTCCTATCGTCCGACGAATCGTCTCCGCTGCCTGTTGAGCCGATACGATCGGAAGCACGCTCTCGTCGAGAGTCACCTCCTCGGGATTCTGGGTGGCCTTGATTCTGATCAAACGGGAATCCCTGCGGCTGACTATTTTGTCGGCGGTGATTTCGTCGTAGAGGAATTCCAAGGACAGGAGCTTCTCCCCCTCGAGCGAGCACACTTGGGATCCGTCGGCACCCAAGGGAATCGGTTCGACCCTGACCGCCAGGGCGAAGGATCGTTCCTCCTCGGAGACGAGGTCGCCCAGCTTCAGTTCGACTCGTCCGTCCGACAAACGGTGCCCCGGCGTTTCGCCCAGGCTGGCCCATTCGTCGCAGAAGGTTTCCGGCTTCACCCGGACTCTGAGGTTCTGCACCACGAGCCCGAGAATGCCGTCCAGTTCCGCATCGAATATTTCCGGCAGCTTATCGGCCGACACCACGTCGTAGAAATTACCGGTGGAGGCGTTGGCCATTTCGGACATGAGGTCCTCGTTGTAGTCGTCCCCGAAGCCGAGGCAGGAGGTGCGGACCCCCACCCGGTCCAGTCCGTCCCCGGCCAGCGAAGCCAATTGGGCGGGATCGAGAATCCCGACGTTGGCTTGACCGTCGGAAAGCAGAAGCATCCTCCGAGTCGCTCCCTCGGGAGCCTTTTCAAGCTCGTCCCGAGCCAGCGCCCAGCCTCCTCCTAAGTTGGTGGACCCCCCGGAGTAAATGCTATTCACCAAGTTCTTGGCCCCGGCCTTGTCGACGTCTGAGCGAAGAGGCAAGACAACTTCGGCGACCTGATCGAAAACGACCAACCCGAAGAAGTCCTCGGGGCGAAGGTTGTCGATCACCCCCCGGCAGGCTTCCTTGGCCTGCTCGAGCTTGCGTCCGCGCATGGACCCGCTGCGGTCCAGAGAGATCGCGAAGGCGATCGGCTTTCGTTCCTCGGAAACCACCTCGGGAGCCTTCACCGCAATGGTCAGGTTCACGGGTCGTCCTTGGTTGGCGAGAATGGTTTGGTAGTCCAGTTTGGTGGTTATCGTAGTCATAGCTATTTTCCTTTCGTTGGCGTTTGTTGGATGAAATTCGGTGGATTCGAGATCGAGCTAGGTCGACGCGACCGGAAATTCGGACACGGCTCGGTCTTTGAGGGCGAGGCGTTCGCCCTCTCGGATCAAGACCTCGGGGGACGTTTCCTAGAAGACGATCGTCCTCGGATTCTTATTCGGCTGCAATGCGTTCACTTGGGCTTGGTCACGAAGTCCTCGTCGTCGAGATAGGAGACCATGGAGTCCGCCATCTTGAGCTCCGAAGTAGCGAAATGAGCGCTCCTGCCGTCGTGATGCAAGGCGATCACCTCGTAAAACATGTTTCCAAGCCTAATGAACCATCGGTACAGGAGAGTCCTGGTCCTTTCGTTCTTCAGCAGAATCTTCGTCAAATTGGATTGGTAGCGAATCATAAGCGTTTTCCTTTCAAAGTAGTCGGGTTCCCAAAAATCGCGGGAGGCGATATTCTCACCTCGCCTCCCGCGGTTCGAAATGCGCCTTTCGGCCTCCGATTCAGAAGGCGGAGGAGAAAGTTCGGTTGCGCCTCTCGTCGGCGAGTCTCATCTCGCTTTCCGCGGCAAGTCTTCTAACCGTGACGGGACTTATCCTCAATCGTTCGTTCAGCGTTCTCGGATGGTATCTCAGCTTGATCGCATCCAGTTTACCTCGAATGCCCCCACCGGTTCGTCGGTACGGGATTTTGTTCAGTTCAATCATAAGCGGTTCCTTTCGTCATTATTCTAATTAGTATGCGCGTGAGTATTATTATAACATACACGTCAAGCTTTCGCAACCCATTACGACCTATTCGACTGAATATCAGATATTTGCGTGACTTTCGAATTTTCATCAAAAATAATTCTCGCGCAACGAACATTCTCATTCCATTCATCAACAACGACTTAAGTTATTTAAAAACTGCAAACGGACACTTCGAGCGTCAAAACCCCGAGAACAAGGCCTCAGGGGCCCTTTCCGCCCGCCTTCGCCTCTGAACGCGGAAAATCCCCGCCGACGGGCTCAAGTCGCCGACTTCGGCGATTCTCGCCCCAAGGAGACGGACCGAAGAAGTCAAGATCCACTACGCGGGCGCGTCGATGCGCGCTCAATCCAAATACTACGGCGCACGCGCGGGATAGCTACGATACGGCGCTTGCAATGACTCTAGCTCAAGCCGTCCAGCCGGATGAGGAGGCAGACGGCGAGTGCGACAGGAGTACCGGCAACCCCGTACGCCGGCCCAAGGAATAGGATTTGCCCCCGCAACAGCCCGGCCTGATATCATCTTCGGGTCAGACGGTCTTGTTGTGCTGGGCGTTGCCACCCCACATGTGCCACCCGGAAGCGTCGTCGCCGCCCGTTTCCAGGCAGACGAGTCCGCCGTGGTTCGTGCCCGCGTAAACCGAACCGGCGGCGAGGCAGGGCTGGAAGGACATCCCGTGCCCGGTCGAGTAGCAAAAGCCGGTCGAGCCGTTGTCCTGATTCACGGACACGAGATGGCCGCGCCTGCTGCAGAGGTAGAGATAATCCCTGCCCATGGAGGCGGGCAGGAAAATCTGGTCGTCGAGGTCGACGTCCTTCCCCGTGAATTCGGTTTTCCAGGATTCGCCGGAATCCCCGCCGACGCAGTCGACGGATCCCGAGCCGGCTTGAAAGTACTTTCCCTTGCCGTAACTGGCCCGCGAACCCTGGTAGGCCCACGCTTCGGCTACCCTGGACACGCCGACGTGATTTCTGGCGGCATACAGATTCGCCGCTTGGGGCGCTTCCGCGAAACCAACCGAGGAATCCAACGCCGTCGAATAGTCCTCGGACAAGCCCGAAGCATCGAAGTCGCTATCATAATCGAGAAAGGCCGCCTCCTTGCACAGTATGGATTCACGGTGCTCTCCTCGGTAACGCCCGCGGCGCAACATACTCTCTTTAGAGCGGCGCCACCTCTTTATTTTCTCCGTCATGACGACCTCGTCGTCCACGACGAGCGGGGCGGAGGTGGACTCCGTCCTTTCCCGCCACTGCACTCCACCGTTCTCGGCGTCCAGGCAGAACGCGGTGCCGTCGAAGCAGGTGAAGAACACTTGGTCGTCGTTGATCACGGGCGCGGTGATGATGTCGCCGGTTATCTCCTGCTCCCAGACGTGACGGCCGGTGAAGAGATCGGCGCAGAGCATGCGGTGCGACTTTTGGCCGACGGGCGGTTTGCCGCGCCTTTGCCCAGCGGGGTAGGCCAGGAAGAGTTTCCCCTTGTCGACGGCTGGCTGGCTCATGAGGGGATCCCCCAGCCATTCCTGCCAGACGAGACTGCCCGTGTCGGCCCTGCAGACGATGACGGAGCAGCTCTCGGTGTTGAAGGCGACCAGTCCGTCCTCCACCACGGCGGCCGTGGGTCCGTCGTCCGCGGTGACCGTTCTCCAGACGACTTCGCCCGTTCCGGCGTCCAGTCCGTAGAATTCGTAGGAGCCGTATCCGCCGCCCACGAAGAGCATGCCGTTGTCGTAGGCGGGGGTCGCGATGGGTTTGGAACCGGGGAGGGAGGTCACCCATCCCCCGCGGCCGTCGTCGGTCTCGAAACGGGCGGGCTTGAGGGGCGAGTCGGGGCGGGGCAGGCTTATCCGGACGGATTCGTCCAGGTTCACTTTCGTCGCGTCGTCATTCCTTCTTCCTTTTCGATCATGCCTTTTGTCGCGTGTCGCCGAAGCGGTGGATCCGGCTTGTTTTTCTTCGTTCGTCTTTTCCATGTTCTTTTTCCTCTTCCTTGTTCTTTTCGTTGTTCTAGTTGGCTAATAAATGAATCCTTCGGGGAGAGAGAAACCGCCCGCCCAACCGAGGAGCGTCCTCGAAAACGGAGAAGGCGGAACCGCTCGGGAGATCAGTCTCCCCGCAAGGGAATCCGCGGGTTCGGGCCAACGGTCAGAAGACGGGGGTCCCCGCTCGGAGAAACCCCGGTCTCAACCGGAAACTTGGATTTTCCGCACCCGTGAAAATACTTTGCGCCGGGCCGAGCCCATGCGCCGAAAAAACTTCAAACACCCTCTTTACCTACACCCCTTTCCCTATCCGTTAAACAAAGCGAGCGATACATGTAACGCGCCTTTTCGAGCCTGTCAAATTTCGCGGAACTTTTTTTGAAAATTCGTTGATTTCGGCTCATGGAGTCGCCTTCAGTCTACGGGAACGCCCCCGACGTAATAATCCCGCTCGCAGATCGTTCCGTCCCCCAAACCCTACTCCCCGCTCCCCCTCGGTCAACCCATCAATGCATTCCCACCAAATGGTGAGATCGTTGATATAAAAGAGTCGTTTTTACAACTGGCCCGGGAAAAAGGTAACTTTTTGCACGCCGGCTTGGGCGCATGCATTCAACACGTTAATGCTAGCTGAGGCATACGCAATTCCAGAAGATTCAATTTGGATTTTCAGTTCGGCTTCCTGCTTGGTCCTGGCACCCGAACTGATCAATTGATCACGCATTCCTTTTTGAGCTTTGAGGATTCTGATCAAATCGGGCATGGAGGAATCCGTACCATCCTCAATCTCCGAGCCGTTTATATATACCTTGCCATAGTCCCCGATTCTAAGTTGCAATCGAGGCATCGGATTTAATTCCAAGCTGGGAGGTCTGCCCGGTAGCTCTATAAGATAGCTTCCATTCACGTCGGCAAGGGATTCTCGATCGTGTTGGCCGGACTTGTTCTCTGAATCGAGCCATGGTCGATAAATGAAGCCGGGCTTGCCTCCATTCCCGATCTGTCGCATGATGTCGAGAACCAATGAATGGGTAACCCTAGGGTGTACCCGCAAGACAACCTGCCACCCTTCGCGTTTTCTTACTGCCTGACCAATTTCATTGAGATCAATCTCCATAAGCTCATTTTCAAGTTGTCCCCAGTAGAATTTTTGGCCCTGTGGAGTATCGTCGATAGTGATGAAGGTTGTTCGCAGTTCCGACTTTGCTAGATCAGCAAGATTAAGATTTTTCGTCTTTCGAATGGCTTCCGAGACAGTCGCCTCCATTCGTTCCTTTTCCTCGTTGGCAAGAGCAACAATTTCGGGTTCTTCGCCTTTCTCGGCTTCCAGTCTCTTTTCTTGTTTTTCGGCAGACGTCCGGTTGGATTCGGGACTGGCTTCCTCCTGCACTTGCTTCTTCTGGGCTTCCCCACACCCCG
>CAJQSI010000100.1 GCA_905612515.1 uncultured Opitutales bacterium | reverse complement strand
CGGGACCCCCATGTGGAAGACTTTCGAGACCCGGGCGCTGTGATACCCGTTCTTGCGGAAATACTGGGCCCAACTATCCTTGTCCTCACCGACTTCCTTGCGCCCGCTGGTGTACCCCGTTGCCTTGCTTGCATAGGGATAATAACCGAACATGAAGGATGCCCGCGAGGGTCCGCAGAAAGTGGCTTGGCAATAAGCCCGAGTGAAGAGCATGCCTTCGGTGGCCAACCGATCGACGTTCGGTGTCTTGCAGACTTTGTTACCGTAACAACCAAGAGCAGTGGCTGTCAGGTCGTCCGAAATGATGAATAGAACGTTGGGCTTGTCCCGGGCACTAAGCGAATAAGCGGACAAGAGGACGAGGAAAGCGAGGGAACGGAAAGTCATTGGCTTAGGCTCCCATGATTTTCCAGCCGGCCCGGTAAGTCCGGTGGATACGTTCATTGGCTGCTTCGTTATTGGTGACCCGCGCCTTCTTGGGATCCCATTCGAGCCAATCGGGCGAGTGCTGCATGGCAACGTTGCCCAGCAGGATGGATTCGGTCATGGGGGCGGCAAAATCCACCGGAGAAAGCAAGCGCGTCCGATCACCACCGAGAATCGAGTCGATGAAGGCATTGTGGTGCCCAAAGGCATCCAGCTTGGCAGACTCTATGCCAGTGAACTTTTTCTCGGGAAGCAGCATGGGTGAACTTCCGTGTCTTAACAAGAGCACCCCGTTCTCCCCCTTGAGCAAGCAACCGTAACGGTACTTGACGCCCTCGGGTACCAAGGAGGTCAGTTCCTCGGGAGCTCTCTGGCTACCGCTACTCCAGAAAACCTTGAGGTCGCCATCAGTGAAGGGAGTGCCCGGGAACTCGTACTCCACCTGCTCGTTGCTCGTCCAGTTGTGTTCATTGGGAACGGCGGTTTGGGAACGGACCCTTTTCGGGACGGCGAGACCAAGTCCCCGGTACATGGAGTTAAAGACATGACAGCCCATGTCGCCCAAGGTTCCCGTTCCAAAGCCCTGTCTCTTTCGCCAGTTCTTGGGGTGGTAGTACTTTTTCAGGTAGGGACGTTTCTCCCCTACCCCCAGCCATCCATCCCAGTCGAGTCCATCGGGAACGGGATCCTCGCGAACCGGAAGCGGATTCTTGTCGCCCCAGCTTTTTCCGGAGAAGACCCAGGCTTCCGTTACCTTCCCAATCAATTTGCGGCGAATCAGGTCAACTCCCTTCCGGTCGTTGAAGCTCGATGCTCCTTGTGTGCCCATCTGGACAATGACTTTGTTCCTACGTGCGGTTTCCTGCATGGCCCGGCATTCCCCGATGGTTTGGGCCAAAGGTTTCTGTACGTAAACGTGCTTGCCTAGGTTCATTGCGCTCATGGCCATGATACCGTGCATGTGGTCGGGCGTGGACACGCTGACCAGGTCGATCTTTTTGCCCATGGTTTCAAACATCTCTCGCCAATCGGAAAAGGTTTTTACATCGTCCATCCTGGCGGCCAGTTTCTTGGTTGTTGCCGATTCCACGTCCGCTCCTGCAACCATCCGGACCTTTTCGTGCCTGGATATGGACTGGACGTCGAACATCCCTCTGCCTCCCAAGCCGATGGCCGCATATTGAAGTTGTTGCATGGGGGAGCCTGCCGCCCAGGAGAGGCGGCTCACGAAGGGAGCACCGGCAGCAAGGGAGGCGGCGCCTATAAAATCGCGACGGGGTGTTCTTTGGTTGTATTTCATATGTAAGCCAAACCTTATTTCGCCAGTGAGTTCTCCTGAAAGTACTGTAACCACTGGGTCATCAGTGCTCCGCTAATATCGGCATCCTTCTGGTACTCCTTGATGGTCTTGCCCCAATAAAAACTGATCCATCCGTCGGTATAAACCCGGGATTTCTTGATAAAGGCGTCCAGCTCTTCCAAGCTGCACTTGAGGGGAAAAATTTCCTCGATCACCAAAGGTTTGCCCACCTCATAGACCTTCAATGCGTCGAGGGCAGCATCGACCTGGCCTGTTCTCGGATAAAAGTGCACGCTGACGAAGTCGAGGGGTTTGCCCACCTCGGGATCGTGAAAGAGCGGCTTGGCCCCCTTGAACGTAAGGGCCCATGGGATCACCCCGACCGTGATCATGTGCTTGGGGTCCACTTCCCGTATGGCGCTCGACAACTGGGCCACCCATGCCTTGGCGATTTCCTTGCGGGAGCGACCTTTTAGCTCGCGGGCGATTCGCTGGACGAAATACTTGCCGCCAAACTCGCCCGCAAGCCATTCGCCGCTGTTTTTTTTGCCGGGCAAAACTGGTTCGTTCATGAGGTCGTAGCAAAAAATAGCCGGGCTGTCCTTGCAGACCTTGGCGACCGCCTGCCAAAAACGAGCTTGGACTTTCCAGCGTTCCGATTCCTCAAGCTTGTCGTACCATTTGGGAACGTCCTGCTTGTGATAGCAACCGAGACCCGTGAGATCAATATACAGCCCGGTGCGCGCAGCCAGTTTAAGCAGTTTGGCCAGTTGTTCCAGATTAGCTTCATCGGGTAGCTTTGCGGTCTTCATGTACCGGCCGAGCTGTAGATGAATACGTACGACGTTGGCCCCGAGAGCTTTTATTTCCTTAAAATCCTCGACCACGGTTTCCCAGTCATCGCGCCAATAGTCCTCGAGTAAGGCTCCGCCCCGGTCGTGATCATAGTTGACGCCCCAGACGACGAATGGTTCTCCCGATCGAGCCTGAACGAACCCTTTGTTGTCCGAACTTACTTTGATCCATTCGAGCTGGGGGGAATCTGCCGCAAAAACACCGGTGGAGGTCAACAACGGGGCAAGACATGCCCAACCGAATGCCAGAAGGCGTTGGGTCATTTCTTCTCCTTGGCGCCCTTGGGCTTCGGCGGGTGGTACTTGTCGAGGACCTTTTGCTCATCCGCCTTGGCAGACTTCGCCCAGACCACAAATTCCTCGTCCATTCTTTGGACCACCTCGGGCAGTTC
>CAJQSI010000099.1 GCA_905612515.1 uncultured Opitutales bacterium | reverse complement strand
GGTTGTCCGGGCTGACGCCGACCGAATGCGCCATGGTTTTCTTCTCGTTACGCGAGTCGACCAGCTTCCCGGGAAGGCCTTTGGCGTCCAAGCGGTAGACATCGAGATTGCCGGATTCGTACGACACGCCGAGCAGATAGCGCCCGCTGCGATCCAGGCTGAGGAAACAGTAGCCGCTCTTGAACGGCATCTCCCGGACCTTTTCGATCTTTCCGGCATCGTTCACAGCATACACGAACCCGCGGCCGTCCTTGGCGCCGATGTAGAGCAGGTTGTGGTCGGGGTGATGGGTGATCGAGCCGGCGGGGGCACCGAGCGGCTCCGACTGCACGACTTCGAGGATGGGCTTGCCGTCCTTCTCATGGAATTTGGCCACCACAGCCTTTTCCTCGCCGATGCTCACGCCGTAGATCATCAGCGGCATGGTATCCTTGGCGAAGAGAGGGCTTATGGCCGCGAACAGCGCCAGAGTTAGCGATAGGGGGAGAAAACGTGTCATCATGGTGAAAAAAAGTGTTAATTACTCGGAGCCAATCATCTTCGCACAGAATATCTGCAAGTACCAGTAACCATTCAGTGTTTGGTAATCCTAGTTTTTGACTTGGAAGGCATACAGTTTTGCGTTCTGGAGCGTGAACTTCAGTTTTACGGTCTTTCCTTTGTGTTTCTGGAGCTTCAACTTCGGTATGAGCCTTAGTTCATCAACATGTGTAGTTCTCTTTCCTGAAATCACATCACCTGCCGCGTCAAGCAGCTCGACCTTTACCCAGCCGGATTTCGCGTCAACGTTCACTTCCAGCGTATCGCCTTCGAGCGTGAACGGCTTGGTAATGACAATGCCCTCTTTAGCGCTCGCCGCCTGACCGATGAATCTGTCGAGTGGGAGCTTGGCCAGGCCAATGTTCAGGTGCCGGCCTCGGCTATAGTGACGTTCATTCATACCGCCGTAGTAGATCCAGTGTTCGTCATTGAGGGTAAGGATCTGGGCCGGTGGTTTAATGCCGTCCTTGTCGAAACTACCGGCAGGGCCGCGCGGTACCAGAGGCTTGCGATTGTGGACCCAGCTCTTGTCAAAGTTCACACAGTCTCGACTGGTTCCGATGTAGAAATCCATGAAGTCATGGTCATGCTTCTTCTCATATTCGAATCCGTCAAACATGCCTGGTTTTCCGACGGTATACATGTCCATCAATCCGAAATAAACCCCTTCATGAATCCAAAGGGTCATTGAATTGAACTGCAGCAGCGGCTTGCCCCATTGGTTCTTTTCTTGCTTCGGATCGTCCACCTTGATCTTGTCCGCAATCGTTTTCCAGGCGGTTGGATGGTTGATCAGATCGTTATTCTTTGTATGAACCATGATCCGTTGAGAGCGACTTTCGCTCGAGCCGCCTACACCGCCAAGGTCCGTGCGGGTCAGCAGGCAGTACCGTTTTGCGATGGAGTCCCACATGATCTGGTTCTGTGTGTCGGCCGCACGATGGGTCACTGGCTTGCCCTTATTGTAGGCGGTCCAGCTAATTCCATCAGCCGAATAGGCAATGCCCGCCTGGCACGGACGGTCCATATTGTCGTCAAAGGCCGCCTTGTACTTCTCCGGGTGGCCCCAGGCAAGGGTGGGGTCAACGCTGCAGCTATAACCCTGGCTGAGGTGGACAACGTTATCCTTGTGGTCTTCCCTGATGCTGGGTTTCGTCCAAGTCAAACCATCCTTTGACTCCGCGTAGCCCGTTCCTGCTTTGGGTGAATGAAACCGTCCCTGAACGCCACCCATGTACCACATCTGAAACTTCTTCTCTTTGTCGTTGTAGGCCACACTCGTGTAGTAACCGTAGTCCAGGCCGACACGTGACCCATCCGGCTTCTTCCATTTCGGATGGAAGTCCGACTCCAAGGTGGGCTTGCTGACGATCCCCACCTTCTTTACCTTGCCTAGGACACGGGTGACGTTGTGCTTCTCGGCAATAACATAGTCGTCGACCAGCAGTTGTTTCTGTAGACCAACCGGAACCAGATCCTCCGCCATCAGCGATGTCGACATTAACAATAATGCCGTCAAAAGAACTTTACTCATGAGTATCTCCTGTGTTCATACGCCTTGGATAAGAAAAGAGGCGACAAATACTACGCTCGGCTCGAGGCTCAGCTTTTTGGCCGCGTCGTCCCACTTGATCATCATTTGGCCAATCATTAATAGAGAAGTTACCGCACTTCAATGTCCATTCACCCCTAACTCAGCCCAGCAACCCCCGCGCGACATGCCCTTCCACATCGGTCAGGCGATAACGGCGTCCCTGAAATAGGTAGGTCAGCTTTTCATGATCCAGGCCCAACTGATGCAGTAGCGTGGCATGCAAGTCATGGACAGTGACTTCGTCCCGAACGATGCGGTACGACAAGTCATCGGTTTCCCCGTAATTGAGCCCGGCCTTGAATCCAC
>CAJQSI010000098.1 GCA_905612515.1 uncultured Opitutales bacterium | reverse complement strand
CGAACTCGAAACCAAGGCGAACACCTTGGGGAACCTAATCGCATCTATCGAAACCAAGGTTTCGCAACAAAAAACAAAGCAACTGAAGGTTAAGCGACAAGAAGAATACCAAGCCCTCGAAAATGAAATAAAAGGGCTGCAAGAGCAAATGAGCGCCAACGAAGACGAGCAATTGGAAACCCTCATGAAAGTGGATGACGCACATGCCACATTGGCGATCGCCGAGGGGAAACACACCGACCGAGTTCACTCTTTGGAAACGCAACTGGAGGAACTCAATGAACGTGAAAAACTTCTTCAAGAAGAAATCAGTGAGCTCGAAAACGAAATCAAGGCGTCCGGTGAAGAAATGGACCCCACATTCCTTCGTGAATACGAACGCGTGAAAAAGGTTGTTCGGCGTCCACCTTATGTCGTCCCCGTAGAGGATCAAAAATGCTCGGGTTGCAACCTCCGGGTATCGAACGACATCGTCTCCTCCATTCTAGTGGAAGAAAAACTCACCCTTTGCGACCAATGTGGTCGGGTCGTCTACATCGAAAGATGAATTACATTTTCCGGGAAGCGGTCATTCGCTCCGGGGTCTTCGGACTCCGGAGAGGAAAGTCCGGACATCACAGGGCAGGATTCCCCGCGAAAGCGGGGGGAACTCGTATCAAAGCGAGTTCACGGCTAGTGCCACAGAAAACATACCGCCTCCTTCGGGAGGCAAGGGTGAAAAGGTGGGGTAAGAGCCCACCGCCGCAAGGGCAACCGAGCGGGCAAGGTAAACCCAATCCGATGCAAGACGAAATAGGGAACTGGGCGGCCCGTCCATCAGTTCCGGGTACGTCGCATCCCGCTTCGGCGGGGACCGAGGTTTCCTCGGTAGATGAATGAATGACTGCAGCGTTATTTCGTTCGAGAAACCGCCGCAACAGAATCCGGCTTACAGCTTCCCGGAATCCATTTAGCAGTCAGCTTTACCGTTGACTACCAAGGAACAATAGCTAATTTTATTCCCGCTTATGGCAAATACTAAGTCAGCAGAAAAGAACGCCCGCAAAAACAGTGCTCGTTACGAGCGCAACCGTGCGGTGAAAACCAAGCTCAAGACTTTGGAAAAAAAGTTTCAATCATCATTGGAATCCAAAGATGGCGATCAGGCTCGAGAAAGCGCTAGGATGTTTATTTCCGCCTTGGACAAAGCGGCCAAAAGTGCGTTGGTGCATCGCAACAAGGTGGCTCGCAAGAAAGCCTCATTGGACAAAGCAATTGTCGACATGCAATCCAGTGGAAAAGCACCAAAACCTGCTGCTAAAGAAGACTCCTCCGAAGAAAACGAATAAGCTTTCTGGCTATTTCGGGTTCCCGCTAAAAGCCGAGCACGCCACACTGGGCGGCACCATTGTTTTCCCGCCCAAGGCGGAATGCTAAAACGAGCATTCTATTTAAGTCCATCCCTGAGTAAGGTCCTTCCGCACGGGATGCAAAAAGGGATGCACGAAACTTGCTAGATATGGCGGGAATCAGATTCGTCCTTCTCGGAATAACCGCTGTCTTGACGCTGATGGTTGACTTTGTTCTTTTTCAAGTACGCATCGTAGACATCGTCGGCCGACATGCCCAAGACCTGAGCAAGTGAGATGAGGAAATGGAATAAGTCGACGACTTCCACCCGAGCATTCTGCTTGTCGAACTCTTGATACTTTGCCCACCACTTCCATGGCACCGAGTCTGTAAGTTCGGCTAGTTCCTGCTGCATCGCTCGTACGTAATTGAGGATCCATTTACGTTGTTCTTCGTCATCCAGTCCTTGAGTAATAACACCAATACGGCTATTCAGCTCATCCTGAAGCGAGAAAATTTCTTCCAGTTTATCCATAATCGATGGAACGTAGAGGCAGATTGATTCTTGGCAAGCGGTTTTTGAAACTAGATTAGATCCGGGAATTGAAAGAGAGCTTTAAGCAAAGACTACCATTAATCTAAAGATCCCGAACATGAGATAGAAGTTAAGCGAGGAAACCGATTTTGATTGTACCGTTCCTTTGCTAGGGCTAAATGATTGAAACCCATGGAAAATACAAACGAAGGCACAAAAGACACCACCGAACAAGAAACCGCCACCACCAACGAAAACAAAATGACCCAGAATTCTCCAGAATCAGAAATCGTTGAAAACGATGCCGAGCAAGCCGTGACGGACAAAGCTAAGTCGGAAACCAAATCCCGTATCCGCTCACGCTGGTATCGCGCCAATGAGCGACCACTTGAAAGCCAATCCACACCCGTGGCCAATCCGACAGGAGAAATCACGCTCACCAAGGGCGTGGTACTGAAAGACGATCTGTCCGCCGCCACACCGCCTAAAGGGGGCGGAGGGAGAGAAGACCGAGGGCGCGATGGAGACCGACGTGGTGGACGCGATGGAGACCGACGTGGAGGGCGTGACGGAGATCGTCGTGGAGGGGGACGAGAACGCGATGAGGATCGCAATCGCGGTCCCAAACGGGAGGATGGAGATGGCAGAGAAGGCCAGAATGAGCGAAACAGACCGACAAGAGATGATCAAGAAAAGCCCGATAGTGAAGGGAACAGATCTCGCAGACGATCGGGAAACAGAAATCGCGATCGTTCGGACAAAGATGGCCAAAGACGCGATGGTGGGCAAGGTTCCAGCAAGCATCGCAATGAAAGGCGGCATTCCAAATCCGACGACAGCAGCTCTCCCACTCAAAAGAAGACCGATGCACCCGCTAATAAAAAGTCGGGCGGCGTTGGTAAGTTTTTGGCCGGTCTCTTCGGAGGCAAATAGGCTCGCAAAGATCAATCCGAAAGGAAACGCGATCACATGGAAGTTTTCCGGGTTCGCGGTGGTTCTTCCCTAAATGGTCGGACAACTGTCAGCGGGTCCAAGAACGCCGCCCTTCCCATATTTGCGGCTACCTTGCTAAGCGAGGAGACTTCCGTACTCGAAAACATACCAAATTTGAGCGACATTCGCTTCATGGCCGAAATCCTCAGGCACATTGGAGCCGAGGTAGAGCAGCCTGATGACACGACTTGGAAAATCACCCCCGCGTCCATAGACCACCGAGCCCCGTACGAATTAGTCCGCAAGATGAGGGCATCGGTTTGCCTGTTGGGCCCATTAGTCGGACGATTGCGCAAAGCCGTAATACCTCTTCCGGGAGGATGCGTAATAGGCCAGCGCCCAATCGACCTTCATTTAAAAGCCCTATCTAAGCTAGGGGCGAAGGCAACCATCCGAGAAGGTAACGTTTGTATCGACGCCACTGACCTGCGAGGCGGTTCCATATTCCTGGGCGGCAGACAAGGCAGCACGGTGACGGGCACGGCAAACGCCCTTATGGCTGCCGTTCTTGCCCCCGGGAGCACACGTATCGAAAGCGCTGCCTGCGAACCGGAGATCCTCGACCTGTGCAGGATGCTTCAAGGTATGGGGGCACGCATAGACGGCATCGGTTCGCATGTCTTGTCTATCGAGGGGGTGGACAAGCTTTCCGGCTGCCGGCATAAAGTAATTCCCGACCGAATCGAAGCCGGCACCTACTGCATAGCGGCAGCAATGACTGATGGGGAAATACGTGTGGAAGGAGCCCGTAGCGAACACTTGGGTGCCTTCGCAGACAAAATGGATCAAGCCGGAGTGGAGCTAGATTCCGATGGTCCCGACTGCTTGGTGGCTCGACGCAAATCGGACGGTCTACGATCGCTTGAAATCATCACACTCCCCTACCCTGGCTTTCCGACCGATCTTCAAGCACAAGCATGCGCCCTTTCCTGCGTGTCTCCCGGTTTGAGCATTTTGACGGAGCGGATATACCCGAATCGCTTCATGCACGTACCGGAAATGCTTCGCATGGGGGCTAACATATCGATCGAGGGCGCCAGCGCCATCGTGAGAGGGGGCACCCAACTGAGCGGAGCACCGGTAATGGCCTCCGACTTGAGAGCCAGCGCGGCGCTCATTCTTGCAGGACTAGCTGCCAAAGGTGACACTTGGGTACAGAGGATTTACCATCTGGACCGCGGTTACGATCGTTTTGACGAAAAGCTGCGTCTTCTCGGGGGAGAGGTTGAACGGCTTCCGGAATCCGAATTACCGAAATCCGCTCAACAGGAAAGCGTTTCATAATTAATGGACATTCCTCCAACAACGGGTACCGACTTCCTGAGCGAATCCTTGGAACGAAAGGATGACGTAGATGCCGCTCTTCGACCGCCGTCCTTCGAGGATTTCACCGGCCAAGCAAAAACCATCGAGCGATTGAAGGTGATAGTCGGAGCGGCTTCCGATCGTGGAGATCCGCTCAAACACGTGCTGCTGTGCGGTCCACCGGGTTTGGGTAAAACCACGCTTGCCTACATAATCGCGAAGGAACTCAACCGTGAGATACGCATCACCTCCGGACCAGTCATCGACAAGCCGGGTGATCTCGCGGGGTTACTGACCAATCTTCAAGAAGGAGACGTTCTCTTCATCGACGAGATCCACCGTTTGCCAAAGACCGTCGAAGAATACCTCTATTCGGCAATGGAGGATTTTCGAATCGACATCATGATCGACCAAGGGCCGAACGCCCGCAGCGTTCGCTTGGAAATCCCTCGATTCACACTCATCGGAGCCACTACAAGGGTGGGTTTGCTGACGGCTCCGATGCGAAGCCGCTTCACATTGCAGACCCGTCTTGATTACTATGACCGGGCTGACATGACCAAGATCGTCAAACGCAGTTGCAGCCTGCTGGAGACCCCTTTCGACAAAGAAGGGGCCGAGGAAATTGCGGGCCGAGCCCGCGGCACCCCTAGGATCGCCAACAACCTCATTCATTTCGCTCGGGATTTTGCCGAGCAGCGGGCGGAAGGAAAGATCACGAGCGAGGTGGCCGCTCAAGCACTAGAGCTTCTCGAGATCGACAACAACGGCTTGGACGAAATGGATAAGCGAATCCTGCGTTTGATGGCCGACAACTATCGCGGCGGACCGGTTGGTCTAGGAACCGTGGCCGTGGCCGTCAACGAGGAGGAGCACACTCTAGAAGAGGTCAACGAGCCATTTTTGATTCAAGAGGGCTACATTCAACGCACCCCTCAAGGTCGCGTACTCACTGCAAAAGGATGGCAAGTCATTGGCTTGTCGCCGGGTGGAGACTTGAAAGACAGTCAACTGAATCTCATTTGAGAGCCTTGCTGAGACGAGCCATCCTGTAAAGATGGAGAAAAGAGAGGGAAAACTCGTCGGCATTGGAAGCAACCCACTCGTCCAACTCATTAAGAGCCAGACTCCGCAACTCATTTATTTCACTGGGTTCAAAGACATAAGGCCCGTCGTCCCGCAGGAAAAATAGTCTACAAAATTCCCAACCCGTTTCCATGCACGGGCTAACGCTGAGAATTTGAGAGAGATCCTCGGGACGTATTTCAAGATCAAGCTCCTCCTCCAGTTCGCGAACGGCGGCGGCAAGATAATCCTCGCCCGCATCCAAGTGACCGGAGCAAGAAGAACACCACAGTCCCGGCGCGGAGTCCTTAGCCGATGAACGCATTTGAACAAGCATTCGACCTGCAGCGTCCAAAACAAAAACATGGATGGCGCGATGAAAAAGTTTACGAGCGTGAACCACCTCGCGACGCTCCTTGCCGATCGGACGATCAAAAGGATCCACCACATCGAACCATTCGCTATTATCCACAAAAAAAACTTGTTTTCAAACTCCTATCGCAGAAAAATCTTGGCTTAAGGGCAAGGACGTTCTTTTAGTCTGATGTTGTGGTGGCAAGTTTTAAAGTTCTAGCATCGAGCAGTTCCGGGAACGCGGGTCTGTTGCGCACAGAAGACACAACCATACTTGTGGACGCAGGACTCTCGGCCAAAAAGCTAACGGGACTGTTGGAGGACGAGGGCTTGGACACCGGAGAACTTGACGCCGTGTTTCTCACTCACGAACACGCCGACCACTCCGCGGGGATTCGCGGCCTTTCTAAAAAGGCAAACCTCCCGGTCTTCGCAAACCAAGACACGGCAAACGCCGTGCAGGCACAGCTTTCGCGACGGCCTAATTGGCAGATTTTCGAGACTGGGCACACCTTCAATTTTCGTGGACTGCGGGTGCAACCATTCAGCGTCCCGCACGATGCGTACGACCCCGTTGGCTTTTATTTTGAGTGGGGTGGCGAAGACTTGTTCAACCCGTTGGAGAGCCTTGCGTGGGTTACGGACCTCGGATATGCCCCCGAATTAGTTAAGCAGAAAATCGCACAAGCCTCGATTCTCGTGATCGAGGCTAACCATTGCCCCCGGATGCTAGAAAGGGACACCAAGCGCCCATGGAGCCTGAAGCAGCGCATTCTGGGTCGGCACGGTCACCTTTCCAACGGAGCGACTCTAGAGCTTTTAAAGTCCATCGAAAACCCTCGATGGCAAGAAATCTTCCTCATGCATCTGAGCAAAGACTGCAACGACGTGAACCTGGTGCGTGATTCTTTCGCTGAATTGTCTCCCGACACCTACGTGGTGGATCCTTCCACCGCCGAAGCCATTCCCGCATGAGGAATCTTGAGAGACAAACCAAGGTCATTGCCACGATTGGCCCCGCATCAGAGGACGAGGCGACATTGACCGCCCTATTTCAAGAGGGAGTGGACGTATGCCGCCTGAACATGGCTCATGCCGGTCACGACTGGGTTCGGACCATTACTCGCCGCATCCGTGAAGTGGGAAAACGCGTGGGACGTGAACCCGCGGTCATGATGGACGTAAAAGGTCCCGAGATTCGGACGGGGTTCCGCAAAGAGAAGATACAATTGGCAGACGGCCAAAAGGTCGATCTCGTGCATAAGCTCCAAGACTTCCAACCGTCCCACGATTGCCTGCCGATCGATGTCAACTACAGCAAACTCCATGAACACCTGGAACCAGGAAACCTCGTATTGCTGGACAACGGCTTGATTCGACTGGAAGTGCTCGAGATAGAAAAAGGGAAAGTTCGATGCAAAGTTACGGAAGCCGGTGAGCTGGGAAGCCGACGTCACGTTAATCTACCGGGAACCGAAGTCGACTTGCCGTCCCTCACCGAGAAAGACATGGCCGACGCATTGGTCGGCATTGAGGAAAGCCACGATTTTTTTGCACTCTCCTTTACTCGTGATGCCGAGTCGATAGATTTACTTAGACGCTTTCTATCCGAGAACGGTTCGGAAGCCCGCATTATCGCCAAGATCGAAGACCAAAGCGCAGTCAGAAATCTCGATGAAATCGTTCGGGGTGCGGATGGTTTAATGGTAGCTCGGGGCGACCTCGGAATCGAATGCGCCTATGAGGAATTGCCCATCATTCAACGTCGTGCCGTGGGTAAGTGCCTTGCTTTGGGCAAACCGGTAATCGTGGCCACTCACTTGCTGGAATCCATGATTGATTCCCCCGTACCCACTCGGGCGGAAATCAGCGACATCGCCAATGCAGTGAACGAAGGCGCCGACTGTCTCATGCTCAGCGGGGAAACCACTCAGGGTGAAAGGCCCGTGGAGTGCGTTCGCATTCTCAACCGTATTGCAGGAAGAATAGAACAAGAAATAACCCCGGGATTAACAGAAGAATTGCGACTCTTTCGGCCGAAGGCAAAAATGCTTCGTTCAGCCGCGATGTTGGCAATGAAACTGGAAAATTCGGCCGTCCTCGTATTCACGCGAAGCGGGGACTTGGCGGAAAAGCTTGCGGCACTCCGGCCAAATGGCGCTCCTGTTTTCGCGTTCACCGACGTAAAAGGCGTACACCTTCGCCTTCGGTTGCTCTGGGGCATCGAACCTTTCTTCATGGAATTTTCCGAGGATCCCGAACAAACGATATTAAACGCTATCGAGCATCTGCGATCCGTCGAATGGGTAGAAAAGGGAGATCAGTTGGTAACCGTCACAAACGTGCTTGCCCACGGCAAGGTCGTCGAAAGCATACAGTTGCGAGAAGTGGAGTAACCTTCGCCGTTCACCGAACCCGCCACAAAAGCCAAACCGCTGCAATTCCCAAAAGCAGAACGGGAACACCGGCCGCCCATTCTATTGGAATAAGACCCGCTTCGCCCAAAGAATCACCCATGGTTCTTGCGACGTAATAGCCCAAGAACAAGCCCATGGCGCGAGCTACTCCCGCCGCAGCGGAACGGCCGTCGCCCACAAGTGCGAAGGGAATGCCTAGCGCCACTGCCAGAAGACATCCCGGAGATGCCCAGAACGCATGCCCTATGCGAATAGCATAAGGACGAACCGCTGCATTTCCTTTGGTTCCCCCAGCTGCCGCGACTATTGTTTTCAGTTCTCGTATAGACAGCTCACTTGGCTTCTTTCTCATCAACAGAAAAGGTTCCGGGTCTTCCCGTACGTCGGGCAACCGCAAGCTCGAGAATTGCTTATTGAGGATCGGTACGGACGAAAACCCATCCGTGGGGGAAGCTTGCTGAGCGAATTCCGCCTCCCAAACCAAGCCTTCTCCCGATTCGGAAGGAACAGGAAGTCCACGAGGACCTGCAAAACCCATGAAACGACCTTGAAGGAAGAGCCAAGAGCCATCTTCTTCGCGAAAGGCTTCCTCGGCCCGAATGCGAAAGGAATCACGCCCCCCCGAAGTTCGGGAATACAAGTGAACGCCCTCCCCGGAAGAAGGGACGGGAAAGAACTTACGGAAAAACCATCGACGACTTGTATTCGGTGGAGACATCTCGAAATTGGAAATGAAATTCCGATGATCGGACTTCCCTCGTAGAACCTCAAGAAGACCTTGAGACTTCTCCATCGCCAAAGAACTCCATTTGGCGTTTAATCCATAGCTAAGAGCCGAAAGCAAAAGAGAAGCGACAAGGAGAGATCTCGAAAGGCGCAACACGTTCACACCGCAAGCTCGCAATACGGCAATTTCATTGTTTCGACGGAGAGTCGCGACGACAAACAAAGTGGAAACAAAGAGAGCTATCGGTAATAGCCAAGGAAGATAACCGGGAATCAGCCACGCGTAATAAGATGCAACTTCACCCGCCCCCGCGAACCCTTGGCGAAAATCTTCCGCATGGTTGGCGGCATCCTGAAGGACGAGCAAGCCAATCAATACGATTAAGCTGAGCCCAAAGACCTTTAGCCATTCGGCTAAAATATATCGGTCCAAGGTAGACATAATAAAAGCCCGAAGGCTAAAAACCCCGAATACTGTTGAGACATCTTCAACCTTGCGTTTGCATCGCAGGTAAGGTGATTGTCAAAGACAAATTGACCAGCCAGCCAAACCCAGGACTTTTTCAATGAATCGATTCTTCTTAAATCAACAGTCATTACTTCTTGTTCTCTCGTGCCTAATTCTAACCATTCCATCGTTTGTTCTGGGGGAGAGTAATGGTACAAAAATCGTTACGGTGGATGCAAATGCCTCGAACAAAGAAACAATTTCTTCAGAGAAAAACACCCAAGTACCTTCCTCATCAACTACTACGGCTCGAGGGCATGATTTTCGCATTCGAATCACTCACGATAAACAAGACGACAAAATCTTCAAGTTGGAATTGCAGGCGATACCCTCCGCGCAAATCGCTGCACCCTCCATGGATCAACGCATCAATAGTTTCATCGCCCCCATTACCGATTCAATCTCTTCCATAGTCTTTTGGGCTCCCGCAGTACCCAACCTTCAACTCGAGATACTTGAGGATTCCGTCAAAGATCTCAATTTCTCTCCTGAAACGCAACGGAATGGAATCCTTTTGGAAGTCCATGCGGGACTAAACATCGAAAACCTGCAAGAACAACTGCTAAAAAGGTCCAGGCATCTTCGCGTCAAGGGGGAATTGCCCAAGATACGTCCACTTGAGAATCGAGCGGGATCCAAAAACAATTGGCGCTCAGCAGCGAATAGCGAATTCGTCGTGCCGTGTCAGGCCACCGTGCCAGCCGTGGTTTTGTGGCTAGTGGCGGGCGCCATCATATTCACTCTTTATCTGCGTTTTGCAAACTTCAGGTTTTTTCGACTCGCAATCGAAATCGTGCGTGGCAAGTACTCCGACCCTACCGACAAGGGCGAGGTTTCCCACTTCCAAGCCCTATCTGCAGCCCTGTCGGGGACGGTGGGGTTAGGAAATATAGCAGGTGTCGCCGTTGCAATTAGCCTTGGCGGACCGGGCGCGACCTTCTGGATGATCGTTGCGGGTCTCCTTGGCATGTCTTCCAAGTTCGTCGAGTGCACCCTAGGCGTTAAGTACCGTAAATTTGGAGAAGACGGAAGGACGTACGGAGGCCCAATGTACTATCTTCGAGATGGTTTGGCCAAACGAGGTTGGGGGAAAATGGGAAAAATATTCGCCATCTTTTTTGCGGTGATGTGCGTGGGAGGTTCTCTCGGCGGTGGAAACATGTTTCAGATCAATCAAGCCTTCGCCCAGTTCGTAAACGTCACGGGCGGACCGCAAGAAAGCTGGGCTCAAGGATACGGTTGGCTTTTTGGCCTAATAGTCGCGACACTCGTGGCACTCGTTATTATCGGAGGAATCCGCAGCATTGCCCGAGTCACCTCTAAAATCGTACCGTTGATGTGCGGAATATACGTATTGGCCGCTATCGTGGTGCTGGTTGCCCGAATCAACGAGATTCCCGGAGCATTCGCCCTCATCCTCAGCGAGGCCTTTAATCCGCAAGCCGTAACAGGTGGATTCGTCGGCGTTCTGGTTCAAGGATTCAAGCGGGCCGCATTCTCTAACGAAGCCGGGATAGGTTCGGCTTCAATCGCACACTCTGCCGTCCGTACGAAATATCCGGCAAGCGAAGGTCTGGTAAGTCTTTTGGAACCCTTCATCGATACGGTTGTGGTTTGTACCATGACTGCCCTCGTCATCGTGGTGACCGGTCAATGGGAGGTAGGAGCATCCAGTTTTACGGAAGGAGTCAGCCTCACATCGGACTCCTTTGAATCAGTCATCAGTTGGTTTCCGCTTGTACTTACGTTGGCTGTGCTCCTGTTCGCCTTTTCCACGATGATCACGTGGTCTTACTACGGTCAACAGGCTTGGGCCTTCGTATTCGGGAGAGGTCGCCAAGCGGATCTCGCCTACAAACTCATTTTCTGCCTCTGCATCATACTGGGATCAGCCATGAGCTTGGACAAAGTGATTGATTTCTCCGATGCCATGATCTTCGCTATGTGCTTCCCCAATCTAATCGGTCTCTATTTTCTTATGCCTGAAGCTCGGCGGGAACTGGAAATTTACCTAAGAGAAATACGAAAAAATCGACCTTCGGCATCAGAATGATGCTTTCATTTTGCTTTTGCCCAGAGACAAAAAGATCACATGAAGTATGTTTTTTTTGCTTCCCCCACCTTCATTGTGCCTATTAATTAACTTTTCTGTTTGTTTTTCTGAATGTTTAAGTATATATTATCTTCTAAACAAACACCCCCCCTAAGTATACAATGGACGACGATACAGTACACATATCCGATTCGGAAGAAGCCCAAGCAGCCACATCTAGATTGGTCAAAGTAATCGAAAGTTGGGCTTCGAAAGAAAGTCAAAAAAGCGATTACGAACTTTCCGCCTTTGGTGCCGCCTTGGCTTCAGGCATTGTTGCGTTTCACGAAATCACTGCAAAAGACTGTCGTGCTTGCCCGGGATTAATGTCTGCCGTGTCCCGTGCTCAAAAGCATCTTACGAGGCAGCATCAGCAATTCGATTCCGAAATCGACAAAATGCACCTGAAATTTGCACAGGAAATGGAAGAACTGGATTTGAAGATCATTCGAGACAGAAAAGAGTTCAAGACTTACCTTTCGTCTCTCCTTTTCGCGGAAGAATACAACAAGTTGCGCAAATCCGTAGGAGCCCTGTTCGAAACACTGGACGCCAAGGCTAACTACCGAGAAGAAACAAGCAAAACTACTGAGGAAGTTCCTGCTGGCGCCACGGCGTAAGTTTTTAAGTAAATCATCTTCAGCCGTTGGTAATCATTCCATTTAGGCTGATCTGCGGACAAGTCGCCCAATTAATTTGTCTGACCATTGACTAAGGGGATAGCATTTTAAGCCCCAAGCTCAACCATGCGGGCATGGTGATAAGGCAACCCGCCAAAGTAGCCAAAATAATTCTTAATGCAATTTCCGTATCTCCGTCATAGGATTTGACTATTACGATGGCAAACACCCCCGCAGGCATGGCGGCTTGAACCACCAGTACCTCCCTCAGCCACGACAGGTCATGGGGAAAAGGCGCCAGAGCTACGATCCCCATCAATACAGCCGGCACCAACATAAGGCGAACGGCGATTGCCCCAGCTTCCACTCGCAGGCCGGTACCGCCTTTTTTTTCACGCAAGAGATCCAATACGCTACCTCCGATCAAAAGCAACCCCACGGGAATGGCGCAAGCGGCCAAGGCATCCACTATTTCGAACACGAACGACGGCAGCCCTGCTCTGCCCCCCACGGAACTCAAGACCATAGCCAATACAATGGCCACCGCAGGAGGATTCACCAGTCGCCGCCAGCTGGGAGTGCCACCGATCAGTATCATCACGCCCACCGTCCAGATGGCGATCTCAACCCCCAAGTTGAAAATGATCAACTTCCCTACGAACGCTTCCCCGAACAAAGCTTCACCCACGGGAAAGGCAAAAAAGCCATAATTGAAAATACCGGAGGTAAAAGTGAAACTCTTGCCCTCCTTTCTCGAAAGCCCGATCGAACGAGTAGCCAACATGCTAAATCCGAAGCCAAGTACAATAGCGAGAAAACCAGCCAACGGAGCCAACGCGAAAATCGTGGGTTCCCGCAACCCTTCATGCCCCACCAAATGCCGCAAGATGAAGCACGGGTAAAGCAAGCGAATGGTAAGCGTTGCCAACGAGGCATCAGCCTCAGTCCGAAACCATCCGAACCGTCGAGTAAAGCAACCCAACAGGATGATCCCGATCGGCAACACCAAAACCGAAACGATATTCAAGAAATCCGACACCCTAAAAGATAAACTCCCAACAAGTCTTAAAACCCAAAAAAGGGCAATTACTTTGATCAGACCACTCGAGTCTAGCTGGCGCCCCCACGAGGAATCGAACCTCGATCTACGGTTTAGGAAACCAGTGTTTTATCCGTTAAACTATGGGGGCTAAGCGCTTACAAACAAGCGACTTATGACGCTTATTGGCGGTATTCCGTAAATTTAGCTCTTGCAATATCTGCACATTTTCTGCACGTTCTAGACTTCCACATCTTAAAACAACGATAGAACGAGAACTGGATTTACGAATGAAAACCATACGAGACATTAAACCAACTCAACTAGAGAACGGCAAGTGGGAATGTGACTTGGGGCGCTTGCATACTAAGCTAGATTTACACGACCCACGTCCCGAAAAGAACGGGAAGAAGATCGGACGCTATACTCGCTTTGAGACTAAACTGGAAGCGGAACGTTGGTTAGATGCGTTGGATCGGGGAAGTAGAAACATCGATCTAGACATTAGTCCGACCCAAAAGATCGAGTTCAAGCAAGCTAGATCAGTTCTAGATGAAGCGGGATTTAATAGCGTTACCGTCTTGGACGCAGTTAAAGAGTTTCTGAAACACAAGCCGATACAGACGGACGAGACGGTTCTGGAGTGCTATGACCACTGGATAGCCAGTTATGAAAACAAGACCCGAAGTAAGCGAACGCTTGAAGACATAAAGCGCGTGGGGCGTAGTTTAGAACCGTTCACCGACGAGGACATATCGAGCTTTGAGCAACCGGAATGCGCTCTGCGACTTGTTCAGTACATCCAAAAGACGTGGACGAACAAGCGTACACAGACGAACCACTTCACCAAGACGAACCAGTTCTTTAATTGGTGCAAACTCAGCGACAAACTATCCAAGAACCCAATTGAGGGTAGATACGAGATCGACAAAATCAACTTCCATGAAGACCCGTGCATTCTAACAGTTGAGCAGACAGAGCGACTCTTGCAGGTTGCGAAAGAAACGAACGAAGAGTACGGGATGCTTGCTTTCTGGGTTATCGCTTTATTCCTAGGACTGCGCCCGTCTGAGATAGAACGCCTATCGTGGAACGACTTCGACTTCAGTGATGAGAAGAATCCGCAGTTGAGAGTTCCGCAATGTGAGACGGGCAAAAACAAACGCGCCCGCCGGATCAATTTAACCCCGCAAGTCATGAAGTGGCTAGAGTTATGCGTTAAAAAGACGACTCTCTACCCTCCCGCCTACAACAAGCGAAGACGAATCGTATTGGCAGAAGCCGGTATTTTAGACCCCAAAGCCAGTACTGACGAAAAGAGGAAGTGGGCAGACGTTTGTCGGCACTCGTGCGGGAGTTATATGTATCAAGCGGGGTGGAAAGAAAAAGAGATAACCGCCCGTCTAGGACATACAAGCGAAGTCTTTCGCCACTTCTACCAGAACTGCGACGTGCGGGAGACGGACGCTCTTAGGTATTTCAATATCATGCCCAGTTAGACTTTAATCGTAGTTGTCGCGGTTGTCGCCCGTTCTCCACTCGTTGGAGGCGGGCGTTTTTGTTGGTACGGTTGGCGTATGTGATTTTTTTTAAGTCAAAAGCTCGTCACAAGACCTCTAGGAGGCTGATGTTTACTGGACGCACAGGTGATTATATATCCGTTGTGCTAATACTTGTTATTATTTTCTTTTATTTTCTGGAATGAAACCTCATGGTAAAATTGTGAGGCACGTAACGTCAGCAAAGATAGGCAACCGTTGTTATTGGGGTCTGAATCCACCCCCAGAAATAATGATCCTAACTATAACAAGAGACTTAACGCTCTGATCGGACGTCTAAAAGCCCACTAAATTAGATGGAACCACCTATAACAAGAAACAACCGCCAACAACGGCACTAACAGGAGGTAAAAACAACATGGGAAGATTATCGAGAAAACTAAACAAAGAAGAGATCGTGGAGATACGAACGAACCCGCCCAAAGTCATGAACACGGCACAAGCGGGCGCGTATATCGGATCAACTGCGCGATCCGTCACGGAACTAATACGCAAAGACAAGACGTTCCCCGCAAGAAGACTCAGTCGTCATGGGGAATGGAAGATTCTTCTGCGCGAACTGGATACGTGGCTTGAAGCTCAATACGCCTACCGCAACTGACATGGACGAGATCAACGACATATTGAACGGGTTCAAGCGCCCCACGTTCATAGCGTCCGTCAACAATCGGCTAGCTAGTCATCCGGAACGGAACGAGAACGACATACTAAAAGCGGTCAGGACGTCCGTTGTGGCGACGTTGGCGGGAGAAGAACCGGAACTGGAACGATTCGACGTCCTGACTAGACGTTTTGCGTTCTGGTTTATCTTGTCCGCATTCGCCAACGACTCCGAACCGTGGACGGACGAACCAAAGCTAACGGTTAAATCGGCTCAAGCGCTGGTCTTCGACACTCCGGAACTAGCAGAGCAAGCGGGGGCTTTTCTGTTATGAGTAGCTTGAGCAACGACTACGCAGGAAGCGTCCAGACTGAGCAGATAGTCTTGGAACGTTTGGAGAAGTACACGGGCTTAAAAGCGATACAAACCCCGATAGCAGAGCGGATCGACTTCGTTCTAGGGGACGCTAAGAAGTGGCGTGTGGTAGGCGAGATCAAGACTCGTCCCAGATTCTACCCCGCTGGGTTCTTCATGGCCGACAAGAAGCGCGACGTATTAGCGGGATGGGAGAAGATATGCCGTCCGATTATACCGTGGTTCGTCGTCCATTGCCTAGAGAACGGTACGATCTACTTCCGCGACGTACGAGAAGACGACGACGAATTCGAGCAGACGTACATGACCAACCCGTACTCAACGACAAGACAGTCGGAATGGGGGCGGATCGTCCCGATAAGCGCGTGGAAAACCATCGAACCCCCATCTGTCTTTGAAAGCGTCTTTTAACCCAACTCTAAACAACCAACACGACAACGACATGAAAACAATCTGGCATAATAAAGAAATCTGGGACGACCCTAAGTTTCGCAAGACTCCCGCTTGGGCGAAAGCTCTATACTTCCACGTCTACGACAAGTGCGATGAGGCGGGCTTTTGGGACTTCGACATGACGTTTGCCCAAGCGTACTTGAACTTCGACGAACCCAAGACGGTGGAAGAGGTCGAACACGCTCTGAGCGGTTTCCTGTGGCGACCTAAAGACGACCTCTTCCTAGTCCCGAACTTCATCAATCAGACGCAAGCGGGAACGTCCATAAACCCCAGTCAACCGCCCCACGTCAAAGTTCTGGAAGCAATGGTGGAACGTAAAAGAGGCGGGCTTGTGGATGTGGGCGACGTCATTAAAGAAGCCAACCCGTCTTTAAAGTTTGAACGTACTGAAGACGTGGAAGCTCACGGGGAGAACCAACAAAGAGCTTTGAAACGGGCGGTAGTCTTCCACCACGAACTTGGAATGAACGAAACGGAGAACGAAACCGCCCCACCCTCTCAAAGCGAACCGGAAGAAGAGAGAATAGAGGCGAACTTCTAACGGTAACAAGATGAGGCATACATGGGGCATGGTTGAGGCATGGGGTGACTCTATATTAATATTAGTCTTATACTTCGTATTAACATATTCATTCCTATTACCGTTAGTCTTAGCGTTCGTCTTAGCGTTTGAATTAAGATTAGCGTTCATATTCGAGTTAGTCTTAGCGTTCGTCTTAGTCGTTACTCTTAGCGTTAGTCATGCTTAAAGCGTTGCAACTAACCAACGACAGAGCCGACTACTTCGCTTTAAGAGCGTTAGAGCCGTGTCGTGGATGCGGTACGTTCGACAACGTAGACGTCCTATCGATCCTATGTAACAGTTGCTTGTCCAGGAACAGAAGCCACGGTAGTCCCACCGTCCCCAAACCGCCACTGAATCGAGAGTTGGTAACGGCAAGAAAGATCGTCGCTTCAGTGCGCCTAGAACGCGCTACAAGCGTCTTTGGTCGGTGGATGAAGTCGTATGCCTCTCCTAGCAAGAAAGACGACCTAAAGCGCCTCCTGTGGCTCAACTACTTCTACCTCAAACAAGCGGACGGTTCACCACTGATGACACTGACGGACGCTCTGGTTCAAACCCTAGCCGTGACGCTCTACGACAAGCGGGGCGGAGTCTTCGACGACAAACGCAAACAATACCAATACTGCCTAGGACGAGCCACGACGTCGGTATGGAATCACAAGCGCAAAGTAGCCAACGGAACGCAGTACGACTATCGGGAAAGAAGACTACTCCAATTCAAGCCGAACCTCCACAAGCGGGCGTTTTCGGCAATCTATTTAAATGCGGGTATCGCCCGCCTAATCGCGAACATAACAACAACGGAAAGAAATAAATCAGATGGGAAACGTACATAGCTACCAAGTCGGAAGCGTAAGCGACAACGACACGCCAACCCCGAACTTCAACTACGACCTAAAGGTCAGCAAGACGACCAGTCATTCGATAGTGGACGGCAAAGAGACAACGGAAAGCGGAGGCGTTACAAGCGTCAACACGGCTTCACCGGATGCGGGCGTTATGATCGGAGGCATATCGATTGCCCCGCACGAAGCGGAAGCGTTCCAACGGGAACTGGACAACGAACCGCAAGCGGAGGAATCAACAGACGAAGACCACACAACCGCCCACGCTTTCGACGACAACGTTTCCACCGTATTGAACGACCTAGACGGGGGCGACTTGGCCAACTTGATCAACGAGGCGACCGTGGGGGACGGACTCAACGACGAAGTACTAGCTAAAAGCGTATCGAGCCTAGGCGTGAGTGATCGGGAAAGCGCAGTGGAAGTCGGAAGCAACCTAGTCAACGCTTTGCGCGATCCGTTCGACAAGATAGCCCGTGAAGAGGGAATGGACGGGGAAACCGCTTTTGAAGCGTTGAGAGCGTGGAACAAGACGAAGACCCGTGACGCTATCAGCGATTGGATAGTGACGGACGGAGTCGATACTAGCCGACTGAGGGAGTCGATACGGGAAGCGTGGAACGCCTACGGACGATTCGACAACAAAGAGCTAGTCGATAGCCTCAAAGCGGACGGGTTTGAAGTCCAACCCACAAGCGGGGGCGGTATCGCGGTTCGCGGTGGCGACGTCTTCGACGAGTGGACGGTATGGAGACAAGCCCGTGAAGCGTTCCGGAAACCCGCAAGATGAGAGGGGAAGAAGTACTCGACCATCTTCTCGCTTTAGTCGCGTTCTATCGGGAGAAGATGAAGACGGACGAACTCAGCGGATCGGAAGCGGGCGTGTACCTCAAAGCTCTATGCCTACTGGGGGCGCGAGACGTCGCGATCAGATCCCGCCACGTCGAAAGATTGGAAACCACGGAGGGAGTTCTAGACCTGCCGTTTGAAGCGGAGGGTTAATTATGAGACGTCGACAAAGTTTATTTTCAGTCGGGTACTGAGAATGAAACTACTTTCCCATCAGTATATTTGACGGAAACGTAGTTACTAAAGACCGTTCCTGCTAGGGGAAAACGGGGGTGACCTCTAACATCATACTGAGCAGTTACATGCGTACCCGTAGCATCGGTAATGTTATCAACTCTCCCCCCAAAAGAAGTACCATACATTGCTTCAACATCTTTTCTTGTCATTCCAATGACTGGTTTGCCGAACTCAAAACCGTGGCGAATCTTAAGACTATTGTCTCCGGGTTTTACCGGCTCATTCCAGCCCGGGCGTGTTTTTTGGTATTCGTTGATCTTCGCATTATATTCAGCGCGTTTAGTTCTAAATTCCTCCATTTGTCTATCGCTTCTCTCCTGCGCGGCCTCACGGTAGGCGCGAGAAGATGGTCTTGGTTTGCACCCCAAAAAAAGAAAGCTAAATAAAATAAAACATAAGATGTTGAAGTATTTCATAAGAGTTAACGAAATCAAAATCTATACAAAGTCAACACAATGGTAACCATCGTCGCCGGCATCGTGCATTTCAACTCTAAAAACTAGTCGAAAATTTACGAGCGGTTATTCTTATATGCGGGGGGCGAATCGTTTCCCCCTAACCCCGTCTAAATTTCTGCACGTTATCTGCACATATTAACGAGCGCATATAGTATCTTAACTTACATCAACTACGACTACCTCGACCAACCTAAGACTCTGTGTCCCTCACTAACACTGGAAAAGCGACTAAACGAGAGGGCTAGACGGATTTCCCACATTTAGTATCTAAGAGGTTTAGGAAACCAGTGTTTTATCCGTTAAACTATGGGGGCTAAAGCTTTCGGAAGTAAACATACACTCAAAAAGAAATAGTGGTAGGAAATTCGATCTACGGTCCTAGACCGACCGTGGCAGGAAAACTTTGAATACCCTGCACTCCAGTAAGCCGGCCCGCGGCATTCATTCTACCGAGATTGCTATTAAGGGTCGCCTTGGAAAGGTCGGTGGGGCTTTCAGAAGTGTGTCGGAAGGTAAGAGGATCAGCGAAATTAGGAGTATACTTGTCGTCGGCTCCCGGCACTCCAACTCTTTCAGGATCAGTGCCCAAAGCAAATTCCCAAAAATCGCTAACTCCATCGCCGTCGGTATCCTTGCGAGCACCGCTAAGGGAAGGATTACCCGTGCTCCCGTTGTTGTCGTAATCTTCGAAAGGATTGTTAGCCGCATCAGTGATGGGAGTGGCGTAAAAGGCGTACTTACCATACTGCTCACTCTCATAAATGTAAACGTTTCGAGTCATGATCGATGACAGGTTTTCCCAGCCATCTTTCACTCGATATTCAATTGTCACAAAAGTCACGTCGAAATTGGTCAAGTCTGTTTTATCTGAACTGTTGAAATCGTAACCTGTGCCAACGAAAGTGCCATTAACGTCAGGAATTTTGGCAGGAGATATTGACGCATTCAAATCATCAAGAAGCTTGGAATTGTAACCGAAAGTTCCTTGCGCCAAAAGAGCTTGCCAACCTCTCATATCCAAACTCTGTTTCTCAAACCAACTGTGGACGTGAATGATACCAGATCCCTTGGAACAGGTATCCATGTCAAGACGAGTGGGAACTCGAACAGTGGCATACCCTTCGCCTATCGTATCTCCATCAAGATCGGGGTAACCCTTGCTTTCATCAAAATCCGCATTGTTGTCTTCGGCGTAAACACCGGGATCCGTGAAATTATATTCAGCCAGCATCATCCGATGGGCACCACCACCGCCGAAACCGGTCGCATTATGTTCCAATCCAGTGATTTCATCCGTAAAGGTATTCGTATCGGGTGGACTTGCCGTATTTTTTCCGAATCGGAAGAAGTCGTGGATTTCCGCTTTGCCCATCATGGTCAAAGTTGGCGGATCATAATCTCCCACCTTCAGATAACGGGTAATGGGATCACTAACGTTTCCGGATGAGTCTTGTACTGTGATCGTTACTGTATAACCAACACCACCGTCGCGAGTCTCCGGATACAGGTCACCAAGCGCAAAATCGCCACCGCCATCAGCAGCTTGCTTAGCAATGTCGACGTTCCAAGTAAAATCCGTGTCAAAAGAATTCGAGTCGACTGCAGTAAAATCTGTTTTAAGAAAAACCTTAACGGCATCAACATCGTTCACATCGGGATCGGAAGTGGACTGTTGATCAACTGTCACGGTCGGTTCTCCCTCTCTCGGTGATTGAATAACAGGTGGCAATGTATCCATAACAATAATTCGACGATAGACTGTTTCTGCCTCATTCTCAGCCGAATCGACGACATCGTAGCGGATTTCATATACTGTATCCAACACGTTGTCGGTCTTGGGAGTGGTCTTGACGTAATTGAAAACGGAACCCACCTCATTGTTCAAGATTTTCGCAATTTGAGTGAAAGAACCTCCGGCATCAATAGTACCAATGGTACGAGTGACGCTATTAGTAAGGTCGCCATCCTGTGTATCCTGAGCGGTAAGAGAGAGCGTATCGGTAGAATTTGTATCACTGCCATTCCATAGTTTTACGGTTTGAGTCGAAGCATCCGTATATTTGACTCCGGCCTCAGCTACGACATAAGGGGTTGAAGAAGTTGCTGCAGTGGGGGCTTCCAGAGTTGAAACAGCAGCGACGATGATCGGTTTTTCTCTATCCAGTACCAATACGTCCCGAGTGACCACGGTCGGATTCCCCGAAGAATCGGTGACAGTGTAGGTAACCGCGTACTGCCCGGGTACGTCGACATTTACGGCAGATGAATCTATGGCTACAGTGATTCTGGTGGAGTGAGGAGATTCAGCGGAAGTTGAAGTCGTGAATGCAAGCGGACTTGCAATGGTATAGACGGTCGGATCGATAGAATTGTCCGACACGTTAATGCCGTACTCCTCGTACGAACTGTTCAAATCCTGCTCAGGAATGTTTTGCGGAATGCTAATGGCATCCGAATCCGGCAATAGCATTACCGTGGGTGACGTCGTATCCACCACGGTGACAGTACGATTAAGATCAATGTAGTTCCACGACTTGTCGGTCAATTCGTAGCGTACGGTAAATTTTTTGAAGTTCACCAAATCCCAAGTTTTTATTTTGGTATCGTCCGTCGGAATAGGAGTCCCCTCGGTGTATGGTGAACTGTCCCCAATATATTCAAGCTCGCGAACCGTGCTGCCGGACTTGTCTTGAAAAGAAACCGTTGCATTAAAGTCGGCCGAGTTCTGCCAATAATTGTCGGAATGAGTAAAACCATAATCTTCATAGGAGGTTCCCGCCTCGACCCGAGTGTCAATGGAATTGTTGGCATCCCGCACCGGCACAATTACGGGATCTTCTTGATCCAAAACGTAAACGTCCAAAGATTCGCGTTCCTTATTTCCGAATTCGTCGCTAACTACGTATCGAACGGTGTAGGGATCGTCAAAACCCGCATACCTGTTAACAGTACTAGAATCGACCGTTTCCGTTGGTGGATGGCCCGCATCCATGTCTCCGAGTGAGTCCAAGCGAACATAACCCTTGGTACTATTATCGTCCGTGCCAAAAGGATAAGAAAAGCTCTTGTTGTAAGGTTCGGCTAGCCTCGAATGTCTGGGATTTGTACCTGTAGCTCCAGCCTCAATATAGGTGCTGCCATATGTCATTTCATAGAGAATTCCGCGGACCGGCGTTACGATGATGGATGTACCTCCATCATCGGTAATTGAGTAAACGGTTCGGGATTCGGTGGGTGCGACGTTATTATTTAAATCTGAAGCATTGTATAAGATTGTGTATTTTCCCAACCGCGACAAATCCACTGCACCGATATAAGTGGCCCCAGACGAAGTACCTCTTAATCGAACTGGAGCATCTGCATAACCGACCTCGGAGAATATAGTTTCATCAATTCCGGTCACAGCATCAACAAAATCCAAGCCAACATTCAAGGCATCCGAGGTAATATCATCACCAAGTAGCGTGACCACAGCCAAAGAATCAGTATAACCGGCAGCAAAATCTCCGTAATTGACGACCTCCAACGGGCTTTCACCGAGCAACTGTATACGAGGACCGTCCGCTACTTCCACTACGCGACTGACGGACGTCGCGGAATTACCAATAGCATCCGTAACCTCGTATTTCACCGAATGCTTCGCGATTAAACCGGAGGCAGTGTCATCATTCGAAAGGGTCAAGGACTTATTTGTTATAGTAACCGTCAATTCGCCTTGGGCGTCGTCCGTTACGTACACTCCGGGATCGGTATACAGCGTTTGACCCGCATTATCCATTACCTTGAAACCGCCAACGCGCCGTTGCACACGACCTTTGGAATCAAGGCCCGTGGCAATTTCAATGACTTCTCCCGTACCAGTGAAATCGATCTCTACGCCGTCAGTCGCGTAGTGGAGGTAGCGGACGGTCCTCGGATACAGTTGAACGGGGAAAGTGTTTTGAAGGTCGTCAATTACGGAGATTTTGCTGCGACAGGTTACTTAGACGAATTGGCGACAGTGTCGCTCCTCGGCGTAGCTCAGGAGACCTTGAAGGTTAGTCTGGGTTTCCATGATGAACCCAAAGTTGGAGCTTCCACACCCATTTTCGAGGGGGAGAGCTACGCGAACGCCATCGAAAAGTTGAAGGGAGCCTTGATTGGCAAGAACTACGAAGGTGGCGTGGATTTGTCGAAGACGGGTGAATATCGCATTTCTTACGATGCAACGGATGGTAACGGCAACGCCGCGCCCACGGTGACTCGCACCGTTTATTCTATTGCGAACACGGAAGGGGCATCGAGCATCACTTTCACACTCGGTCGCGAAAGTCCTTATTCGTTGGTCTACCCGAAGAGCTATGTTGAATCCGGTGCAACAGCAACTTACGTGCGTCATGCCGGAAAGGGTGTACCCTACGAGGCAACAGTCGAGCATCCCTTTGGGGAATCCAACGAGACGGGAGTGGTTCACGTCGTCTCCAGTACCGTGGACGCGACCAAAGTGAATAAGTCGTCGGTATCCGACGAACCCTACGTCGTTACTTATCAAGTATGGGATGAGTTCGGGAACATGGGTGAAACTACCATGGACGTTTACGTCTTGGACTTGGAATCCCCCAGCTTAACTCTCGTAGACTTGAATGGCACGGTCAACCCGACGATAGAGGCAGGGCAACCTTATGTCGATCCGGGCTTTTCTTACTCGGACAACTATTGGGAGTTGGCGTCCGACTTTAATGCCACCGTAACCTATTTTAACAAAGTCGATGCCTTGGTGCGGACCGTCCAGTACCTCGGTAACGAGACACCATACGTCGGGGGAAGCTCGATCGAGGCGGATGATTCGATCGCCACTTGGGATTTGTCTAGTTTTGGC
>CAJQSI010000097.1 GCA_905612515.1 uncultured Opitutales bacterium | reverse complement strand
GTGATGTCGGAGATGGACCACCCCGGCATCGTTAAGGTGGACCTGACTGGCGAGACCGACGGGCGGCACTGGCTGCGCATGGAGATGGCGGAAGGTCGCGAGGTCGGCGGGGAGAAGGCGATCACCCTGCAGGAATACTTGGAAGCGAACGACGGGCGTCTTTCCGAGGTGGAGACGAAGGACCTGTTGAAATCCCTATTGACTAGCCTCGAGTACGCCCACGGTCGTGGTCTCGTGCATCGGGACTTGAAGCCCGCCAACGTTCTTTTCTTCGGAGACGATCCTAAGATAGCGGACTTCGGCCTGGTCGACGCCGCGGGAGCGGAATGGATGGAGACGCAGGTGAAGAACAGCATGGTGGCCTCCATGATGGAGGAGACTTTGCTGGACTCGGATACCGGTCCCACGGGTTCTCGTTCCAAAGCCTTGATGGGCACCTTTGCCTACATGAGCCCCGAGCAAAAGGAAGGTCGAGAGGCGGATGCCCGGAGCGATCTATACGCCATCGGCCTCATGGCGAGGGAGGCGATCACGGGCGTGAAGTCCCTCGGCATGGAACGGCCCACCGAGATGGCTCGCGACATTCATCCGGGCTGGGACGACTGGGTGCGTCGAGCGGTGGCCAATGATGCCGAACGGCGGTTCCAATCGGCTGGCTCAATGCGCACGGGCCTTACTTTCCCTAAGGCGAAACGGTCGAGCAGTCCGATGCCTCTGCTCCTCCTCGGTCTGGCGGCGGTCGTCGCCGTGGTTTATTTCCTAATCGGCAACCCCTTCGTCGAGAATCCGAATGCTGGCGAAGAGGACGCAATTTCGGAGGAAACCTCACCGGAGGAAGCTGCTCCGGACAAGGAAAAGACAGAAAAGGAGCTTGCCGGCCTTGCCCCCGGCAAGAGCGGTCTGCGAGTGACGATCGATCCGCCCAACGTTCCCGCCAAGATTTGGATAGCGGGCCAAGCGGGCCGGGAGGTAGTCGGCGGGAAAAAGTTTTTCGAGGATCTCGATCCGGGCAGCGAGGAGCTGATCGTAAAGGCGTCCGGGTTTCAGGATTATTCTGTGCGCCTGCGGTTGGAGGAAGGCTGGAACAGTCACCGCGTCGGTCTCGTCGCCTTGCGTGGCGGTCTGGTCGTACGTTCCGATCCCGGCGTGAAGGCGGTGGCGATAGGCCCGAACGGGCGGGAGTTCGACCTCGGCGTGACCGATCGCCTCGGGACCATCGTGTCCGAGGGCATCCTCGCCGTCGGCGCCTACGAGGTGCGCTTGAGCAAGCCCAAGCGCGTTCCCGTTTCGCGCAACGTACGCCTAGTGGAAGGCAAGGCGGTTACGTTGGACGAGCCCCTCGTCGCCGTTCCCGGCAAGCTGTCGGTTACGGCAAGCCCCGCAGGCGTCGTGATCCACTTGGACGGCGTCCCGAAGGGCGCGGCTCCCCTGGAGTTGTCCGGAGTGCCCGCCGAGAAGGATTTGGAGGTGACGGCCCGTCTGGAGGGCTACCGTGAATTGCGCAGAACCATTCGCCTGGAGGCGGCGGGTTCGCAAACCATCGACTTCGGTGCCTTGGTCAAGGAGTGGGGAAACCTAGTGGTGAAGCTTAGGGCGGACCTGGCCGAGGATCCCGCCACCAAGATGTTTATGGAAGACGTGGACGTAACCGCCAAGGCGAAGCGAGATTCCCCGGGTTCGTTTGCCCTTGAAGAGCTGAGCGTGGGGTCTCGCGCGGTCAAGATAACTCACCCTAACTACCTCCCGTGGACGGGGACGATCGCAGTCAGGGACGCCGAGACGACCGTGAGCGAGGCGATGCTGAAACCCAAGGATGCGGAACTTCGCCCGGAGGTCCGCAGCGACAACCCGGAAGTCGGGCCGTTGAAGAACTTCTCTCTTTCCGCGGGAGGCCAGGAGCAAACTCCCGAGGAAGGCGCCTATCGCTTGCCTGCGGAAAAAGAAATCGTATTGGAACTCAAGGCCGAGGGCCATCGTCCCCACACGGAAACCCTTACCTTTACCGCCAACCGGAAACGCCTTTTGAAGATCGAGTTGGAGGAGGTGACTCTACCCGTAGAGGGCAAGAACTTCATGGTTGAATCCGTTGCCATGCCCATGATCTGGGTAAAGCCCGGAACCTTCGAGATGGGAAGCCCTGCGGGAAAAGTAGTTAAGGAAAAGGTGGCTGGGGGATTTTTCTCCAAATCAACTTACGTTGAAAAAACAATAGGTGGCGAAAATGGTCGGGACGACGACGAGACGCTTCACGCCGTGACTTTGACTGAGGGTTATTGGTTGGGTAAACATGAGGTGACGCAGGCTGAATGGGAGCGGGTGATGGGAAGCAACCCGAGCGAGCACAAGGGAGCGGACCTCCCCGTGGAGACCGTGTCTTGGACGGACGTGACTTCTTTCTGCGCAAAGCTTACGGCACTGGAACGCAGGGCGGGATGTCTGCCTGCGGGGATGACGTACCAACTACCTACGGAGGCTCAATGGGAGTACGCGTGCCGAGCGGGAACGAAGACGGCTTATGCTTTTGGGGATAGCTTAACGTCCCGACATGCGAATATTGCCGGTGGTCCGGGAGAGACCACGGATGTTGGCAAGTATCCCGCGAACGGATGGGGTTTTTACGATATGCACGGCAACGTATGGGAATGGTGCGCGGACCGGTATGGGGATTACCCAAGTGGCGCAGCGCGTGATCCAGTCGGTCCTGCGGGCGGCGCCGGACGCGTCGGACGCGGTGGGTCCTGGTACAGCACGGCGAACAGCGCCCGTTCCGCGTTTCGGATCAGGGGCGTGCCCGCCGGCAGCCACAGCGCCCTGGGTTTCCGCCTCAGTCTCCGAGTGGTCAGCAAGGCGGAGCCTCAAGTACAAGTACCGGAAAAGCCAAGTGTCGCGGTACCGGTGAAAGCCGGGACGGCATTCACGATCCGCGACCTCGGGCTGGATCTGTTGTGGGTGAAGCCGGGAACCTTCGAGATGGGGAGTTCGTCCGGAAGGTCTGACGAGACTCCTCACGCGGTGACTTTGACTGACGGTTATTGGTTGGGCAAGCACGAGGTGACGCAGTCGCAATGGGAGAAGGTTATGGGAAGCACCCCGAGCCATTTCAAGGGAGCTGATCGTCCTGTGGAGAGTGTGTCTTGGACGGAGGTGACTTCTTTCTGCAATAAGCTTACTGCATCGGAACGCACGGCGGGTCGCCTGCCGGCGGGTATGACGTACCAATTGCCGACGGAGGCTCAATGGGAGTATGCCTGTCGAGCGGGAACGAAGACTTCCTTTTCTTTCGGCGATAGCCTGACTTCCCGGCAGGCCAATATTTCCGGTGGTCCCGGTGAGACCACTGCCGTGGGGAAGTATCCTGCGAACGGCTGGGGTTTTCACGACATGCACGGCAACATATGGGAGTGGTGCGCGGACTGGTATGGCGATTACCCAACTGGCGCAGCGCGTGATCCTGTCGGTCCTGCGGACGGCTCCTCCCGCGTCTCGCGCGGTGGTTCCGGGAGCAACGCGGCGAACTACGCCCGTTCCGCGGATCGGGGCAGGATCGAGCCCGCCCTCAGCTCCAACACCCTGGGCTTCCGCCTCAGTCTCCGACCGGCCAGCAAGTAGGCGGAGTGAGGATTCCGAGAGCCGCCGGGCAGAGGCGGAGCCTGCCCAGGGAGCGACCGGAACCGAACGGAGCGCCGTTTTTTTAGGCTTTAGCCCGTGCGCCGCGCTACTTTTCGAGTCGGCTGATCCGCTCCTCCGAGAAGGGGTGCGAGCGGAACATTTTCTCGAGGTCGTCGTATTCGCCTTCGTCTTTCTTGAATCTTCTCAGCACCTCGAGACCGGCCTTGGTGTCGTATCCGGCTTCCTTTGCGTATTGCCTTCCCTTGGAGTCGGCCTCGTATTCGTCTCCTTGCCCGAACGGAGCGGTGAGCATGAGTCCGACCGAGGCCCCCGTTTCCACGATGTCGCCGAACCCTCCGGCAACGTGTATGGTCTTGGCCTTGCGGTCGCAGTGACCGCAGGTGACGTGTGCCATCTCGTGGCCGATCACCCAGGCTAGCTCGTGGTCGTTGCGTAGAAACTTCATCATTCCTGTGGTGAGGTAGAGGTGACCGCCGACGGAAGAGAAGGCGTTGTTTTCCTTGTCCTTGACGAGGTACACGGAGAAGTCGTCGTCGAGCCCGTTGGCTTTCTTCATCTTTCCGAGGACTCCTCGAATCTTGTTCAGGCGTCGATCGTTCTCGATGATTTCGCATTCCTCTTTCATGTACTTGTGGAACTTTTCGCCCGTTTTCTCCTGCCAACCTTCCTCCACGGGCAGAACGTCGATGGCCAGCTTGCGGGCGACGTTGGCGGCTTCGAGGGCGAGGTCGAGGAAGGACCCGGGGGAGTCGTTCTTCCCCTGTTCAAATTCCCGGAGCAACTTGGCGTACTCGAGGAGCACGGGCAATCCTTGCTCGACGAGCACGGCGCTTAGCGGTTTGTCGGTCTCGTCGTCTTTCTCTTCCGCCTTGGGAGATGACCCCGCTTGCGGGGAAGTCTCCGCCGGCGTCACCGTTTCCACCTCGGCGGGCGTTGTGGCCGGCTTTGCGGTTGCCTCTTCCTGCTCGGGTGTAGCCTTGCCGGATTCCTTCGACTCGGATTCCTCGGACTGGTTGTCGTCGCCGGGCGCATCGTCTCGATTGTTTCCGCAACCGCAGAAAAGCATTAAGGCGCAAAGAATGGAAAGTATGCGTTTCATCCCTTTCACCCTACGAGTAACCGGAACGCGGTCAAGCTCACCTCCGAATGAAGTCGAATTCACGATTCCCTTGAACTGCGTTCCCTCGAACTTCCCAATCGACGTCATTCCAATCCAGCCTCATTATTTTCTTTATCCTCATGCCTTCAATGGAATCCCGTGGCGATGCAGGGAACCGGAGATTCGTTTTCGTCACGGCTGTTCGAGACGGAGAAGGCGAGGCCTTAGATATAGAAAATATAAGGTTGTCGTACCTGTGTCGGAAGGGAGCAGCGCTTGTCGGCGAGCGGATGGTGGAAGACCCGGTCGATGATGAAAAGGCGGCGTCCGCTTCGCCGGGCAAGTCACGTGGCCTTTGGGTCGAGGCCCGGGATAAGCTGAAAGCCAAGCCTAAGATACCAAGGCAAAGAGGTTGGAGTCCAGTGAAGTTTCTTCGATGGCGTCCGGCAAGCGTTCGGGCTCGAGCGCCTTTACGCGATCGCGGCCTAGGTTGGCATAAAACTGTTCTGTGGTCACGACCGAGGCGTGGCCAAGAAAGTTCTTCGCCTGCTCGGCTCCTAGCTTGGCGTAGTAGTCCGATCCGCGAAGCTTGCGGAGCTCGTAGCTCGCCTTGACGAAACCGGCGTCTTTTGTCCAACCGAGTCCGCGCATGAATCCGTTGAGCTCGATTCCGATGAGGTTGTAACGCGTGGTTTTTTGCGGAAAAGGGATAACGTAACCCGTAGGATTGTTCCGGTCGAAGAAAGGAATGATATCGTTAAAAACTTTCTGCGTGATCGCGATCGTGCGACCAGGCCGCTCGGCCGTCGAATGCTTGGGGCCTTCCCAACCTTCTTCGCCAAGCTTGAGTCGGTCCGCTTGGATGGTCACTTCGACGTCTCCGTTTTTGCGTTGCTTGAACCAGGACCATTTCGCTTCCGCGGCTTCCGACGGGCGAAGGCCGAGCTCGTATGCCAGGGTGAAGGCAAGAAATAAGTTGGGGTTAGTTTCTTGCAAGGCTCGTCCGGCTCGCAAGGTGCCCTCGATCAACTCTTCGGCCGGGCGTTGGTACGCCGGAGGTGAAACGTGAAAGGACTTCTGGGCCTTATGGAATTCAAATACGCACTCGGGAAGGTTTATCCCATGCTCGACATAGTATTCTCTCGGGCTCTTCGGTCCCTGGGCATTCATGGCGAGAGTCGAGCGAGCCTGTCGAAGCTCTGCGCCGATCGTGACTTGAACGTTACTTTTAACTTTCCCCTCGATTTCGCCTTGAGAGAATTTGTGGCGAGCGAACTCGGTGGCCAAGTCCTTCGTCAGCAGAAGGGTGCTGAATTGGTCAAGGGCTTCGGGGATCGAGTCGTTGGCGGGATCGTCTTGTTTAGTTTGAATGAAAGGAACGCTCGGTTCCACGACCCGCACGATCCGAAGAATCGCCTGGCAACTCTTGCGAATTGTTGTTGGTTTCGGAGCCTTGCCGATCCCTTTGGCCTCTGCCGCCCAGGCGTAATAGCCGCGAATTAGATCGCCAATGGACGGCCATCCGCGGGATTTCGCCGCAGTCAATTTTTCGAGCTCGCTCCATCCATCCGATTTCGCTTCGGACAACATGACGTCGCGCCTGGCTATGGCCAGGTCGAGAGAGGTTGTCTTCAACGATTTGACGAGGTCTTTCCCCCTAGGGCCACGGCCAGGCGCGTTAAGGTAATAAGTTGCGCCACGGCGTTTTAGGAATTTCTTGTCTTTCTTACGCATGGTTTTGTAGAGTTTCAGTGTTCGAAGAACGAGTCGGATCTAATAAAAAGAAATAAAAAATCGTAAGTTATCGAAATGAAAGCGTCAAGTCGTTGTACCAAATTTGTACCAAATTTGTACCAAAAAAGGGTGGAAACCTTAGGAATCCTGAGGAAGGCTAGGGAACCCACGAATGTCCTACGTATCACTACATATGCGGAGTGTGGCCAGATTTTATGCAGGACGTGAGAAATGACTCTAGTAGATTGGCGGTCTTTCAAACTGATGAAGGCATAACTTTGGCTTTTGGCGAGCGAACCTATTTCATCGGCGTCGACGAACCCTTTTACAACATAGCGCAAAAAGCCTTGGCCCAAGAGGATTACGTACCCTTTTACGTGGAGATGGCCAAGCGGGAGGGATTGGGCGAAGAGCTTCGTGACGCGTTGCTCCGGGAAGTGACGCGTCTTGAGCGGGAATGAGAATTAGTCTTCTCCCATTGCCGCGTGGCTTAGGGCGATCAAGGCCAAGGCTGAGCATAGGATCGGGTCGTCTTCTTTCATGAGGCGACCTTGAGGGTTGAGGAATGAACCGTCTTCGTTTTGCCTCTCTGCGAGGAATGTGCATAGGTTTCTGCGCCAGTCCTTGGCTATGGAAAGTTCGTTGAATACCTGAGCTCTTGCGGCGCAGTGATAGTAAATCATGGATTCTGCCCATGGCTCGGAATGCTCGGCGGGGATGCCCTGGGGCAGACCCCAGCCTGAATGCCGTTCTAGCCAACGGACAGCGTCAAGTACGCGATCGTCGGTTTTGGGAACGCCAGTCGCGAGTAAAGCGAGGACGCCGTCGCAAGTCGCCGTGGCGTAACTGCGGTAGTAAGGTCTCCCGGTAAGGGGATCCTTGGCGATGCGTCCCTTGTTTGCGTAGCTGATGTTTGGAGAAGAGAAAAAGCCGCCGTCGTAGGTTGGGGGAATGAATCCGGAAGTTACGTACTTTGTGGCGGGTATGAGTGGAGAACGTTTTTCTTTCGGGTTCTTTTGCAGAAGAGAAAGAAAGCACAGGGCTCGTGACTTAATTTCTGCATCTATTTTGTTCGCTTCGGCCAAGGCGGCGAGAACGCGGCGAGTGTGGGACAAATCAACGAAACTGGAGAGAGTGGGGCGACGATTGATTCCGAAGCCCCAACCCCCGTAGGCAGGTGAATCGGGACTGAATCCCGCCGCCTCTGCGAATTGTTGAAGCACGAGGTAACGAGTCAAATCATCGATGCGTGTTTTGTCGCCTTCTTGACCGTATCGAAGAAAGCAACGTAGTGCGTAGGCGGTGGCATAGTTCGGGTAGTCAAGGACATCGGGATCGGCCCGACCGTGGATGTTGTTCTTGCGTCCCATCCGCCGGAGGAAGTTCATTGACTTCTCGACGGTGCCCTCGGGTGGGGGAGCCATGTCGTTCCGAACTTCGGATAGGACGAAAATGATGAAGGGCGTGAGTGATTGCCCCGACTTCAACAGTCCGTATGTTTCGCTTCGCCAACTGCCGTCCGGTGACTGCTTGCTCCATAAGTAATCGGTCACCCTGATCAGCGACTCCTTCGCTTTCGATGGTGGAGAGGCGTCCCGCTCGGCGAAACTCGCGAACGGGACGCACAATCCTCCCAACACTCCAAGAGACCATTTCAAAAAGAAGATCTTGGATGGTTTCATGGATTTCTGTTTGGCCGAAGATAAGTTTCTACTTGGCAGCTACTTTTCCGTTCCCGTCCTCTTCCTGTTTGCCGGAGGAGGCCAGAGCGGCATGGCGAAGCATTTTGGTGTCGCGATAGGTGTTCAGGCACTGGATCACTGCAGCGGTACAAAAGACCGGGCTGGTGATGCAGTGATGCCCGCTCCAGCTGCCGTTCGGGTTCTGTATCTTATTCATGCGACGGTGCATCTTTTCGTCCCATTTCCCCCATGCTTCCCCTCCCGTGATGACTAGGGATTCGCTCGTCATGAGATAGCTGAGGTATTCCTCTCCACCGTTGTTGCCGAAGCCGGTAAGGAGTGCCTCGTCGTTCTGCACTCGGGCTTGTTGGCGTTCGTTTTGGGATACGGATTGGGCCAGTTTGTCAGCCTTTTCCTGAGCTACGCCGATTTTGCGCAGGTTGTCCGCGTTCACTGGGGCGTCCTTTTCAAGTTTGCCCTCTTTCTTCGCAGTTTCAATCAAGTCGTTGGCTTCCCAAGTCTCGGCGGCCGTAGCTCGCTGGGCGCTCGCGAATGCATACAATTCGACTCCTGCGGCAGTATCGGCTTTTGCTTTGCCCGAGGAGGGGTCGATGTTTCCTTTTTGGTTGTCGCGTGCTCGGTCGAGGGCTTTTTGATCCACTTGCTTTCCTGCAGCCTGAGCAAGTTCAAGGGCTTGTCCCGCGAGAGAGGATTGCAGAACAGGAGCCCAGCCGCCTCCGCCACTCCAACTGCCATCTTTTTGCTGGGAACCTTGAATCTTTGCTATGCATTTGTCGATCGCCTTGTCGACCCGTTTTCGGAGTTTGTCCTTCTTCGGGAATTCGTTCAGCACGCGTGCGAGGTAGCGAGCAGTGAGGGAGGTGTCGACGTAAGCGCCCATCTTTGCTTGTGGTTGCGTACCAGTTAACTGCGTGATCCGCGGACCTTCTACGGGAGCCTCTTCGACGGCCTTTACCAGATATTCCGTAGCCTTTCGTACGACCTCCTTGTACTTGCCTTTCTTCGCAGTATGTCCCGAACGCAGGAACGCCATTGCGGCAAACGAAGTCGTGGCGGGGTCACCTTTTACGGCATGTGGGTCACGGATTTGCTGACTGGAACTGGTCCCGCCACCCCATCCTCCATTGTCGTGTTGCGCCTGAGCCAACCAGTCGAGGGAGTTTTCGACGAATTTCGGGGTGGTTTCCGGTTTGTACTTGTAGTCGCTGTCGAGTTTGTCGAGTGCGTGGGCAGCATTTTGTTGATTGTTGCTTACGGCACGAATGCGGGCACCGAAGGAAGGGCTTTCCTTCAAGAGTTCGATCCGCTCGGATTTGCGGTCAAGTTTCTTCTTTGTTCTATTCGTCTCGATCTGCGGTTTTTCTTCTTCTGTTGCTTGCAACAGTGACGCGGGTGAACTTTTGGCTGGTACGAGATGTACGGCGATCATGGTCGCTAAGCCAATAATTATTATAGGTTTCTTCATCGTGGATGTCTCCTTGGTTTTGGATTTTGAATACTAGTTTATGTAATTAGGATGCGTGAGTCGTCGCATTCTTAGACACCAGTATGCCGGAACTTTTTGAGAAAGTTGTTCGAGCGGCGTAAAACGAACGTCAAAAAAACGTCATGAAATCCGTCCTTCCATCTTGGCCTTCCTTGGATTTACAGCGAAGATTTTGGAGAGGATGGATTCTATCTCAATGTTTCGAATCCAAAGGGAACCATTCCCCTTTTAACTTGTCGAAAAGGTATATCGATTTGTCGGCTCCCTTTTTCATCCAAAGCCAGCTGTTCCAATTGTTTAAGTAAAGGAAGGGAAAGACGCCCTCACTTGTCCAAAGCCATCCCAGTTCGGGATGCCAAAGCCAAACGGAGGAAGGTCCGTTCTCCGGACGATATAACCATTCCAAGCTTTCATGGTATACCCATCCGGAGGAAGATTCATAGTAATTTCCAAACCATTCCATGCTCCGCCAACCTCCATCGTGGCTTTGGGCGTTATCCCAACCTGATGACGTAGCCTTGATATCCTCCTCGGTCGAGTTCGGTTGTTCGGGTGTGACTGTTCCTTGCAAGGCGGAAGTTTTGTTCATGCTGATTTCCGGTCCGACGATGAAATCGATCTTCAGGTTTTGATGAGCGAGGATAACTTCCTCTTTCAAGACCCCTTTCAATTCTCCCCCCGATGCCGTAAGGATCACGCTCATCCCCTTGTATATATTCCAAGAGAAATCCATAGGAATTGCATAGCCTCCCGAAGAAGAAGTTACGGCATAATATTTTCCGACTGATGGTCGTATTTCTACTCCGGGGATTCCTTCTTCCGGGTCATAAAAGCGATTGCCGTTCTTGTCTTCATAAACGACGCCGAGGTAGTAATTGGTTTTCGATACGCCGAAATCCTGAGCTACCCGGCCGTTCTTTCTCGATCCGAATACGCCTACGCCCACTTCGTTCCATTTGGGATTCAACGCATTCAGCCTGTGTCCCAGATGCATGGTGGCGTCTGAAACGTTATAGGCGTCTACCATGAATCCAAAATGATGTTCCTCAATATCTTTCGCTGTATTAGCTCCTGCACCGCTTATGTTTTCCCCTGCGATACCCGAATAGCCTTGGGCGTATGCACGAGACGTAGGATTGGAGCTATGCTTGGAATCGCCATAGTGTGAAAAGAAATTGTTCAGGGTCATCTTTTGAGAATAGCCCTGAGCGGATTTCAAGAGATATGGATTAAAGGCCAATGGAAGAGCTTTTGGATAGGAGGCAAATTCTTTACGGATGTCGGTGAAAAAATTAGGCTTATACTTTCGCATCTCTAGTGCGTAGTCCGCCGTCTCTACGTCGAGTCGAATTCCTTCGGCGGCAGGATCTTTCCTCGCTTGATTGAGAAGCTCAAGCATAAGTTGCTCGGAGTTCGTGGGATTCCCATGGTCGTAACGCACGGTAGCTTGTGCCCCAGCAGTGGTGTAAATCGATAAAAACACTACCAGTATTAGGAAACTAGCGAGAATTGGCATTCTTGCTAGGGTAAAGGCAGCTTGGTTTGACGGAGCTTTACGCACTAGATGTTTAAGTGAATGAATTAATCAATAGTAGCGCTAAACTTGTCTCTTCGCAAATTGGGTGGCGCTTCCCACAGAACGCTTCTGATTCGTCCGATGTTGGAGTTTAGGGAACTTTTTTTGGGCTGGAAGTTGTAGTTGGGAATGGTTGATCATGGGCCGAATGAAAAAGAGATATTTTGCAATGCTCCATGACTCTTTGCGTAGGTTCGAGTGTAGATTGCGAGAAGGCGCTGACGTACTTTGCTTCTCGGACAGGAAGGTAATTCGAGTTCTCAAGCCTGCCATCGCTCAGGGAGCATTCGGCAAAGACTGGAATTTTCCAGTGCCGCGATAGTAAATAATCGATAAAGATTAAGACTGTCTTCGACTGACGCCGGAGGCGATTGCAGCTTTCTTTACAGCGCGGGCTACGTTGCGTGCGACTGAACTGTCGAACACGCTAGGTATGATGTAGTCGGCACCGATGTCTCCCGGATCGATACTGTTGGCGATGGCATGGGCGGCCGCGAGTTTCATTGCTTCGTTTATTCTGGTGGCGCGAGCATTAAGCGCTCCACGAAACAGACCGGGGAAACATAGAACGTTGTTGATCTGATTTGGATAATCAGACCGGCCTGTAGCCATGACTGCAACGTGGGGCAAGGCATCTTCCGGTTTGATTTCCGGGGTGGGGTTGCTCATCGCAAAGACAATTGCATTATCGGACATTCGGCTCACGTCGTCGGCATTGATGATGTCTGGCCCGGAAAGCCCCACGAAGAGATCGGCATCTTCAATCAGTTCCTGAATCGATCCTTTTAGCTTATCTGGATTTGTTGACTCGGCATAGGCCTGCTTTGCCTCATTCATGTTCTCGCGGCCGACATGCAGGGCGCCTTTGCGGTCGAATCCTATTATGTTTTTTACTCCCAAATCCTGTATCATTTTAGTACATGCGGTACCTGCGGCACCGACGCCGGCAACTATGACTTTGAGAGCCTTTGCTTTTTTGTTTACGTGCTTCAGAGCATTGATGAGAGCTGCGGTCATGACTACTGCCGTGCCATGTTGGTCATCGTGAAAAATGGGAATGTCGAGCTCTTCCTGTAGGCGTTGCTCAATCTCAAAGCAACGGGGAGCGGAGATGTCTTCCAGGTTTACTCCGCCAAATGTAGGCGCCACTGCCTTGACGAACTGGATGATTTCATCGGTATCTTTTGTATTGATACACAGAGGGAAGGCATCAACTCCCCCGAATTCCTTGAACAGCATGGCTTTACCTTCCATGACAGGCATGGCGGCCTCCGGCCCGATGTCGCCAAGTCCCAATACGGCCGTCCCGTCTGATACGATCGCCACGGTATTTTTCTTGATGGTCAGCTTGTGGGCAAGATCAACGTTTTCGTGAATGGCCATGCACACGCGCGCCACACCGGGGGTGTAAACCATGCTGAGCTCGTCACGGGTTTTTACAGCCGACTTGCAGCCGGTTTCCAATTTGCCGCCAAGATGAAGTAAAAACGTGCGATCGGAAACATGGATTATTTCAACCCCTTCAATGCTGTTGATGGCTTGCTGAATGGCTTCAGCTTGTTTGGGGTCACTGGTATCAATCGTGATATCCCGAATGATGCGACCTTTATTAACTCGAACTATGTCAATGGCGCCGGTGTTGCCCCCCAGATTGCCGACCTCCGTCATGACTTTGGCCAAGAGCCCCGGGGAATGATCGAGCTGCATGCGAATGGTAATTGAATTTGAAGCTGAGGTGTGACTCATGTGTTTTTCGAATGCTTAAAAGGTTTGCGGTTCTCGGAGCAGGGGATCAGTTGCCATGTCGACGAGCCTGTGCTCTTCCTGCTGGTCCGGAGCTTAATTCATTTTTACTGGTTTGCTATCGATGTGGCTAAATTAGATATCTGCCCTCATGTCACCATCCACTAGGTTTAGGGCTTAACGCAAAAAACTAAATAAGTTGATGCCATCATATACCTACGCGCACTTTAGAAACCTGCGAGTGTGCGAAAGACCAGCTCCTTGTGAGAAGTTTAAGCTTCGGTCGGCACAGGGGATGGAACTTCCTCGGCATCACCAGCAGGAATTGGCGAACGATTAATCATAGCTTGAAGAAGAAATGGGTTTTCTTGACGGTTCTCGCTATGAGCGATGCCGCCCAACGGTTCCCAACCATCTTTTATGGCCTCGTTTACTTTGTCCGCCAATATAGCGGCGGATGTCTCCATGCCGCTGTTGTCGCCCATGAGCCCTCGAGTTGCATCCTCTACGATTACCTTGTATTGCATGATAATATTACTTTATTGAATCTTGTGGTTTAACTTTTTGGATCTGAAGGGCTGAGTATTGGTGTGCCTTTCAACTCTATGGGAGTGAGTCTCGTTCCCTTGCCTAGAGGTCGCGCCTTGATTCCGGTCACCCTCAAACCCTTACCCTCAGGTTGTAATTCGAAACGCAATCTGAATGGCTTTTCGGTGGGACCTTCGAAGCTAACCCAAATAGCGCTCTTTCCTAGGATGTTCTCTTCCTTCCATGTCCCTTCCAGCGTATCTGGGAAGTATCCGGTTATTTGCGCTTTTTTATCCTCGTCCAAGTGGAGCACGATTTCTTTGCCGTTCACATTGCCCGAGTAGCTCCCCTCGAATTCACTTCCACAGGACACCAATAAGAATGTTGCCGCCGGAATGAGGGTTTGAGTAAGGGCTCGAAGATTCATGAATTAACAAGGTAGCATGCTTCTTGCCCATTAGGCTATTACAAATTAACCAAAATCTTGGAATGGTGAGAAAGCGTCCTAGACGTCGATTACGTCGTCGTCGTGCGTGGGGCGATTCTCTGTGCTTCCGGGCTGAGTGCGGAAGTGCATTTTGGCTTTTGCCGCGAATCGTTCTCGTAGTCGATTACGAACGTATCTTCTTATTCCCGGCATCATTAGGGCGAAGCCGGCAAGGTCGGTGAGGAGTCCGGGCGTGAGCAGGACGATCCCCCCGATTAGGACGAGGACTCCCTCGATGAGTTCTCCCGCCGGGGCTCGTCCGGCTTGGATTTCCTTTTGCATCCTCGCCAAAATGGAGTGGCCTTGACTTCTGGCCAGATGGGCACCCCAAAAACCCGTGAGAATGACAAGACCGATGGTCGGAATTGGTCCAACGATCCTTCCCATGCTTACGAGCAAGTAAAGCTCGATGAGTGGAACGGTGATGAAGAGGATGAGTAGGCGAGCGAACACGTGATCGGGTTTTGGGTGGTAACGAAAATCTAGCGCCGTTCCTTGGCGAATACGACTTGGTGACCACGAACTTGGTCGCGGACTTGGTCGTCGCGATAGGCGACTTGGCCGGAGACGATGGTGGCGGCGATGCGGGAGCGAAAGCTTTGGCCATCGAAGGGAGACCACCCGCATTTGGATTGGAGGGTGTTTGGCGTGACGTGGGTTTCGGAGTGGGGGTCGACCAATACGATATCGGCCCAGTGACCTTCGCGGAGGAATCCGCGCTCTTGGATTTCAAAAAGGCGGGCGGGTGCGTGGCAGGCTCGCTCCACTATGGTTTCGAGGGTGAAGACGCCGTTGCGCCAAAGCTCTAGAAGGATTAGCAGAGAGTGTTGAGCCAGAGGTAGACCTGATGGCGCTTGAAAGTAGGAGGCGTCCTTTTCTTCGAGAGTGTGAGGCGCGTGGTCGGTTGCGATTACGTCTATCCGACCATCGTTGACTGCCTTGCGGATGGCTTGGCGGTCGGAAGGTTTCTTGATGGCAGGGTTGCATTTTACCAGAGATCCATGGGTGGCGTAGGAGGAGTCGTCGAAGTGCAGGTGATGAACGCAGGCTTCGGCGGTAATTCGTTTCCCGTCAACAGGACCTGCGTCGAAAAGGTCGAGCTCTTCGGCTGTCGTGATATGGAGGACATGCAGTCGGGCGTTGTTGCGGCGAGCCAGTTCTACGGCGAAGGTTGAAGAACGCAAGCAGGCTTCGCGGGAACGGATCTCGGGGTGGGCGGAGAAGGGGACTTCATCTCCGAGCCGTCCTCGAAAGGCTTTTTCGTTTTCGAGAATGGTGGGAGTATGCTCGCAGTGAGTGGCGATTGGCGTGGGTGCGTGTAGAAAGATTTGCTCCAGTGCGGTTTCATTGTCCACAAGCATGTCTCCCGTGGATGATCCCATGAAGATTTTGACGCCTGCGATTTCTTCGGGAGACGCTGTTTTTACATCCTCTATGTTGGTGTTGGATGCGCCTAAATAAAAGGAGTAGTTGACGACGGAGTCGCGAGCGGCGATGGCGAGTTTGCCGCGTAACCTTTCCATGGAGGTGGTGGGAGGTACGACGTTGGGCATCTCCATGAATGTGGTTATGCCCCCTGCAGCGGCAGCCCGAGATTCGGAAGCAATGGTACCTTTGTGGGTGTGACCGGGTTCCCGAAAGTGGACTTGATCATCGATCAGGCCAGGCAAAAGGTAATGACCTGCTGCATCGATCGTTTCGTCTGCCGTTGCTGCCGAAAGGTCGCTTTCTATTCGGGATATACGGCCGGTGGCATCGACTAAAACATCTTTTTCCTCGATCGTCCCTTCGTTTACGAGTTTGGCTCCGAGAATGAGAATGCTACTCATTCCTAACGATTCCAAGGCAAGATAGCCAGTATGCGTGCGAGACCGCAAAACCCGGTTAGGCCGGAAAATATTAGACCGGCCCCAAAAAATGCGGGTGCTGCGAGCCAGCGTATGTCTTCGGAGAAATAGTAGGCTGCAGTACCTGCGATTACGAGAGTCCCTATTGTGATGCGAACTTGACGATCCAGAGGTATGGCTTTTCTACCTGCACCTTCAGTGGGCATTCCTACGTGTGTCCAGTTGTCGAGCCCGCCCGCAAGCAAGTAAATATTTCCCATTCCTTCCTCTGCCATTTTTTTTGCCGCCTTTTCTGCTCTAACTCCTGATTGACAAGTGATGCAAACTGGGAAGCCGTTTTTCGAAGCTTTGAGTTGAGCGAGGGTTCCGTCGTCGAGAGAGTTGAGCGGAATGTTTTCCGAGTCTGGAATATGTTCTTTTTGAAACTCGCCAGGGGAGCGTACGTCTATTACGCGAACAAAGCCCTCGTCAATTCTCTGAGCGAGACCGCGAGGAGAAAAAGTCGAAATTGGATGACTCATTTATTTGGTCTGTCCGTTACCTCGGACTTGATATTTATAGGTGCACAGTTCTCGCAAACCCATGGGGCCGCGGGCGTGAAGGCGATCGGTGGAAATACCGATTTCGGAACCTAGGCCGAACTCAAATCCATCGGTGAAACGGGTACTGGCGTTCCAATAAACCGTGGAGGTGTCGATGGCTGCGAGGAAGCGTTCGGCAGCAGGTTCGTCGGTGGTAACTATCGCATCGCTGTGACCACTACCGTAACGGTTTACTGCATCGATGGCATCTTCTAATGAGTCGACGATCTTGATCGATAGAATGAGGTCGAGGAACTCGGTATGAAAGTCCTCTTCGGTGGCTTCTCCGAGAGTAAGTGAGGGGCGAGCATCTTTTAGAATCGAGAGGGCTTCGGAATCTGCCCGCACTTCGCAGTTCGCCTCGGCGAGAGCATCGATGGTTTTCGGTAGGAACTCGGAGGCTATCTCGCGATGTACTATTAGATTTTCGATGGCGTTGCACACTCCCGGGCGTCCGCACTTGGCCGTTATCGCTATTTTTCGTGCTAGATCGAGGTCGGCTTTAGAGTCGACGTACAGGTTGCAGACACCCTTGTAGTGTTTGATCACGGGGATTCGACTGTGCTCGGTGACGAACCGAATTAGGGCTTCGCCTCCCCGAGGAATGATGCAGTGTATATTTTCGTCCTGCTTGAGCAAGTGGTTGAGGGCTTCGCGATCCGTGGTGGGAATTAAAAGGACGGCGTCTTGCGGGACATCCGTTTCTCTTAGGGCATCTTGCACCAGTTCCGCCAAGGCTGAATTGGAATGAAAGGCTTCCTTTCCTCCACGAAGTATAGAGGCATTACCTGACTTCAGACAGAGTGCGGCGCAGTCGATGGTGACATTGGGTCTGGACTCGTAAATAATGCCGATAACACCTATCGGCACGCTAACTTTACGAATGTCTAGGCCGTTGGGTCGGACCGAGCTTTCGATGATTTGGCCTACGGGGTCGGGTAGTGTCGCGACCTGTCGGACACCCTCGACCATTGCTGCTATGCGTTCGGGGGTGAGTCTCAAACGATCAAGAAGCGCAGGGGAGAGACCATTTTGAGATCCTGCTTCCAGATCGAGCCTGTTTTTTTCGGAAAGAATATCGGCTCTTTTCTCAATCAAGAGGGCTATACTCTCAAGGGCGGCGTTTTTCTGATCGGAAGATAGGGTCGCCAAGATGAACGAAGCTTTGCGTGCTCTTTGGGCTAATTCGCCTACTTGATTCTCTATGTTTTCTGTCATTTTGAAAAAAATAGGCTTGATCATACCTTTAATTTCCGTCCGGGAAAAGAATGAATCTCATTAGCTTTCACGGTCGGCAAAGGATATCCGAAAAAAAAGAAGGCGTGGAGTTCACTGAACCCCACGCCTACTGTTTGAAAAGTGACTTTGAAGATTATTTCTTAGTCGATCCCTTTTTGCCGGGACGTTTGCCGCCCTTGGGACGTTCGCCACCTTCTCCGGGTGCTGGACGTTTACCCGGTCGTTTGCCTGGTTTTCCGGCATCGCCTCCTGGTCGACCTCCTCGGTTTTTCCTCATTTCCGCGCCGGCTGCCTTTCGCTCTTCTTCGTTGAGCTTGCCGTCTCCATCCTTGTCGAATTTTGCTATTATTTCCTTGCGACGTTTTTGACCTTCTTCGCGAAGAGCGGCTCTTTCTTCTTCATTCAGTTTGCCGTCTCCGTCCTTGTCGAATTTTTTAATGAGTTCAGCCGGAGGTCTTGGAGGACGTCCACCGCCGAATGATTTTCGAGCTTCCGCTCTTTCCTCTTCGTTGAGCTTCCCATCGCCATCTTTGTCGAACTTCTTTAGAATTGCTTCTCGATTAGGTGGGGCTCCTCTTTGCGGAGCGGGTTTACGTTCTTTTTTGGCTGGTTTGTCTTCCGCCCAGAGACCGCCGAGTCCAAATGCAAGGGTTAAGCTGATGATGAGTATTTTTTTCATGGGTTTAATGATTGGTTGTTCTTTGATTTCACGGAAGCCAATTGTTCATGGCCTTACTGATAATATGTTGTAACTGATTTACATGATGAAAAGTTTCAACAAACTTTTCGTTGCGATGATAAGGCGATACACGAATTGAATGGTTTAATTTCCTTGATCGAAAGTCAGAAGTTGATCTTATTCTATTTATGCGCGCAATCCCATTTGCGACAGTTTCAGTTGTTATCTTTACTTCCAGTCTTTCCTGCTTCGCGGCGAAGGAAGCATTGGAGCTTCGTCCATTGCTTCCTCGAAAAGCCTCTGGCGCAACTTTGTTTTCTTTGTTGGCCGATAACGAGACTGGTGTTGGTTACGTCAAGAATGCCCTTTCGAAAAAGCTACTTTTGCGTTTGCATGAAAGTCCTTCTTTTTCGGATAAACCGGCTATACTTGGCGTGTGCTCGGGAGATTTTGACGGTGACGATCGGCCCGACCTCTTTTTTGCCTATCCCTATGGTGGTCATCGTCTTTTTCGTAACTTGGGTGGTTTTCGCTTCGAAGACGTAACTGAAAACGTTGGCCTTCGTGAAACAGTGTCCGATCACTGGGGAGTTGGTTGCTGTTTTGTCGATCACGACGGTGACGGCGATCTCGATATATTTGTGGCGGGTACCGGCGACGTTAACCTGTTATTGGATAATCGGGACGACGGATCTTTTCGCAATATTGCAAAGAAGTTAGGCATTGCCCACGAAGGAGCCAACGTACAGATGGCTTTCGCAGACTATGATTTGGATGGCGATCTGGACGGTTACTTGGTGACCAATCGCGAAACCCATCTGCCTCCGGCTCCCAAGGGCTTGCGTGTCGAGGTCACATTCAACAAAGGCATCCCCGTTATCGAGGAGAAGTACCGCGAGCTGTATGACGTCGTCTTCCATCCCACGGATCGCTTGTATGTGACTGAGGCGGGAGAATACGATCACCTTTTTCGAAACGACGGATCTCGATTTAAGGACGTCAGCGACGAGGTGGGGATGCTTGGGACCGACCAAGGTCTGTCTGCTTCTTGGTTTGATTATGACGATGACGGTTTTCCCGACCTTTACGTAGCCAATGACTTTTTCGGTCCTGATCGTCTTTACCACAACAAGAGAAACGGTAGTTTCGAGGAGGTTGCCCGTCATGTGCTACCGCATACTCCTTGGTTTTCCATGGGGACCGACGTCGCCGACGTTAACAACGACGGCCTTTTCGACTTAATGGGATCCGATATGGCGGGTTCCAGTCACTATAAATCTAAAATCGGCATGGGAGATATGGAGAAAAGCAGTTGGTTTTTGACCACATCGCGTCCGCCTCAATACATGCGCAACGCCCTCTACCTTAATGCGGGCAGGGGTCGTTTCCTTGAGGTCGCTCAACTCGCCGGTCTAGCAAACACGGACTGGACGTGGTCCCTCAAGTTTGCCGATCTAGATAACGACGGTCGAATCGATCTCTTCGGGACTAATGGAATGACCCATGATCAAACAAATTCCGATCTGGTGGCTCAAGCCGAGTCTTTCGATTCACAAGCTGAAAAGGCAGCCTTCTGGCAAAAGACTCCTCCCAAGCGCGATCGCAATTTTGCCTTTCGCAATCTAGGTGATCTTAGCTTTGCATCTGTTGGATCCAAATGGGGGCTCGATTTCAACGGTGTCAGTTATGGTGCGACCATAGCCGATTTTGACGGCGATGGTGATCTCGATCTCGCGGTAGCGTCGCTTGAGGATCCGGTTCGTCTCTACCGCAACGAGTCGAAAATCGGTCACCTGATAAAAATTCGTTTAAAAGGTAGGAAGCGAAACAGTCACGGAATTGGCGCCAAGGTCACGATTCAGACGGAGGCCGGTATCCAAGTTCGATACCTCACTTCTTGTCAGGGTTATGCCTCGGCGAACGATCCGATCATTCACTTTGGAGTGGGGGACGCAACAGTCATCAAACGACTGACGGTTCGCTGGCCTTTGGGGATCGAGCAAACCTTTGAGAATCTCTCCGTGGACAAGTTTCTAGTCATAACCGAGCCACTCAAAGCCGAACAGCCCCGCTCTTCCTCCAACCCCTTGCCAATGCTCGTCCCTTCTTCCGCATTGTCCACTTTCCGCCACAAGGAAAACAATTTCGATGATTTCAAGCTTCAACCGCTTCTTCCTCATCGACTTTCTCGCTTAGGTCCGGGGATGGCTTGGGGAGACGTCGATTCCGATGGCGACGAAGACATCTTTCTCGGTGGAGCTTCGGGGCAAGCTTCGGTTCTCGTTCTTAACGATGGCAACGGAAGTTTTACACAAAATAAACAACTCTATTTCGAGAACGAGCAGCTTCTCCCCTTTGAGGATATGGGTGCTGTGTTTCTTGATGCTGATTCCGATGGCGACCTCGATCTCTACGTTGTTAGTGGCGGTTTCGACCCTCGGCCTAAACCTCTCTACCTTAGGGATCGCCTTTATCTTAATGATGGAAAGGGGCAGTTGACTCTCGACTTGGACGGCACTCCCAATATTCGAGATAGCGGAGGCCCCGTCGCTGCAGCAGATTTCGATCGGGATGGTGACCTCGACTTGTTCGTCGGAGGACGAGTGGTTCGTGGACGTTATCCGACTACCCCGAACAGTCGGCTCTTGCGCAACGACAACGGGAAATTTGTGGATGCTACCGACATTCTTGCTGCTGGTCTTGGAACTACGGGTATGGTTACGGGAGCCTTGTGGAGTGACTTCGATGGCGACGGTTGGCTCGACCTGTTGGTGACCCACGAATGGGGTCCCGTTGGGGTGTGGAAAAACTCGGGAGGCAAGCTTGCCAATGTTTCCGTCGCGGTCGGCACTGCCGAATTACTAGGCTGGTGGACTGGTATTGCCGCCGCCGATATAGATGAGGATGGGGATATGGACTACGCCCTAGGAAACCTTGGTCTCAATTCAAAATATCATGCTTCCAAGGAAAAACCTTACTTGGCCTATTTCGGTGACCTCGATGGTTCCGGAGTTCACCGATTCGTAGAAGCCTGTCACGAGGGAAACTCGCTTTTTCCTGTACGTGGCAAAAGTTGCTCCACTCATGCCATGCCTTCACTAGCCAAAAAGTTCTCGACTTTCCATGCGTTCGCTTCCGCCGGGCTGCATGAAATTTATGCTCCAAGTCGATTGAAATCCGCTCTGCGGTTTGAAATCAACGAACTCGCTTCCGGTTGTCTCATCAACGATGGCAAAGGTCGCTTGACTTTCCGTGCCTTGCCTAGGATCGCACAATCCTCAACTGTCTTTGGCATCGCCTTTGGTGACATCGATTCCGATGGCCACCAAGATCTCGCGCTTGCTCAAAACTTTTTCTCACCCCAACCTGAAACCGGGCGAATTGACGGCGGTCTCGGTCTAGTCCTTCGCGGCAAAGGGGACGGAACCTTCCTTCCTCTCCGACTAGACCAAAGTGGCTTTCTTCTCCCCGGCGACGCCAAGGCCCTCGCCCTCACCGATCTCAATGGTGATGCTCGACCTGAAATTGTTGCTACCGTGAATTCTTCTAGTCCAAAGGTTTTTCTTAATAAGGTTGGCTCGGGCAAGCCCCTTGCCGTTCGTCTCACTGGTCCCAAAGGCAACCTTCGTGGCATTGGTTCTCGAGTCACCCTTCATTTGAAAAGCGGGAAATCCTTAATCGGTGAAATTGCATCGGGTAGCAGCTATCTGACCGGAGGTCCTCCCGTGCTTTTTTTAGCTATTCCGGAGGGAGAAGAGGCGATAGGAATTACTGTGCGTTCTCCCCTAGGCAAGGTTTCAAGGCATGAAGTTCCCTCAGGGGTCTCTGAATTAGCTCTCCAATTGGATTGAATTTCCCTTTCATTGCGCCGGTAGCTCTAGATCGAGATACTCGCAGGCGTTTTGATAGCAAATCCGCTGGACGAGGTCGCCGATCATCTCCGGTTCGTTCGGAACGAAGCCGTCCTTCATCCACCCCCCGAGCAGGTTGCAAAGAATCCTTCGGAAATACTCGTGGCGAGGGAAGGAAAGGAAAGATCGCGAGTCGGTCAGCATCCCCACGAAACGGGAAAGCAATCCCAAGTTGGCCAAGGTCTTGAGCTGCTCCTCCATCCCGTCCCTCTGATCGAGGTGCCACCATCCGGAGCCGAACTGCATCTTTCCGGGAAGCCCACCTTGGAAATTGCCCAGCATGGTGGCCACCGTGAAATTGTCCGACGGGTTGTTGTTGTAGACGATGGTCTTGGGCAGGGAGTCTTCCCGATCCAAACAGTCGAGGAAGTTTGACATCCTTTCTGCCTGCGGCCAATCCCCGATCGAATCGGTCCCGGCATCGGGGCCGAAGGATGTCAGCAGGCGGCTCGAGTTGTTGCGCAAGGGGCCCAAGTGTACTTGCATCGTCCATCCCTTCTCCGAGTAGAGTCGGGCTAGTCGGAGCATGACGAATGCACCGAAGGCTTCCTCCTCTTCCCGCCTCGCGTCCTTTCCATCTAGTGCGTTTTGGAAAATTCGGCTCGCATCGTCGTCGCTTGGGAAATCGCAAAAGAAGTAGGGGAAGCTATGGTCGGAAATGCGGGATCCGAGTTCATGGAAATCATCGACCCTTCGGCCGAGTGCGGCGACAAAGTCGTCCAGATTGGTGATGGAAAGCCCAGTGGTGCCCTCGAGCTTTTGCAACCATTGGCAAAAGGCGTTGGCGTCGCCTATGCCCCACGCCTTGTCCGGCCGGAAGGTCGGGTAGACTGCGGTCTCGATTTCCGGGTTTTGCCTAATCGCTTGATGATGGTCGGTCGGGTCGGCTGGGTCGTCGGTCGTGCAGAGTCCCTTGACTTGAAAGCGTCTCAACATGCCTCGGGCGGAAAAGGCAGGGTCGGCCAGTTGCTCGTTGGCCCGGTCCCAAATCTCCTCTGCGGTATCTGGCCCGAGCAGCAGGTCGATCCCGAAGCAGCGCTTCAGCTCGAGATGGGTCCAGTGGTAAAGGGGGTTGCCGAGGGTATGGGGGAGGGTTGCCGCCCAAGCCAGATATTTTTCCTTTGCGTTCCCGCCTCCCGTGACGAGCTCCTCGTCCGTGCCGTTTGCCCGCATTGCCCGCCACTTGTAATGGTCTCCTTCGAGCCAAATTTCGGAGAGATTGGAAAACCTGCGATTCTCTGCAATTTCTCTAGGCGGGAGATGGTTGTGGAAGTCGAGAATCGGTTCGTCCTCTGCATATTCGTGGTAAAGGGTGACCGCTTCGTCGCCAGTCAGCAGGAAGTCTTCGTTAATGAAGCTCATGAGGGAGTTGTTTGTAAACGGGGTTGTTCAGTTGATCTTGATTCTGAGCTTCTTAACTTCGCCGGGGAAGGGGAAGGCATCCTTGTAGAGCCCGACGGTTCCACCTTCGTCTCGTCCCACCTGAAGGCCGTCGATCGGCATCTCCGAAACCAGTCCGGCAAGCTTTCCCTCGCCGATTACCTGTTTGCCATCGAAAAATTTGACTTCCCCATTTTTGTGTAACTGTACGAGGCCTTTTCTGATTTTGCTCTCGAGAGGGCTCGTTGCCTTCACGACCGAAAATTTTCCGTTGCGACAAACCCCGAAGTGCAGGCGGTCGTCCTCCAGGTAGAGGACCCATCCGTGGGCATCCCCGCCTTGGGCTACCAGCACGCCGTCACCTTCCCCTTGGTATTGGGCTTCCACCTCGAAGGCCTTGTTCGCGATCATGGGGGCGTTCTCCATGTCGAGCAGATCCTTTTCCTTCAAATTAAAAGTCTTCTTCTTGCTTCCTTTCTTCTTGGCACTTCCGCCCCATGGCCAGGGCTTGGCCTTGGCCTCCACCGCCCAGGCTTCCCAGAGCCCGGCCATCTTCTCGGCCCGTTCGGAGTGCTTGCCGGTCAAGTCGTTCAATTCCGTTCGGTCCTGTTCCAGATCGTAAAGTTCCCAAGGCCCCTTGGAGCCCTTGGCCACCAGTTTCCATTTCCCTATTCGGATGGCCCGGTTTCCCTCGTGCTCCCAAAAAATCGGGTTCTTTCGCTCGATCTTTTTTCCGGTGAAGGCGGCTGCGATCGAGACCCCCTGCAAGGGAACGATGGCCTGCTCCTTGACCTTCTCGGGGTAGGTCGCCTTGCCCAGGTCCGCGCAAGTAGCCATCAAGTCGATCAAGTGGGCGGGTTGAGAATCCATTTTCCCGTTGAGCTTCTCGTCGATCCCTTTGGGCCAATGGGCGACTAAGGGGGCGCTGATCCCGCCCTCGTGTACCCAGTGCTTGTATTGGCGGAAAGGAGTGTTGCTCGCGTTCGCCCAGGACAGACCGTAGCCATGGTAGGTGTCCGCCCCGCCCGTCATGACCTCGGTTCCCTGCTTGAGCACTACCCCCTCGCGGGTGCGCTTGGGAATCATGTCGATCTGCAAATCGGTCGCCTTCATCGGTTTCAACTGGTCCGGGTCCTTGTCCTTGTACTGGATGCCCTGGCGCCTACCCATGCCCTCGGCGCAACCTCCGTTGTCGGCGAGGAAAAGGATCAAGGTGTCGTCGAGCATCTTTCTTTTCTCCAGTGCCCCGATGACCCGTCCGAGCCCTTGGTCGAGCCGGTCGACCATCGCGGCGTAAGTCTCCATCAGGCGGATCTCCCATTCCTTGTTCGGGGCATCCTTCCAGGCGGTCCCGTCCCTCGGAGACAATTTCCATTTCTTGTCGATCAGGCCCATGTCCAGTTGGCGCTTGTAGCGTGCTTCCCGCATAACCTCCCAGCCCTTGTCGTAACGGCCCTTGTACTTGGCCATGTCCTCTGGAAGCGCGTGCATCGGCCAGTGGGGCGCCGTGTGAGCGACGTACATGAAGAACGGGTCGTCCCCCTTGTGCTCGGTGATGAAGCGGGCGGCATGGTCGTTGATCGCATCGGTGTAATAGAAAGTCTCGGGCTTGTATTCCGGGTCGGCATAGGGGGAAATCAAGGTGTTGTCCCGGGTCAGTGAATTCGGGTCGAAGAAACTGCCCGCCCCGTGGATGGTTCCGTAAAAACGGTCGAACCCGCGCTGCCTCGGCCAGTTGTGCTGTGAGGAACCCGCGTGAATCTTCGGGGTGACGTGCCACTTCCCGGAAATATAAGTTGAGTAGTCCGCCGTCTTCATCACCTCCGCGATGGTCCGGACGTTTTTCCCCAGGTCACCCCGGTAGCCGGGCAGGTTCCGATCGTTCATCATGTGCCCGATCCCCGCCTGGTGCGGATAGGTGCCTGTGAGTAGGCTGGCCCGAGTGGGGCAGCAACGGCCCGTGTTGTAAAACTGTGTGAACCGCAAGCCGTTCTTTGCCAGACGGTTTAGGTTGGGGGTCTCGATCTCGCTGCCGTAGCAGCCTATGTCCGACCAGCCCATGTCATCGGCCATGATGATTATAACGTTCGGTCGAGAAGCTGACCATGCAAGGATGGATGCAGTTAATGGTGCGGCAAATGCCAAGATGATTCGAATCATGGGTTTCATTGTTGTTTTAGGTTCGTATGAACGGGCTTTTGGCTTGCCTGAAGGGGTGAATTATTGTTGGAATTAGCCTTTGCATCCAGTGGGGCGCGGTAGCCAAGTGGTAAGGCCGGGGACTGCAAATCCTCTATCCCGGGTTCGAATCCCGGCC
>CAJQSI010000096.1 GCA_905612515.1 uncultured Opitutales bacterium | reverse complement strand
CCGATCGCAAGACCCAGTTGGAAGGCATTCCCCAAGCGCCATTTGCCAAGGCCCTCAAGAGCAAGAATCCGCGCGTGCAGGTGGCTGCTGCGGTGGCTCTCGGGCGCCTCGGCGACAAATCCGCGGCCTCCTCCTTACTGGCCGTTTCCAACCCGCCTACAGTTGATCCCTTGCCGGCATTCGCAGCGCCGCCCAAGCAAGATTCCGGTCCACAAGACGTTCACCAAAGCCCAGTCATCGACGGCAACAAGGTACACGCTTTCGATATCGATATCTCAGGTTGGAAGGAGCTTTACCTAACGATCGGGGATGGGGGCAACGGCTACGGTAACGACCATGGTGGTTGGTTTGAGCCCTGGCTGGTGAAGAAGGATGGCTCCACTGTGAAATTGACCGACGTCAAGTGGTCCAAAGCCACTCAGGGTTGGGGCAAAACCGGTGCCGGGATCAGCCCGACCGGGGGCAAACTGGGACGTTCGGACAAGAAACCGATGGCCTTTGGTATCGGTTCCCATGCGGTCAGTGTTATCACTTACAAGAAGTTGCCCGCCGACATCGTGCGGTTCAAGTGTGTGGCCGGTTTGGCGGACACTCATCGTGGTGGCAGGGTTCGTTTTTACGTGAGCAACAAAGTGATCAAGAAATTTGCCGGCGGTGGCAAAAAGCAAATTGCCGAGGGGCCGCATGCCACCCCTAACGCCTCCAGCATTCTTCCTCATGTGGCACGTCAGGCGCTGGTAGCCCTGGAAGCCAGCTCGGCCTGTGTCGACGCCATTGGCACGCCCAACCAAAGCGGGGCCCTCATGGCCCTTCGCTATATGCACACTCCGGATGCCGCTGATGCCTTGATCGGTCGCTTCAAGGGAACCACTGATTCTGACACCCAGCAACGCATTGCCAGAAGCCTCATCAGGTTGGTTAACTTGGAGAAACCTTACAAGGGAGACACTTGGTGGAGCACCCGCCCGGATACGCGCGGCCCGTATTATTACCCTACGGCCTGGGAAAAAACAGAGGTCCTTTCAGCTGCCTTGCTGGAGGCTGCGAAAAAGGGCGATGCCGCCCTTCGCCACGTTGTTTCGGAACTGGCCCAGAAGGATCGGGTCGTGATCGCCGGCTTGCCCAAGGCGGACGACCCCGTGGTCGCCGCGATCGAGGAACCGACGGTGGATCTCGATAAGATCATGAAGAAGAAGGGGCAGATCGGCAAGATGAGCGTCGAGGACATCGCCATCGCTCTCACCAAGATAAAGGGGAATCCCAAGAAAGGCCCCGCCTTGTTCACCACCCAAGGCTGCTTTGCCTGCCACGCACTCAAAAAGAGTGAGGTACAAAAAGGTCCCTATCTTGGCCAGATCGGTGGCATCATGAACGCTGAGAAGATCGCCCTCAGCATCATTCGCCCGAACGCGGAGATTTCCCAAGGCTTCAAGACGGTTTCCATCACGACAAAGAAGGGAGGCGCCCACGTCGGGTTCGTGACCAAGCGCCTGAGCGACCAGATCGAGATACGCGATATCGCCGGTCAGGTGACCAGGTTGAAACCCGCGGATGTTGCCTCCGAAACATTACTTCCAATCTCCATGATGCCTGCAGGCCTAGCCAACGGGATGTCGATCGAGGACTTTGCCTCACTCGTCCATTTTCTCGCTGCCCAGAAACAGTGAATCATGAATGTTTCTTTCCATAAAAAAGTAACCACTCCACCTTTTTCTTTTTTGGTAAATTGATGGGTCGGAAGGATAGTCGGCAAATGCATAAGCTCCTTATGTTTCTATCTACCTTGGTCGGAGCGCTTTTGGCTTCCGTTCCGGCTGAAGCCAGAAAACCCAACATCGTATTCATCTTTATTGATGATCAGGGCTACTACGATCTCGGTTGCTATGGGGCCACCGAGATAAAGACACCGCGAATCGATGGCATGGCCAGAGAGGGCATTCGGTTCACGGATTACTATGCCGCGGCCCCGATTTGCAGTCCTTCGCGGGCCGGTTTGCTGACCGGTTGTTATCCACGTCGCGTGGGGAACGAGGTCTGGGTCCATCGGGCGGATTCCCCCACCGGCATTCATCCGGATGAGTTGACGATCGCCGAGTTGCTCAAGGCCAATGGGTACGCGACTGCCTGCATCGGGAAATGGCATCTCGGTTTTCACGAACCTTTTCTTCCCCGCAACCAGGGCTTCGATCATTACTTCGGTTTATTGCATAACCTCGATCCCGTAGAGACGCTCTTTTTCGAGGACAAGGGAGGTGTCCCCCTGATGCGTAACGGCAAGGTGGTCAAGCGCCCGGCCGATGCCAACGAGTTGACCAGGGTCTACACCGACGAGGCCATTGGATTTATCGAGCGCAACAAGGATGAACCGTTCTTCCTCTACCTGCCTCATACCATGCTCCACAACCCGCTCGGGGTGAGCGAAAAGTTCAAGGGAACTTCGGATTGGGGCGAATACGGCGATGCCATCCAGGAACTGGATCACAACGTGGGACGAGTCCTTGATTCGCTCAAGCGGTTGACAATCGCGGACAATACGCTGGTCATTTATGCCTCGGACAACGGCCGGGGTCCCGGCCGAAATCCGGAACAGAAAATTCGGGGACGAAAGCTCTCCACTTACGAAGGTGGCATTCGCGTGCCAGCCATCGCGTGGGGGCCGGGACTTGGATTGCCTGCCGGAATTGAGGCA
>CAJQSI010000095.1 GCA_905612515.1 uncultured Opitutales bacterium | reverse complement strand
CGTGTTGTCCACGATAATCCCCGGTAAGTCCTTCGCCTGCACAGGAGGCAGGCCTTTGCCTGTAATTTTTGGCTTCAGCGCCTTGATTTCGCTCTTCATTCGGGCAACGGACGAGTCGTGGACTTCCAGTTCTCGCTTTGTCTCCTCCGAGAGGGGCAAGGGCTTCTCCATGAAATTGGAGACGTTCCCGTGTTTCAACCACTGCACGTTTTTTAGAATGCCGGCCATCGCGTAGTAGTCACGGGTCGGAATGGGGTCGAACTTATGGTCGTGACAGCGGGCGCAGGCGATCGTTTGAGCCAACAGACCTTTTCCTATGGCGTCGAGTTGCTCATCAACGTAATCCATGTCGAGTTGGCTCTTGTCTTGGTTCTCGAGGAGCGCGTCACCCATCAACAGGTAGGTCGTGGCGACGAGATTTCGACGTTGGGCGTCGACTGACGTTACCTTCAGCAAATCGCCCGCAAGTTGCTGTCGGAGAAACTGATCGTATGGCAGGTCGTCGTTGAACGCCTCGATTACGTAGTCGCGATAACGCCAGGCATGTTTGAGCAAGCGTCCGCGCAGCGACATCGATTCCGCGTAACGCGCAACGTCAAGCCAGTGGCGACCCCATCGTTCACCGAAGCGCGGCGATTCCATCAATCGGTCAACGAGGTCCTCATACGCCTCGGGCGACTTGTCGTCGACGAACCGGGCGATCTCCTCCGGTGTGGGAGGCAGGCCGGCGAGGTCAAAGTAGAGTCGACGGACGAGAGTGATTTTCTTGGCATCTGGCCCGGGTTGCAGTCCCGCCGACTCCAGCTTGGCGAGGATAAAGCGATCGACGTCGTTGGCAGGCCAGGCGACATCCGTCACCTCGGGAATGGCCGATGCCCTCAGTGGTTGATAAGCCCAGTGCTTCCGGCCGGCTTCGATATCGATGGCATCCTTTTTGGCCGCCCATGCCGAGCCCGTCGCGAGCAAAATCGTGATCCATAGTATTCCGTAACGCATTAAACAACACCTCGTTTGATCGCTTGTGAAGTTACTTTCCAATATGGAACATGGGACAGGAGCCTGTCAATGATCGAGCCACAGGATGGAAGCCTTTGCCTACTGACACTGTGCGGGTCACTCGACTTCGACATTCACTTGACCTTTCCGAGAAAGAAAGGCGTCGGAAGTCAGCAATGACGTAAGCATAGCCCTTCCAGTGATCATGTATGCAATATTTTACGGTTTCCTGAACTGGGGCAAAGTGTTTTTCGTAAATGGCAGGTCTTTCGTCGGGCTCAATGCGGCCGATGAAACGTGGTTCCCAAAGCTTCTTGTCAAGAAGCTCGGATGAGTAACTAAGGTTCCCAAAATGACAAATGACAAAGCTGAGACCACGATTAGACGTGTATTCATTCAACGCAGCACCGGAGTTGGCGCAGTGGCTGCGCTGAGCGGTTTGCCCACTAGCCAAGCGGCGGCTGCAGAGCCTTCGGGCAAGAAGACCAAGGTTGGCGTAATCGGCTGCGGTAGCGTGTCGACAAAGTATCTGCCGCATCTGAAGGGCAGCCCGTTCGTCGAGTTGGTCAGCACATGAGACATAATACCCGAGCGAAGCAAAAGGGCGGCCGAGCGGTTCAACGTACCCAATCATTATCCCCATATCGACAAGATGCTGGCCGGTGCAGAGTTCGACCTGCTCGTCGATCTAACCGACATGCAGGAACACTATCGGCTGAACAAGCAGGCCCTGGAGGCGGGCAAACACGTCTGGAGCGAGAAGCCCATGGCCAATGATCTGGCCGGGGGGCAGGAGTTGCTCGATCTGGCTAAGCAGAAGGGCGTTCGCATTTGGGGCGCTCCGGTGGTGGTGATGAGCCCGCAGTTCCGCTTCATGGCCAAGACGCTGCGTGAAGGCAAGTTGGGACGCGTTGCCGCGGCACACGCCAGCTATGGTAATGCCGGGCCGAGTTGGTCCAGATTTTTTTATGATGAGCACGGCGGCAGCATGCCGGATCTGGGCGTCTACAACTTGATGACACTTACCGGACTATTCGGCCCTGCCCGTTCCATCGTGGCAATGTTGAGCATCGTTACCCCGACACGGGATGTCAGGGGAAAAGGCAAAATCAAAGTCGAAGCCGAGGACAACGCCATGGTTTTAATGGACCATGGCGACGGCGTCATTTCGCACATGCAGTGTGGGTTCAACTACCATCATGGCGGCCATCACGCGGCCATTAATCAGTCTCATCACACGATTTCGATCGTCGCCTCAGGTGGCTCTATGCACATGGCTCTTTATGATTGGGCTCCCCATGGCGTCGATTTGGCGTTGCGTGCTCAGGGAAGTAAGCTGCGGCGCCATGCTATTGACGGGGAGGGCTACTCTTGGCAGCAGGGCGCCTCGCACGTAGCCGAATGTTTGGCCACGGGCAAACGAATTGCCATCAAGTCGCGATTCACCCTGCCGGCCGTCAAAGGCCCCTAGGGCGGAAGGGACAAATGAGGAACCCAAGGTCGCGCCAACGCCGGCGACCATGACGTCCTTGAGCATAGCCCTTCCGGTAATCATATACCAACACCTACAGATTTCTAACTGTTGGTAAATTCTTTATTTCCGACCCGTTTCCTTGACCCACTTATTGAGTGTCTGGAGTAACTCGCGCGTTTTCTTGGGTTCCTTCTTGGCGAGGTCGTTCCTTTCTCCCACGTCCTCAGCCAAACGATAGAGCTCGGTTTCGCTGCTAACAAGCTCGATTTTCAACGACACGAGCAGATGGAAGCTGTCTTAGGCGGCGTTCATCCCCAGGACGGTTGCCTGAAGGAAAGGGATCGGCGGCACTAATATACACGCCTTTATTGTGTGCTGGTAATTATGGGATCCAGTAACTTCTTTACGCTTTTACGGATGGAGACAAGTCTCTGGGCGTATTTGCGGCCCGCGGAACGAGGTCTGTTCCCTCCTGGCTCCTCCCGTGCGTTGCAAGCAATCGACGCGGCAATCAATTCTTTCACCTGTCAGTCTGCCAACTTTACTTCAGAGGCACGGCGTGTTTGAGTAAAGAGAAATGTACCCTTTTTATTGCACACCAACACATCAGGCCATCCATCTGCATTGACGTCCGCCGCCTGAAACTGCGTGCCCACACCCGAATCATCGTCGATTTGGTGAGGGATATATTTGACGCTGTTCTTGCGGCTCAGTTCAAACCAATACAGCACGGCTGGGTCAGCACTGCCAATGTCTTTGCCGCGATGGGCCCAATAGCGCTTCCCCGTCACTAGGTCCAAAAGGCCATCGTTATTCATGTCGATCAATGCCATCGAATGGGCTTGGGAAAAAACCACGCCGTGCGCCAAGGGGTTCTTCGGGTCTCCCATAATCATATGTTTCTTAAAGCCTTTGTTTCCTGGCAATTGCTCAAACCAGGCCAAGCCGTAGGCATGGGCGCTCAGACCGGTGATCACATCATTGTCACCATCGCCGTCAACGTCATAGGCAAACATATCCGCCCCCCCGCTCTTCCCGAAATCAGCTTTGTGATACTGCCATAAACCCACCGTTTTCTCAGGCTGCTCCCACCAGCCAATATTCGCTATCACATCCAAGCGACCGTCACCATTGACGTCTCCCACCCCGAGGCCATGGCCAAAGCCACGCTTGAGGACTTTGGCGGTAACGGGGGTGAACGTCCAAGGCTTCGTGGGGTTTTTAGGGGAGGTAGCATAGCCATGCGAGCCCGCATAGGTGCAAATGAGCTCCTTGCGATCATCACCGACTATATTGATGAATTGAGGTGATTCATTACGCACATCTCCCAAGACCACAAAACGATCCCATATTTCACCCGTAACCTTCCCCGGATTCCTGTACCAATAGGCATTTTTCCCCGGATAGCTCACAACCAAAATATCAGGCCATTTATCGCCGTTTATATCACCGCAAAATGTGTTGAAGTTTTGACTGTAGGAACTGGGAAGAAACGCTTCGGTGGCATAATAATTGTGTTTTGTCTTAAAGTCCGGGCCAGCATACCAAAAAGGTCCGGCCACCAGATCCATTGAACCATCTTGATTGATATCAGAAATTGCCGAACCTTCAGCATAGAACGTGCTCGTAAAGACTGTTTTGTTCCAGCCAGCATCTTCCTTCGGCTCGGCGGCATTCAGTGTGATCATTGCACACAAGCTAAGAACTGTTATTATCGAATATTTTATCACGGAAGCATTCATTTTAATCACCTTTTTATACGTTAATATCATCTTATTTCAGCTGTTGCGTTCGCCGGTGTCGGCATCCATAAATTTCCTATCAGTTGGACCAAAGGACCTAATTCTACCTTGCCTTTTTTGCTGGCTTGGCAGCGCTGTATTTCGGGTTGAGTTCGGTGGGGACAGGCGCCTTCATTTTGGCGCGCCAAGTATATAGCATCTTTTTGAGCTCGGCAACTTTTTCGGGCATGGTCTCGACTAGATTGTTGCGTTCGCCGGTATCGGCATCCAGATCGTATAGTTCAAATTTTCCGTCTTCAAAGTATTCGTGTAGTTTCCATTTCCCAAAGCGCATAGATGATCCTGGGCGGGTTCTGAAAAGAGGGTCGCGGCCTTCGTCGTTATCAACAGAGAAGGCTTGTAGATAGATGGGGAAATGCCAGTAGAGGGCGCGCTGCATTAGCTTGCCGGTTTGGGTGATAAGCGGCATGAGATTGACGCCGTCCAGCACTTTGTCTTTGGGGGCTTGGCTCTGGGCCACATCCAGCAGCGTCGGATAGAAGTCGGTGCCGATGACTGGGGTGTCGCAGCGACTGCCTGGCTCTACCTTTCCGGGCCAGGATACGATCATGGGGACACGGACGCCGCCTTCGTAGTAGGAACCTTTGCCGGCACGGTAGGGGTCTTGATCTGAGATCTTGTTGACCCCACCGTTGTCGGAGCAAAAAAGGATCATGGTATTGTCTTTTTTTCCTGATTTTTCCAGGTAGTCGAGCAATTCGCCGATATAGATATCCATGCCTTCTACCATGGCGGCGTACTTGGCGTTGATGTCCTTGATGCCTTCGTACTTGGCAACCAGATCCATGCGAGGTTGAATGGGAGTATGGACCTGATAATAGGCTAGATAGACAAAAAACGGTTTGTTCTTATTGGCTTTCATGAAGTTGATGGCTTCGTCCGTAAGGCGTTTTGGCAGATGTTCGCCCTTGGGGCCCTGGATGATGTTTGTGAGTTTGTAGGGCGCGAAATACTTGCGGGTGCCGCCAGCGGAACTGCCGCCAACATTGATGTCGATGCCTTGTTTAAGAGGCTCAGGACCCACATGCCATTTGCCGAAGTTGCCGGTGACGTAACCAGCCTTCTGCAGCGCGCCGGGCAGGGAGAGATTGTCGAGCTCAAGGTGCAGGGTATTCTTGATGGGGATGAGTTTTCGGGTGCTGGCCTCGCCTCGATCTGAGCCGGCCACCGTGTAGACCCCGTGGCGGGGCGCGGACTGGCCGGAGAGGCAACAGGCCCGACTGGGCGCACAGTTGGCTGCAGGCGAATAGGCCTCCGTGAATACCATGCCGCTGGCGGCCAGCTTGTCGAGATTCGGCGTCTTGTACTCGCTGCGGCCCATGAACCCCGCATCACGAATGCCATAGTCGTCCGCGTTGATATAGACAATGTTTGGTTTGGTCGCCGCGCTTAGCGAGGCACAACCCGTGAGCAGCCACAGCGCTAATAATTTATTCCCTTTTCTTTCCCTTTTTCTTTTTTCAACAGGGGCGGGATGATGGAATTGCCTTCCGTATGTAAGTGATTGTCTAGTCATCATTATTTTGCCCTCTGAATCGTAAGCCAGGCGACCAAATTCGCCATTTCCTGGTCGGTCAATGCCGCATCTAGCCCAGCCGGCATCAGCGATTGTTCCATTTGCTTACGGCTCTTGATCTCGCTCTTGGCCAAGTCGCGCTGAATACCGCCGGGCAGTTTCAGGCTCACTGTCGTATCATTCTCACCGCTGACGAAGCCGACCAGCGTCGTACCGTCGTTGAGCATAAAGGTTTCGCCCTCGAACCCGAATTTGATCGATAAACTCGGCGCCAAAATTGCACTGAACAATTCCGTCTCACCCATCAGGCTACCGATGGTAGAAAGGTCCGGCCCGAAATCGATACCTAGGGCACCCAACTTGTGACAGGCGATACAACCTGCCTTGGTAAAGGACCCCTGCCCGTCACGTTGCCGATGGCCTGTCAATTCCAACAGTTTCGGTAACCGCGCCAGTGGATCTGCGCCGTTCTTCCCATCGATACCCAATTCCTTGCGTGCCCATGAACGCGCCTTGTCATTACTTGATACCAGCAGCAGTTTTGTCCCTTCATTGGCCAAGGCTGATGGAAGTGTTTTCTTTTTCAGATGCCCCAGCAAGATCAGAATGCCACGGTTTGATTTTGGCAACCCGTGTATCGCCCGGCGCCGTAGGCTCGTGGATTTGCTTTTGTCCAATATCAGGGTTGAAAGCAATGCCGTCGCTGGTGGCGTGCCGGCGTATCCAAGTGCGTCGAGAACAGTGATGCGCTCCGGATCTACGGCAGTCGCGATGATCGCGGCCTTGCCGTTGGTTGCCAGTACTTGCTTGATCGCGTCGATGCCAGCTCTGCTGCTCGGCGCTGCGACGGCCACCTCGACGAATTTGGCCGTGAACGCCCGCTGCAAGCCGTATCGCCGCACCAGCTTCACGGCCAGGACATTGTCTGTGCAGCGCGGCAAGACAGCGGCCAATTCCTTCATAACCGTCGGGTTGCCTTTCACCAGCGGGACCGGCAAGCGCTCGATCGCTTCTAGATAGGCGATCGCGGAGGTCGCTGTCGCCCCTTTCTTGACGTAGCCAAACAAGGCCGGCTTGGTTACCGCCTTGTCGTGAAAATCGAAAGCGCGCATCAAACGCGGGTGTTCAGACGCTGGCACCGCCTTGTCGGATAGCAACTGCACCAGCATGGGAACCGCGGCCGCCGCACGCGATCGCCAGACAATGTCCCGCCCCCCCGCCGTTCTCCAGCTTGTACCTGCTTTTTTCTTCCATGAGGCAAAACATGCGTCTTCGTGGCCGCGGGAACCGATCCCCAGCGCCTCCAAGTACCAGGGGTCTTTTCCATCATGCTGAACAGCCAGCACCGCCCACTGTGCCGCCTTTTTGGCGGTGGGCGCTTGATGGCACAATGCAATGGCGCACTCTCTACGGACGACTGGCGACTTGTCGGTCATCAGCTGCTGGACATACGAGGAGGTGTCTTGCTTGTGGCGCCGGACGATCCGCAATGTCATGGCGCGAACATTCTCATCTTCATCAGCCATGGCCTGCTTGGCCGCCGCCGCCGGGTCGCCATCGATCGCCGCCAACAGCCACAGCGCCCGAGCGCGAACACGTGGATTGGGATCGGTCACCGCCTGCTTGACCTCGGGCCGTGCGGATGCCCCCATCGCGGTCAGCGTGGTCCATGCCTGGAAACGCGCCGACAGGTTCGGACTGCGCATCGCTGTCATCGCCCCTTTTGCCGTCGTGTAATCAAAGACTGGTGGCGCGTATTTGTGGCCGGGTGGCGCCACTCGGAAAATACGGCCGCGATCATCTTTGTTGGCGTGGCAGCAGACAATCGGATCAAACCAGTCGGCCACAAACAACGAGCCGTCCGGCGCCACGGAAATGTCGCAGGGGCGAAAGGCCTTGTCCGTTGGCGAACGCAGAATGTCGACAACCTTCGCCGTATACCCGGCCCCGCTGCTGCTGACCGGGATCGACCACAACACGTTGCGGGCTGGTTCCGCTAGGAGCATCTGATTGCGATACTGAGCGGGCAGCAGCTCGCCTTCGTAAACCTGCATTCCCGACGGCGCGCCATATCCCGTAATGAGTAGATTCGGCACCACCCCTGGGTCATTCTGGTGCCACATTTTGCGCCTGTGATCTGAGGACATACCAGTCCGGGGCGATGTCCACCCCAAGCCCGTAACCTCGTCACGGAAACCGTGGTTACCAAATTCCATCACGTAGTTTACGCGACACGATCTCGAACCCGCATCATTATCTGACTGCCACATCGAGCCGAATGAATCGACCGTGACTTCCCAGTTGTTACGAAAATTGTGTCCCACTACCTCGACGTTGCTGCCGTCGAGCTCGCAGCGCAGCGCCATGCCGTCCAAATACGGTTGCTTGGTGTTGGCCACCGGATTGCCGTGGATGTCGACA
>CAJQSI010000094.1 GCA_905612515.1 uncultured Opitutales bacterium | reverse complement strand
CAGATCCATGTTCTCAATAATTCAACGAGATGAGCGAACTTGCGATCAAACTTCATTACCCAATCCGTTCACCAAAGTCCTTGCAAAGGGAGCAAACTACTCCAAGAAAAAGACGATGCAAGCGTGCCACTCCAAGCATTGGTCTTGAAGATATACCCGAAATAAAGAACTCGATCATGAAAAAAATACTCACTGCGTTCCTGACGCTCTGCCTAATCCCTCTATACCTTTATCCCGCAGAGGAAGAGAAGAAGGAAGAGGATAAATCGTACCTAGACCGTCTCAAGAAAATTTATGATGAGAAAGTCGAAAGTGGAAAGAAGCTCTATGACGAGAACGTCGAGAGTGGCAAGAAACTCTATGAGAAGAATCTTGGAAGCGGTAAAGACATAAGTGCCCAGACCAAGAAGTGGTTAATGAAGGATTTAGAGAACATGGGCGACTGGGAGTACAAGATCGCTGCGTTCGAAGGCAAAGCTCCCGAGGAAATGGAAAAGGAACTCAACCAGCTGGGAAACGAACGCTGGCAATGCTTCTGGGTGGATAACGCGGGGAAAGAAAAGGTGTTTTATTTCAAGAGAACTAAAATGAGTTTCATACAAAAAATTCCCGCAGCGGACCTTCTGAGAATCATCGGTTTTCTGAATCAGGAATAGGACGAATTGCTATCTTCCACAGAATTTCCGAAACTATAGCGGGGTTGGTTCACAAGATTTCGGGATGTCAATGAATCAGTTTACCTTTGCCCTTCGGGAATAATGGGAAAGAAGCATTCCGTTGAAATCCTTCCTCATGGAGAATCGGAATTGCCTGATGGGATCAATTTGGGTTGGCTGAGTCATCGCAAGTGCGATCCCTCGTGACTCTTTAACTATCAAAGCATGTATATAAGAACCTTTAGCATCCTCCTTTTTCTAACTCCTGCTTTCTGCAGCGGGGCCAAGAGCTACCACGTTCAAATCTTTAACGGCAAGGACCTCAGCCAGTGGGAACCTGCGGGCAAGGCCGAGTGGCGGGTGGAGGACGGCGTCATCGTGGGTGGTCAGGACGGTGACCCAAAGCGCAGTGGCATACTAGTAAGCAAAGGTAACTACAAGGACTTCGACCTGCGGCTGGAGTACAAGATCGACGAACACGGCAAGTACAACAGCGGGATTTACTTCAGGAAATCCAAGACCAAGCGCCTGGGACGTCCCTACCAGTTGAACCTCGGTCGCGGGGCGGCCGGCGAATACGTCGGCCTCTACCTCGACGACTGGCTGGACAAGGGAGACGAGAAGGACGAGATCCGCAAACCCCACCAATGGAACAACGTGCGCCTGCTCGTTGTCGGCAACCGCATCCGGGCCTGGTTGAACGACCAACCCATCGTCGACTACAGCGACCCCAAGCCAAGGGCCGACCTGGAGGAAGCCGGCTCCATCGCCTTCCAGACCTACGGTGCCGAGGGCCACGCCGGCTGGATAAAGTTTCGCAACCTCAAGCTCATCGATCTCTCCGCCAAGAAACCAAAGCCATGAAACTCCCAACAATCCTCTCCCTGCTCCTCGCCAGCGCCGCGACCTGCCTCGCCACCAAGAAGAAGCCCAACGTGGTGTACCTGATGTCCGACGAGCTCGCCTACTACGAGCTCTCCCACATGGGGAACCCGTACATCAAGACGCCCAACGTCGATAAGTTCGCCAAGGAAGGCATACGCTTCACTCAAGCCCTCGCCGGCTCCCCCGTGTGCGCCCCGCTCCGCTGCAACTTGATGACGGGCAAGCATGCCGGCCACGCCTCTGTCCGGGCCAACGACGGCGGCACCCCTCTGAGAGCGGGTGAACCCACCATCGCCTCCGTCCTCAAGGAGGTCGGCTACTCCACTGGCGGCTTCGGCAAATGGGGCTGCGGCGGACGCGACTCCACCGGGGTACCCGAGAAGCACGGCTTCGACGTTTTCTTCGGCTATTACGACCAAGTACACGCCCACTCCTTCTACACCCCCTACCTCATACGCAACAGCGAGGAAGTTCCATTGAAGGGCAACCTCGGCGGGCGCTCCGGCGAAACCCACGCCCAGTACCCCATCATGGAGGAAGCCCTCAAGTTCATCCGCGAAAACAAGGACAAGCCCTTCTTCTGCTACCTCCCCGTCACTCCGCCGCACGGCATGTACGACATCCCCAAGGACGACCCCGCCTGGCGCCGCTACAAGGGAGAAAAGTGGATCGAGGACGACAAGATTCCCCAGGACGTGAAGAACTACGCCGCCATGGTCACCATGGTGGACGACAACCTCGGCCAAGTGCTCGAGTTGCTCCGCGAACTCAAACTGGAGGACGACACCATCGTGTTCTTCACCGGCGACAACGGCGGGCAGGACCGCTTCCGCAGCAAAGAACACCCCCGCGGCTTCTTCGGCCCCAACGTCAACCCGCGCACCAAGGTGGAGTTCCGTGGCGGCAAGGGAAACCTCTACGAGGGCGGACTCCGCATCCCATACCTTGTCCGCTGGCCGGGCAAGATAAAGGCCGGGCAAGTGAGCGACCTCGTATTCTACCAGCCAGACGTACTCCCCACCCTCGCCGAGCTCTGCAAAG
>CAJQSI010000093.1 GCA_905612515.1 uncultured Opitutales bacterium | reverse complement strand
TGCCGAGCGAGCTCTTCCAGAGGGCTTTTCCCGAAACGGCGTCCCAAGCGGAGAGGGTTCCGGTGATGCTCATTACGAAAACTCGGCCGTCGGCATAGACCGGCGACGACTTGGGCCCCTTGCCGTGACGATCCGCCCCGCCGCCTATTTTGAAAGGGGTAGGGTAGCGTTGGCTCCATTGCGACTTGCCCGTCGCGAGGTCGAGGCAGTGAATGACTTCGTCCTCGCCCTCGCGTGCATGTTGCCAGACTTTTCCCTTTGCGACGAGCGGAGAACCATACCCTGTTCCCACTTTTACCCGCCAGACCTCGCTTAGCTTTGTTGGCCACTTCTTGGGTGGCCGGAAGTCGCTTGCCCGGCCATCCCGTTTCGGACCCAGCCAACCGGGCCAGTAATCCTCGGCGGCCGAGGCGGCGCCACTGGAGAGAAGCGCACCAAGGGTCAGAACCAAGCTCGTTGAAAGGGTCGCGCCAGCAGCGCCGGAAGTTTTCTTGTGAAATTTCATATATTTCTGCCGTCCATTCCGTGTGATTATCATGGGGAATGAAGATTTGAAGGTGTGATGGTGGGGTTTGTCAAGGTTGGCATCTTCCTTAGGCAACCTTGGTTTTCCGATCGGGAATTGCTTGCAAAACCGGCGAAAACCGACGTTTCTTATCGATCTGCTCCCACCGTTACGTGGCGAACTCCTTTCACCATCCACCCACCCAATCATTATGAAACGAACTATTCTTCATCTGTTTACCTGCGTTCTCTCCCTTGGTCTTTGCTCCGCTTTCCTTTCCGCTAAAGAGGAAAAAACCCTTCGGGGCCTTATGGTGACGGGTGGTTGCTGTCACGATTACAAGAACCAGAAGAACATAATAAGCGAGGGCGTGAGCAAGCGCTTGAAGGTGAAGTGGGAAATCTTTTTCGAGATGAACCAGGAGAAGAGCAAGGCGCACCTCAGCAAAAAGGGCTGGGCCGACAAAGCCGACTTCATCGTGTGGAACCATTGCTTCGCCCATGAGAAGGACAGCAAATTCGTCGATTCCCTGGCCGCCATTCACGCTGCGGGCAAGCCGGCGGTGGCCCTTCATTGCGCCATGCATTCCTATCATTGGAGCATCAAGCCCGCGGAAGGTAAGAAGGAAAACACTTGGCCGACCATGCTCGGAGTTTATTCCAAGGGGCATGGCCCCAAGCGCAAGATCGTCGTGTCCAAGGCCAAGGGGCAGGAAAAGCATCCCATCCTGAAGGACATGCCGGACGGCTGGACCACTCCCGAGGGAGAGCTTTACAATACACAGCGGATTCTTGGCGCCACCGTGTTGGCCTATGGCGCCAATGGCGTGGCCAAGGAACCCCAAGCGGTGATCTGGACTAACGAGCACGGCAAGGGACGCATCTTCTCCACCACCATCGGTCACCACAATTCCACCATGTCGACCAAGGAGTACCTCGACTTGGTGGCCAACGGGGTACGCTGGGCGAACAGGCTGGACTGAAGCCTGGAAATTATTCCGAGCCACCTTCATTAAGTTAAATTAGGAACTGCTATGAAATTATTTCGCTACCTCGCTTTTGCCACCGCATTCGTATCCGTCTGTTCCCTGCTCCAATCGAAGCCCGGCAAAGGTGACGACGTCTGGATTCCGCTCTTCAACAGCAAGGACCTGAGTGGCTGGACCGCCAACGAGAACAAGGATTCCTGCAAGGTCGAGGACGGCCAAATCGTTCTCTTTGGTCCCCGGAGCCATCTCTTCTACACGGGTGATGCGAACGGTGGATCCTTCACCGATTTCGAGCTGAAGCTTGAGGTCATGACCACGAAGGGCTCCAACTCAGGGGTTTACTTTCATACCAAGTACCAGAAGAAAGGTTGGCCCAACAAAGGATACGAGGCTCAGGTCAACAACACCCACGGTGACCCCAAGAAGACGGGTGGACTTTATGGGGTGAAGGACAACTTCAAGGCGCCCGCCAAGGATGGCGAATGGTTCGACTATCACATCATCGTGAAGGGAAAGAGGATCCAGTTGAAGATCAATGGTAAGACCATCACGGACTACACTGAGCCCGATGGGCTGAAGCGCCCCAACCGGCAACTGGACAAAGGAACGTTTTGCCTGCAGGCGCATGATCCCAAGAGCAAGGTCTTCTTCCGCAACATCAGGGTGAAGCCCGGAAAGGGTTGAGGGGCAAGTCTCTGTTCTCCGTCTGCCTCCGTGGTCGGCATTTCGATCCGGGGTTCCTTCCCTCCGCCAATGCTTGTCCAAGCCACGTGAAAGGGTTCGCTTTGTTCGTTCTGCCGTGCGTTCTTCTGTGTGCCGCGATGTCTTTGGTCGCACAGCCCGAAGCCGGGGACGCGGGAGAGGTGGTTGTTCGTCCCAAGGCAGCGCCGGGTCCCTTGGACAACCCGTTGAAGGGATATTGCGTCTACACCAATGCGGGCAAGATACGGCGTCCTTATTCCATGGTGTTCCTGTATGTCCCATGGAAGAAACTGGAGCCGGTCGAGGGCCGTTATGCCTTCGAGGAATGGGAGAGGGAGGCGTGGGGACACAAGGCGGCGACCGGCAAGCACGTGGTGCTGCGAGTCTATGCGGACTACCCTAAAAAACCCTCGGCCATGCCCGAATGGTTGCTGAAAAAAGGCGTGAGCCTCAAGCCATACAAGCAGCATGGCGGCGGGCTCAGTCCCGATTACGATCATCCTGCCATGGCGCCGGCCCTCGAGCGCTTGATCGCCGCCATGGGGAAGCGTTACAACAATCATCCGCGAGTGGCCTTCATCCAGCTCGGTCTGCTTGGCTTCTGGGGGGAATGGCACACTTATCCGCGGGACGAGCTGTTTGCCTCGGAGAAGATCCGGCGACGGGTCCTGGAGGCTTACCGCAAGGCCTTTCCCGACAAGCAATTAATGGCTCGTTATGCGGACGGGCCGCCGGGCGAATATCCGAAGATGGGCTTTCATGACGACATGTTCCCGGAGGACACCGACAATGGAAAGGAATGGTCCTTTCTCGAGCGTTTGCGTCGGGCAAAGCGGATCGACTCCTGGAAGCGCACGGTCATCGGTGGCGAGATGGCACCGCTTCAAGCGAGAAAGTGGCTGGGCAAAAAATGGGATTTTACTGTAGAGATGGCCAAGCGTTCGCACTTCTCCTGGGTGGGGCCCTACGGTCCGGCTCTCGAGGGGAGAGGGTCCGAGGAGTTCGTCGAGCGGAGCGACGCGCTCGTTCGCCTGCTGGGCTACCAGTATCGGTTGACGGCGATCCATCATCCGAGCAAGACGAGGGCAGGGCAGTCAGCCAAGGTGACCATTCGCGGTGTGAACGAGGGCGTGGCCCCGTTTTATTATCCATGGCCGGTGAAGTTGGCGTGGCTCGATGCAAAGGGGCGAATCGCTGCCTCCACCACCTTGAAGGACGACTTGCGCAAGTGGTTGCCAGGCGAGTTCGTGATCGAGGCGCAATTGGCGTCTCCCTCGAAGGCGGGCGCCTATCGCCTGGCCTTGGGGATCGAGGATCCATGGATCAGCAAGCCCGCCATTCGTTTTGCCAACGACCTTCCGGTTTCTAACGGATGGACCATCCTCGGTGAACTGGTGGTCGAATGATTTACGGAGGTTTTTCAGCAAATGGGTGGTTGCCTTCGGATAGGAGTCCGTTTTCATTTTGCTTTCCATGAATTCATTCAGCTCGATTTCCCTTTTGGCGTCCTTGTTCGTAACCTTGGCCTTCGGCAAGGAGACGCGTCCCAACGTCATCTTTCTTTTTACCGACGACCAAGCCAGTTACTCGCTTGGGTGCTACGGGAACAAGGACGTGAAGACGCCGCACATCGACAGCTTGTCGGAGGCGGGGATGACCTTTGATCACCACTACGACACCACCGCGATCTGCATGGCTAGTCGAGTCAACGTTATGACGGGGCTCTACGAGTACCGCCACGGCTGTAACTTCGACCACGGTCCGCTCACGGAAAAACTCTGGGAAACGGCCTATCCAATGCGCTTGCGGAAGTCCGGATACTTGACTGCTTTCGCGGGCAAGTTTGGGTTCGAGTTGCGCCGAGGAACCGGCAAGGGTTCGAAGTATCTGCCCGAGGACGACTTCGACAAGTGGGGCGGTGGACCGGGGCAGACGAATTACGCCACCGCTAGAAACCCGAGCATGAAGGCATATGCCAAGAAGTATCCACATTCCTCGCGATCCTACGGGGCGTTCGGGAGCGACTTCGTGCGGGAGTCGGCCAAGTCAGGTAAACCGTTCTGTCTGTCTGTCAGTTTCAAGGCTCCGCATAAACCCGACCAACCGGATCCGATTTTCGACAAGGTGTACGCGGGGAAGAAATTCACCAAGCCCTCAAACTACGGACGCGAATACGGCAAGCACTTTTCGTTGCAGAGCAAACAGGGTCGCCAATACGAGCGCTTCGTGAGCTGGGGGTATCGCGATCGTTACGACGAGGTGATGGCTATCTACCACCAGATGGTGCACGGGGTGGACTCGGCCGTTGGGATGATCCGGGCGGCGGTCAAGGAAGCCGGAGTGTCCGAAAATACGGTTTTCATATTTACCTCCGACAATGGATTCTTCTGCGGTTCTCATGGCTACGGATCGAAGGTCTTGCCTTACGAGGAATCGAGTAATGTTCCTCTCATTATTTTTGATCCTCGTCACTCCAGCAGCGGAAAAAAGCTACGTTCCGCCGCCCTTACCGCCAACATCGACATGGCGCCCACCATCTTGGATTTGGCCGGGCTCGAAGTGCCCGCCGAGATGGACGGGGTGAGCTTGCTCCCCCTTCTGGACAACCCCAAGGCCGCAGTTCGGGATTCGGCCACCTTGATCAACGTATGGGGCCCGCAAGCAGCTCATTCCTACGGGGTGGTGACCCGTGACTACAAATACCTCTACTGGCCTTACGAGGCAGGTGAGCTCGAACCGACCGAGGAGTTGTACCACTTGGCCAAGGATCCGGGTGAGCTGACCAATCTAGCCCCGCTCAAGGTCAAGGACTTGAAGAAGATGCGCGGGGTTTACGATGCAGCGGTGGAGGCGTGGAAGCGCGACACGGTGGACTACAACGGCTACGAGCAATACGGAGCGATCTTCGACCGATCGATTCCCTGGAAGACGGGTCAGGAAAAAGCCGGAGATGATGGCAAGAAGGAGAAGCAAAAGGCGGGCAAAAAGCCTAGGAAGAAATAAACCTCTTTCACCAAACCCTCCCTGCCCTTTAGTTTTGCTTTGTCTAATTGCATTCGATCCTTTCAGAATTGTTCTTTCTGCCCGTTACTTTTGCTTAACTTAATCCTATTCCAATACATGAAGAAACTCATATCTATGCTCTTTGCCCTTTTGGCGGTCTCGATTTTCGCCAAGCAGCCCAATATCGTGCTGGTCATTACCGACGACCAAGGCTATGGCGACCTCGGTTGCACGGGCAACCCCGTGATCAAGACGCCACACACCGATAAGTTGGCCAACGAGTCGGTCTGGCTGAGCGACTATCACGTGGCGCCGACCTGTTCGCCCTCGAGGTCCGCTCTGGTGACGGGTCACTGGACGAATCGTACGGGCGTTTGGCACACCATCATGGGGCGCTCCATGTTGCGGGCCAACGAGGTGACCATCGGGCAGATGCTGAAGGACAACGGTTACGAGACCGGCATGTTCGGCAAGTGGCATATGGGAGACAACTACCCCTATCGCCCGGAGGATCGTGGCTTTAACGAAGTGTATCGGCATGGCGGCGGCGGGGTGGGACAAACTCCCGACGTCTGGGATAACTCCTATTTCGACGGCGGCTACTTTCACAACCAAAAGATCGTTAAGGCGAAGGGCTTTTGCACCGATGTGTTTTTCGATCAGGCAAACAAGTTCATTCGCAAGAATGCCAAGGCGAAGAAACCGTTCTTCGCCTACATCTGCACAAATGCACCCCACGGGCCGTTGCATTGTCCGCAAAAGTACATCGACATGTACAAGGGGCAGTCGGGCAGAATCGCCTCTTTTTTTGGTATGATAACCAACATCGACGACAACGTCGGTAAGACGCGCGCTTTAATCAAGAAACTGGGCGTGCACGACGACACCATCTTCATCTTCACCACGGACAACGGTACGGCGAGCGGCAGGGAAATTTTTAATGCCGGCATGCGTGGCCAGAAGGGCAGCGAGTACGATGGCGGTCACCGGGTGCCTTTCTTCTTGCATTGGCCTAAGGGCGGCATGAACAAGAAGCACGTCGTGGACACCCTCTGTCACGCCGTCGACGTGGCGCCTACGCTGCTTGACTTGGTCGATGGGGCAAAACCGGAGAAGGTGAAGTTCGACGGAACCTCGCTGAAGGCACTGCTCAAGCCCGGTTCCAAGCCCCAGTGGACGGATCGTTTTCTGGTCACCGATTCCCAACGGGTGCGCGATCCGATCAAGTGGCGCAAGTCGTCCGTGATGTCGGAGAATTGGCGCTTGGTGAACGGGACCGAGCTCTTCAATATTGACGCCGATCCGAGCCAAAAGACTGACGTCGCCAAGGCTAACCCCGTTCAGGTGTCCAAAATGCGTGCTTTCTACGACAAGTGGTGGGCCGAACTGGAACCGACCTTCGCCGAGACGACCGAGATTTATTTCGGACATTCCGCCGCTCCCGTTGTCACCATGACTAGTCATGACTGGATACAGGAAGTGGGCACTCCTTGGAACCAAGGGCATATTCGTCGCGGTTCGGGCACCAATAGCAAGAAGGGTAACCCTAAAAACATGCTTCACAAGGGACATTGGCCGATCAAGGTGCTGGCCGCAGGCACTTACGAGATAGCCATGCTACGTTGGCCTCCGGAGGCGAAGAAACCAATCAACGCCGCTTTGCCGGAGGGACCGAACGTTCCCGGCGCCAGTCGCGCTTTCCGGGCGAACCCCGGCAATGCAATTCAGGCAAGCAAGGCCACCTTGCGGATCGACGGTAAGGAACTGGAGACCAAGTCGGTCGGAGCCAAGGACGTTAAGATTGTCTTCGAAACCAAGTTGACCAAGGGGATTCACGAGCTTTCGCCTTTCTTTCATATTCCTGCGGGTCAACTCGGAGCGTATTACGTCGTGGCGACCAAGAAGTGAAAGCGATGGGGGTCTCTCTACTTTACCCACCTCTATCGCTTGAAGACTAAAACGCGGGGCGCGCTTTACCAGAATTGCTCTTGAGCGTATCCATAGAAAATTATGTATATTATGACTCTTCGAATACTCTTAGTTTTACTTGTCGGCTTCGGCGTTTTTTCGACCTATGCCAAACGCCCGAACATTTTGTTCATCATCGCGGACGATCAGTCGCCCTTTGACTTCAAGTCCTACAACCCGTCCTCGGTCCTGGACGCTCCCGCCATTGGTAAATTGGCGGCGGAAGGCATGACCCTTGACCAAGCCTACCACATGGGCTCGATGTCCGGTGCGGTATGTTCGCCCTCCCGGAGAATGATCATGACGGGTCGCACGGTCTGGCACTTGCAGGGAACCGGCGGAAAGAGGAACAAGAAAAAGGAGGAAAAGTCCGGCATTGTGAATCCGATCGAGAATTGCCTGGCCGCTATCTTCAACAAGGCCGGCTACGACACCATGCGCACCTGCAAGAATGGAAATAGTCACAGTGGAGCCAACGCCCAGTTCACGGTGCGGCACGATGCCTCCAAGCGTGGCGGCACGAAGGAGTCGGGCAGCCACTGGCATGGGCAGCAGGTGATGAATTACTTGAACGACCGGGAAAAGGCCAAGGACGAGGATCCCTTCTTCATCTACTTTGGCTTTTCCCATCCGCACGATACCCGCGATGGCATGCCCGAACTGCTAAAGAAATACGGGGTGGTGAACCATCGCGACCGCAAGTCTTTGCCGCCGGCCAATCCTAAGGCCCCGAAGTTGCCCCTCAACTGGTTGCCGAAACATCCTTTTCACCACGGCCATCCCGGGTTGCGTGACGAGGTGTCGGTCAGCGGGGTGTGGGAGCGTCGCGACGAGGTGACCATCCGCAACGAGATTGGGCGCCAGTTGGCCTGTTCCGAGAACATCGACCATCAGGTAGCTCGCGTTCTGAAAAAGCTGAAGGCCATGGGCGAACTCGAGAATACCTATGTTTTCTACACCGCGGATCATGGCATGGCGATCGGCAGGCATGGACTGCAAGGGAAACAAAACCTGTATGAACATACATGGCGCGTACCATTCTTCGCCAAGGGTCCGGGGATCAAGGCGGGCAGTCGGGCCCTTGGAAACGTCTACCTACTCGACGTCATGGCGACGATCTGCGATCTCGCCGGATTCAAGCCTCCTTCAACCTGCGATGGCATTAGCTTCAAGCAGGTCCTAATGGGGAAGAAGAATACCGTGCGCGATGTTTTGTACGGGGTGTATTGCGGCGGCACCAAGCCGGGCATGCGTTCCGTACGTAAGGGCGACTGGAAGTTGATCAAGTACGACGTAATCAACGGCACGGTGCGAGAGACCCAACTCTTCAACCTGAAGGAGAACCCCCACGAGTATCTCGAGCAGAACCATGATTCCAAGGTAACGGCCAAGTCCGGGGCCAAACCGAAGTCGAACCAGCGCAACTTGGCCATGGATCCCGCTTTTGCTGCTAAACTGAAGGAGATGGAAGACCTTTTGCTTTCGGAGATGAAGCGGTTGGACGATCCTTATCGTCTGTGGGACCAGAAAGAATAGCAGTGTCCGGAGGCTTTGCCCGGGCGGTTTGGCTCTTGGTTTGGGTTTGCTGCCCTTCTCTGTCTTCATGCGCCGACGATGCCCCGGTCGAGCTTTCGGAGTCGTCTTCGGTAAAGATTCCCGTTTTCAACAATCAACAGGTCCCGTCGAGTTCTCGTTCGCGTGAGGCAGTGACAAGAGCGGCATCATCATTGATTTCTCAACTGGAGAATCTTGAACTATCCTATGGGGCGCCGATTTTCATACGAATCTTCAAGGAGGAACGTGAATTGGAGGTTTGGTTGAGGAAGGGCAAGAAGTACAATCTCTTTCGCATTTATCCAATTGCGGCCATGTCCGGTCAGCTGGGTCCGAAGCTTCTCGAGGGGGATAGGCAGGCTCCCGAAGGCTTTTACTACGTGTCTGCCTCTAGGATGAATCCGAACAGTCGTTTTCATCTATCCATGAATTTAGGCTATCCGAATCATTACGATCGAGTTCACGGTCGAACCGGGAGCGCCTTGATGATCCATGGCGGGAGCGCCTCCATCGGTTGCTTTGCCATGACCGATCCCAAAATAGAAGAAATCTACGCCATGTCAGATGCTGCCTTGCGTAACGGCCAAACGTTCTTTCGCGTGCATTGTTTCCCTTTCAGAATGAGTGAAGCCAATATGAAAAAATACGCGCAATCGAAATGGGATTCCTTTTGGGCCAATCTAAAGGCGGGGTATGATTTCTTCGAGTCATCCAATCTCCCTCCGGATGTTCAAGTGGAAGGGAAGAAGTACGTGTTTGGCAAAGCAATGAACTGATGTGTTAATTCTAAGCTTTCGATGAAAAAAACGATCAATATATGGCTTGCCTTGTGCTTTCAGGCATTTCTTTTGCCAGCCACCTCGTTGGCCGCGAAGCCTCCTAATATTCTACTCATCGTGTCCGAAGACAACGGGCCGGAGATGAGTTGCTACGGCGAGCCCTCCGTCAAGACTCCGGTTCTCGACCGCTTGGCCGCGGAGGGTATCCGCTTCGATAGGGCCTATGTGCCGCAGGCCGGTTGCAGCCAGTCGCGGGCGGCTTACTTGACGGGGCTTTACCCGCACCAGAATGGCCAGATTGGCTTGGCCACCTGGAAGTTCAGGATGTATCGCGAGGATACCCCGAACATGGTGACCAGTTTGAAAAGAGCGGGGTACCGCACGGGAATCATCGGCAAACTGCACGTAAACCCGGTCAGCGCCTTCCCCTTCGACTTCAAAGCAGTTTTCGAATCCAATTTTTCCCGTAAGAAGTTATCCCGCTACGCCGAGCAGGCGGGACGGTTTTTTAAGGAGGCAAAGAAACCGTTCTTTCTATCGATCAATTATCCCGACGCCCATCGTCCGTTCATCAAGAGCAAGCAAGGATTGCCGGCGGATCCGTTGACTGCGGACCAGGTGAAGACCATGGCCTACATTGGCTTGGAGAGCGAGGGTCTGCGCCAGCAGGTGGCGGACTACTACAACTGCATGGCACGCCTCGATGTGATGGTGGGCGAACTGTTGGCCAAGCTGAAGGCATCGGGCAAGTACGATGATACCTTGATCGTCTACATGGGCGACCACGGGGCCGACCTCATCCGCGGCAAGCGAACCTGCTACGAGGGCGGGGTACGGGTGCCCTTGATCATCCGATTGCCAAAAGGAAAGGCAGGTCAGGAGCGTCGCGAACTGGTCTCCTCGCTCGACTTGTTTCCCACTTTTCTGGAAATGTCCGGCGCCGAGCCCGTCCCGGATTTGCCGGGGAGTTCCTTGCTTCCTCTGCTGCGGGGCGAGCAACCGAAGTGGCGTCAATACATGCCGACCGAGTTTCACCTCCACTCGGCTCACAATTATTATCCCCAGCGAGCCATCCGCAACGATCGCTACAAATTGATTGAGAACTTGCAACCGGGCGAAGTTGACCCCGGTTATGAGTTCACTGTGAAACGCTTCTTCGGTCAGCAGGTGTTGGCCGCGTTGCCCAAGGCCCCGAAAACGGTGCAGGCTGCCTATGCATTGATGAAACGACCTCCCAAGTACCAGCTCTATGATCTGCAAATGGACCCCTACGAGTTCGTGAACTTGGCCGATGATCCCGACCACCGTAAGATTCTCGACGAATTGTCCACCGAGTTGACTCGCTGGCGGCGAGCCACCAACGATCCGTTGCTGAACCAAGAGAACGTCAAGCGCCTTAACGCGGAGATTGATGGCATTCGCCAAGGAAACGACTTCAATAAGGCGAAAATCGGGCAGTGGAAGTACCCCGAGTATTTTTTCAAGAAGTGAAGCTGAGACCTTGCGAGTCATCAATGATTCTGATCACATAGTTTTCCCTTTTCCCCATGAAATTCTTGCATACATGGTTTCTCGTTGGCTTCGTTTGGGTTGTGTCCCTTCAAGCCGCTTCGAAATCCTTGTATGAAAAGGGTGGGGGCTTCGCTCCCGACGAGCGGGTGCTCTATAAGAAGGCGTTTGGCAAAAAGGAAAAGACAGCAGATGAACTTGACCTGGAGTTCTTTTATCCCGAGGGGTTTGCCAAGACCGATTCACGGCCTTGCATCGTGTTCTTCTTCGGCGGTGGGTGGACCGGCGGAAGCACCAGTCAGTTCTATCCACAAGCCGAGTACCTGGCTTCCCGGGGGATGGTGTCCATTTGCGCCCAGTACCGGCGTTCCTTGAAGAAAGCGAAACCCGTTTGGTGCGTGGAGGATGCCCGGTCCTGCATGCGTTTCCTGCGCAAGAATGCGTCTGCCTTAGGATTGGATCCTAAGGGGATCGCCGCGGGAGGTGGATCCGCGGGTGGGCACCTGGCCGCCGCCGCCGCCACCATCAGCGCCTTTGATTGCCCGGACGACGACCTGACGGTTTCGGCCGTTCCCAATGCCTTGGTTCTTTTCAATCCGGTCTTCGACAACAGCCCCAAGGGGTATGGTCATGATCGGCTGGGAGATGAGTACAAAAAGTTTTCGCCGATCGACAACCTCGACGGCAAGCAACCGCCCACCATCGTCTTCCTCGGCGACCGCGACAAGCACCTGCCGGTGGCCTCTGCCAAGCGCTACGAAAAGACCATGAAGGCCAAGGGCAATCTTTGCAAAACCTGTATCTACGAGGGCAAAGGTCACGGGTTCTTCAACCTGCACAAGAACGGACGCGATTCCTTTGTCGCCACCATGACGGAGGCGGATCAATTTCTGATTGGCTTGGGCTTCCTCCAAGGCAAGCCCCGGGTCGAGGCCTGGTTACTGGCGGAGGAAAAGAAATAGGGATCATGGGAATGCCACGATCACGCGCTGTTGCTTCACTGTTTGCCTGCCTATTGTTCGGCGGACTGCGCCTCCATGCCGGCAAGCCGAACATCGTGCTCATCTTGGCGGACGACGTCAGCGCCGACATGTTTTCCTGCTACGAGCAGAAAGGGTCGGCCAAGACCCCCAACGTCGACCGCATTGCCAACGAAGGCGTACGCTTTCGGACCTGTTTCGCCCCTGCGATTTGCGCTCCTTCGCGGGCTCTTTTGATGACCGGCGTCTACGCCAACCGCACGGGGGTGTTTCGCAACGACATGTGGGCTTTCGATTCGCGGGGCAAATTGTTCACCGACCGCCCCAGTTGGTCCAAGCTTTTGCAAAAGGTCGGATACGTAACCGCGGTTGCGGGAAAGTGGCACTGCGGAGCGCGGGAGCCTTGGGACGAACACGTCGGCTTCGACGAGTACTGCCTGTGGGAAGGGCCGGACAAGATAAAGTCTCATTTCGGTGAGGACCCGATCGCCTCCGGGGCACGCAAGGATTTGAATCTTTCGGACACCCGCTACTGGTATCCGTCGACCGTGCAGAACGGGAAATATTTGAAAGTGGCCAAAGATGGGTTCGGGCCGGATCAGCGGTGCGACTTCCTGATGGGTTTCATGGAGCGCATGACGAAGCAGAAGAAACCCTTCGTGGCCTATTGGCCGACAGTCATTCCGCATGGTCCCTATTCCACCACGCCCGACCACGGCAAGCCCATGAACATCGAGCTGAAGAAGCCGGACCCCAAAGGCTTGAGTAAGGAGGCGAGGGCGCGAGTCATGAACCAGTACAACGAGAAGCAGGCCCGGCGCTTCATCCACCTGATCCAGTACATGGACAAGTTGATCGGCAAGCTCATAGACAAGGCCGAGGACCTCGGGATTTATGAAAACACCTACTTCATCTTTTGCGCCGACAACGGCACCGCCAACACGGCCAAGGATCGCGGTGTGGAGCGCGGAGTGCACGTGCCCTACGTGGTGCGTGGCCCAGGGATCAAGCGCCTCGGGGCAACCAATCAGTTGACCGATTTCGCGGACGTTGCCCCCACCTTGCTGGAGATGGCGGGCATCCCCATCCCCAAGGACGTTTCCTTCGACGGCCAAAGCCAACTGCCTTTCCTCGCCGGCAAGACCAAGACCCATCGCGAATGGATCTACGCCTACACCGGATCCGTCCAGGTGCTGCGCACCAAGCATCACCTGCTGGAAGCTAGGTCCCCCTTGCTCGGCAAACCGCAGGGACGCTTCTACTTCACCGGCGAAAGGCGCTTTGGTCGCGGCTACGAGCGGGCCGAGCAAGATCCCGCTCATGCTCCCGCCCTTTCCCTGCTGCGTCAGGTAGTGGATGACTTGCCCTCGCATTTGGAGGAGGACCACCCCTTCTGGGAGTCGAAGTACGGCAAGCGCTGGCTGCAAAACAACCCGGACCGCAGCGAGCTCGCCAGGAAGCAACTCTACAACCATCCTGATTATTCACGCTACGATGAATCCGATTAAACAACTGTCTTTCGCTTTTCTTGTCTGCCTGTCGACTTGGTCGGCCTATGGGGAAACCTTGCCCAACATGGTGTTCCTGATGACCGACGACCAAGGTTGGGGCGACGTCGGCTACAACGGGCATCCCAAGATCAAGACACCACACCTCGACGACATGGCCAAGACCGGCATGCGCTTCGACCGTTTCTATGCGGGCGGCTCAGTTTGCAGTCCGACCCGGGCGTCCTGCATGACCGGGCGCTGCAACTGGCGGGTCAGTATAAACGACCCCTCGCGGGCGGACGAGGAACACCTCCCCGAGGAGGAAATCACCTTGCCGGAGGCCTTGAAGGAAAAAGGCTACGCAACCGGCCACTTCGGGAAGTGGCACCTCGGTGGGTTCGACGAGAAGATGGCGAAAGGCCCGGTGCACGTCATGCCTCCTTGGAAGGCGGGGTTCGACGAATGCTTCTCCACCTTCAACGTCTTGGTGACCCACGACCCCTACGCCAAGATCGGTAAGCACGGCATCGAGGGTAGCTATTGGCACAATGGCCGCAACATACCGTTCGAAGAGGGCCAGAAGGATCCCACCTTGCGGGGCGACGACGCGGCCATCGTGATGAACAAGGCGATCCCCTTCATTCGCGAGCAGGCCAAGGCAAAAAAGCCCTTCCTCGCCGTGATTTGGTTCCACAACGTGCATACCCCGCTGGGCAAGAACCCCGAACTGATGAAGCAATACGCGGACTGTTCGGTCAAGGAGCAGATCTACTACAGCAACATCACCGCGGTGGACACCCAGGTGGGGGCTTTGCGCAAGGCGCTTCGCGAGTTCGGCGTGGCCGACGACACCATGGTCTGGTTCACCAGCGACAACGGCCCCAATCTCAAGGCGAAGAACGACGTCATGTACGGCAAGGCTCAGGGCGGTAAGTTCAATTACACTCCGCTAGGTTCCACCGGGGCCTACCGCGGCTGGAAACGCTACCTCTACGAGGGCGGTATCCTCATGCCAGGCGTCCTCGAGTGGCCCGCCCGGATCAAGAAGCCTTTCGCCACCGACCTGCCAGCGGTCACCAGTGACTATTTCCCCACCGCTCTCGCTGCTGCCGGCATACCATTGCCCG
>CAJQSI010000092.1 GCA_905612515.1 uncultured Opitutales bacterium | reverse complement strand
TTTCCAATTCATTACCGTAAAAAACGTTATCGCCAAGAATCAGGGCGGAGGGAGAACCTGCGAGAAAGTCATCGGCAATGATTAGGGCTTGGGCCAAACCCTCGGGACGTGGTTGCTCGGCATATTCAAAACTAACGCCAAATTGGCTCCCGTCGCCTAGGAGTTTCCGAAACATGGGAAGGTCGTGTGGAGTCGAAATAATAAGGATTTCCCGGATGCCCGACAGCATTAGAATGGAAATCGGGTAGTAAACCATAGGTTTGTCGTAAACAGGCATGAGCTGTTTGCTGACGGCCATGGTTAGCGGATAGAGGCGGGTGCCCGAACCGCCAGCCAGAACAATTCCTTTTCGTTGAGTCATGACAAGCCGAGTCGTTCAAGTTGGTATTTGCCGGAAGTGATGGCTTCGCACCATGAGCGATTGGCAAGATACCATTCGACAGTGGAACGGATACCGTCCTCGAATCCAAGACTCGGGCTCCAGCCAAGCTCGCCATGAATTTTCGAGAAATCGATGGCATAGCGGTGATCATGACCCGGGCGATCCTGAACAAAGGTCTTTAGTCGGGCATGAGGAGCGCCTGCCGGGGAAAGTTCGTCCAACGCAGTGCAGAGGCAGTCCAATACCTGAAGATTCGTCCTTTCCGCATTTCCGCCAATGCAATAAGTTTCCCCAACTCGTCCACGAGTCAACGCGGACCAAATGCCTTCGCAATGATCGCGAACGAAAAGCCAGTCGCGCACATTAGATCCGTCGCCATAAATAGGGAGCGGCTTCCCATCTAGTGCGTTGAGAATCATTAAAGGAATGAGCTTTTCAGGGAATTGGTAAGGTCCGTAGTTATTCGAACAATTCGTGGTTACGGTCGGAAAACCATAGGTATGGTGGTAAGCACGCACCAGATGATCCGCCCCGGCCTTTGAAGCAGAATAGGGGCTACTGGGACCGTAGGAGGTAGATTCGCAAAAGGGAGGATCGTCAAGATTCAGGGAACCGTAAACCTCATCCGTCGAAACATGAAGAAAACGAAAGGAAGATCGCTCGGTTTCAGGCAAGCTCGACCAATGCCCTCTTGCCGCATCCAGCAGGGCCAATGTACCCATGACGTTGGTCTGAAAAAATGGCTCGGGGGAGTCGATTGAGCGATCAACGTGACTTTCGGCTGCGAAGTTCACGACAGCGTCAAGCTGATGTTCCGCCATTAAGCGGCTCGTCAATTCACCATCTCCAATATCCCCGCGGACGAAAAAGTAGCGAGGGTCGTCCTCGAGATCCGCCAAGTTCTCAGGGTTCCCCGCGTAGGTCATCAAGTCAAGATTGACGATTCGCTCGACTCTATCTTCGGTCAGCAGGAGTCGAATGAAGTTCGAGCCGATAAATCCCAGACCTCCCGTGACAAGAATGTTATTCATTCCAATACAACCTACACGCCAACGGTGGAGCTTGAAAGCTTCATCTCTCGCAAGGAACTTCGAATGGCTTCCTCCGCCGGTCGAAGAAAAATTCCTGCAGACTCGAGCTTGCTCGAATCAAGAACGCAATTGGAACGGGGCGTGGTGGCAGCTTCTTGCATAAAGGCTTCCTCATCCTCAAAAAAATCGAATTTTTTAGTAGTAATGCGTTCTTCAAGCATCCACTCGGTAACCTGACGGGTGGTGATGGCACCGGGGTTGGTCATGTTGTAGATTCCGTAATCAACACCCTTCTCGAAACAGTCTAGGCATGCATCGACAAATTCATCAAGGTGAGAGACAGAATTTTCAGCTTCAAGCAAGCGGTCGTAATTCAATACCTTGCGGAGATAATTCCTCGGAGTATTCTCATGATTAAAGGGGATCCGAAGTCGCCAGACGTAACAATCACTTGCCCCATCTAATACTTCCTCGCCCAAGGCCTTCGTGCCGCTGTAAAAGCTACAAGGCTGCGAACGAAACGAAAAATTGGGTAGGTCAGCTTCAAACCAACCACCACCATCGGGACGCCGACCCGAGAAAGTGCAACCGCTGGAGACATGCCCCCAAGGAACACCAAGCTCTTCGCACACTTCGCGAATCCTACCTGGCAACACGGCGTTCCCCATAAGGCATTCAGCCTTGTGATTCTCACAAGCATCAACATTGGGTTTCCCCGTATAGCCGGCAGCATTGATCAAAAAGCGCGGCCGCTCATCCCGCATCCAGTCCCGCAAGACAGAAGCATCAGCGTAGTCGACTTCAGTTCGGGAGAGACCACAAAACTTCAAGTCTCGACTCGCAAGTACTTCAGCAAACTTCGAACCAATAAATCCAGATGACCCAACTAAAGCGAACATGAGAAAAGAAATACGAGAAATCTCGACCAAAGTGGCGAATTCTACAACTCAAAACAGACAAGAAAAAAATCTAAAGGACAATGACCAAGGATTTTCGGTCGAACTCATTGGGACTCACGCATGCTATTGCAAACTCTCTATTGAGCAGTTCGCGGTAAATGGGAAGTGATTATCCCAACCAGTAGTTGAAGATCATTAATGGAATAAGCTTTTCAGGAAATTGAGAGGGTCCGTAGTTATTCGAACAATTCGTGGTTACAGTCAGAAAACAATAGGTGTGGTGGTAAGCCCGAACCAGATGATCCGCCCCAACTTGGCCGCAGAATAGGTGCTATTGGGACCGTAGGAGGTAGATTCGCAAAAGGGAGGATCGTCAAGAGTCAGGGAACCGTAAACTTCACCCGCCGAAACATGAAGAAAACGAAAGGAAGACCGCTCGGTTTAAGGCAGACTCGACCAATGCTCACTAGCCGTATCCAGCAGGGACAAGGTTCCCATGACGTTTGTCTGAAAAAATGGCTCGGGGGAGTATATCGCACGGTCGACGTGACTTTCGGCCGCGAAGTTGACGACCGCATTGATCTGATGTTCAACCATTAGGCGGCTTGACAATTCACCATCTCAAACATCGCTACGAACGGGAAAGTACCGAGAGTCGTCCTGGAATCCGCCAAGTTCTCGGGGTTTCCCGCACAAGTCAACAAGTCTAGATTGACGATACGATCGACCTCGTCGCACTCAAGAAGAAGGCGAATGAAGTTGGCTACGCTGTACCCAAGACCTCCTGTAACCAAAATGTTATTCATTAAAATCTATGATCTTAGAGACGTGATATGAGTTGTATTTGGTTAGAATAAATAACTGTACTGAACGTTAATGTGGGCACGTATTAAGGACAGAAGTAAAAACATGAATCAGATAGTCTTTTTTTTCGACAGGGGATGCGATATAATCCCAAAATGATTGTTTCTTAGAAGCAGCAACGAATAAAGTTTTATCGAGACGATTTCCCAAAATTGAATAAACTTCATAGTTGAGTGCGGTAATAAAATCATAAACAGATGATGGATCGACGTCATATACGAAGTAACTGGATTCTCCAAATTCGAATGAAATGACAGGTCTGTGTTCGAGAATAATCTTTCTTGCTCCTTTGAGAACTTCAAACTCATTGCCTTCAACATCGATCTTTATATAGCTTAATCTCCCATTAAGTAGAGCAGAACATGAATCCAGGGTGACCATATCAACCTCAACCTCAGTAAAAGTAGTAGGACCGTTGTACTTGCGCTTCTTTAATCCTGACTCCTCCAAACGATTATTTGTTATGATAAATGATGTATGATCATTTTTACTACTTACAGCGCATGGCAAGACTGTTACAACACCATTAGCAATGGAAGTCTGAAGGTTAGCCTCAAGCCAAGGTATAACTACAGGATTTGGCTCAAAAGCTAGTATTTGTCCGTGAATACCACATAATTTAGAAAAAAGTTTAGTGTGCCTACCAGTGTGAGCACCAACATCAATTACACTATCGTTGGCTTTAATTATCTTAGTGTAAAACTTTTCTAATAAATCTTCGTAATCCATATATAATATAAGAAATGGAATGTTAAATTAAATTTAAAAATCTTAGAATTTGATGTGAAGTGTCATTCCAAGTTTGAACGATATAATTACTTTTTATTTTTAATTCACGTTTTTTTCTAAGGTCAAGATTAACAGACAATTCCTTCATTTGGCAAAACCAATCACCAACATACAGGGGATTCAAGAGAAAACATAAGTCTGGAGCGATCTCTTTCATGCTTGATGTATTAGAACAAATAACGTTTTTTCCATAGTTCAATGACTCTGCAATAGGAAGACCCCAACCTTCATAGCGAGAAGGATACAAGGTAAAAAGGCAATTTTCATAAAACCAAACCAAGTCATTGTCAGAAACTTCATTAAATATAAAAACCTTATTGCGTAAAATCGGATCAGTTTCGATTTGATAATCGATATGATTATTAAGCCAACCTAACTTTCCAACAAGAAATAGGTTGGGAGGATCATCTAGTTCTACACATAATTGTTTGTATGCTTTAATTAAAGTAGATTGATTTTTGCGGAACTCGATGGTACCAACACAAAGCATAAAGTCATTAGTTGGAACATTTACAGTGGTGGTATAATTGTGTGATATTTCATTTAATTCGCAACCTATTTTTAAGACATGGATAGGTGGCAATTTCGTAACCTTACTTGAATTAATTATAATATCAGATTTTGTATGCTGAGATATTGAAAAGATTAAATCGCTCAAAGAAATCATTTCATAAATAAAATGAAAATAGTATTCACCAAAATCGGAATCCTGATAAAGATGTGGAAAAAGGAAAGGTATCAAGTCATAAACTAAAAAAGAAATAGATTGTATTTCATTTTTTAAGGACCGTATTTCTTGGATATAATTAGAAAAAGCCCAAGGTGCACCAAGCGATAAGAAATAATCCGAGTTTCTCGGTTTATATAATTTGGATCTACTCGATTTTTTAATATCATATAAGTAAAAACAAGAACTTTTGTCACAATATTCTACAAATATAACATCTAAATTACTGCAATACCTTAAGGAATTTGAGATTTCATTAACAGTGCGCGGTATGCCACTAAGTTGTCCATTTGAATGACAGACAGTAGAATAATCAAACACTATTCTGTTATTCACGAGAAGTTTCAAGGAAATATTTTAGGTTTATATATTTTAAGAGATTTATCGTAACCCAATTCCAGTTATGACGTTCATACTGATTAAGTATGTTCATTTCAATTTGAAGCAATTTTTTATTATTAATAAGTAAATCCCCAATAGCATCCGCCCAATCTTCGGGGAATAAAGGGTTAGATACAAAAACGGATGAAGTGGGACAAATTTCATTCATGCTAGAACAACTCGAGGAAATACAAGCTTTTCCATATGAAAAACTTTCGGATATGGGTAATCCCCATCCTTCATAAATAGATGGATATATCGTAAATTTGCAATTTAAATAGAGCCATTGAAGGTCCACATCACTGATACCGGTTAGAACTATCACTTTATTCCGCAACATAGGGTCATGGAGTACTTGATGCTCTACTCCATTATCCATCCATCCTTGAGAACCTACGATAACCAAAGTAGGCAAATCAAGGATTTCCCGATTTAGCAAGATTCTATAGGCATCAAGAAGAGTGTCATAATTTTTCCTATATTCAATGGTACCTACGGATAATATGTAATTTGTAAATGAATCAGTTTCAAGAGTTCTTATAAGAGATGTATTTAGCAGAGAGACATCATCGCCTAATCGCAAGTTATCAATTGTAATATCACATAAATCAAGTTCATTGGAAAACCTAATTATGTCATTAAGTGAACTTTTTGAGCATGTAAGAAATGCCGATCCGATACAAAGAATTTCTCTGAGCCAATCTTTATATATTTCAGAAAATCCTGGGCCGTAAGATTGCGGCAATATATAAGGTATTAAATCATAGATGAAAGGGATAACATTAACACCCTTATCTTTAATTTTGGATAGGTTTTCCGTATAAGACACATTATTCCAACTATCGCAAAATGTAAGTAAAACATCAGATTTCTTAAAAACTAGATCACTATCAATAATATTATTTGCATCAATATCATAGAGTCTAAATTTTTTCATGATATTATCATATACTACATAAGAAATATCTTTTATGAATGAATTCAATCTATTAGCAATTGAGTGCACTACACGAGAAATTCCTGTAGGATTAGAGTTATATTCATCTACATCGCTTAATTCATAAAATATATTTGGTAAATTCTGTGGAAAAAACTTATTTACATATAAATCATGCAACTCGGCAGGTAGTTCCTTAAGAATGTTAGTCCACAGAAGTGGTTCAACATTCCTTTCATAAATAGTGATTGATAAATCGGGCTTAATCATATGTGAAATAAATTCCTTAGGACAGTCTGTCACTAATACGCCATTCGACGAAATATATTCTTCAAATCCGACAAAGGATTTACTTGTGCCAATTATATTCCTTCCCGAAATAAGGGCCTGTGCAGTCTTGAGGTTACTTCCACCACCTTCCCAAATAGGTAGTATTATTCCATCACATTGATTGATTGCAGAATCAATGTCTTCCTGAGATGTCAAACCGACAATTTGTATTACAGAATTAGTATTGCTTTTATAAAATGCAAAGTCCTTAAAGGCATTTCCTACATTACCAATTATCCACAGTTTAACAAAGTTGGGATCTTGTTCACACAAACCGTTTTCAATTAAATTCTTAATTCCGTTAACATTGGGAGGATGCCAACTCCCAACGAAAACCCAATTATATTTAGATTTAGTGAATATATTTCTCCACTTGTCATCTAATTCGTTAATGCGTATTCGATTTTGACCATTGCCGTAGACGGAAATATTAACATTATTACACTTTCTTTTAAAATATTCAGCATCATTTTTAGAAACGCAAATGCTCAAATCTGATCTATTCATCAAATCAGTTTCAATATCATTGACAATATTTGTGTAACTAGTTGCTAATTTCTTATCAAATGCTTGGTTATAAATGGTTTCCTTTAACTCCTTTTCTATATTCTGGCTACTATTTACAATTATAGTTTTATTATGAATGGCATTCTTGCTTAGAAGTGATTCGACAGTAGGCCAAAGAAAAGGTTGTTCAATTATTACGATGTGTGGATCATAACGTTTAACGTCACGAAATATATTGTTATAGAGTTTAGGTTTTTTCGCAAGATATTGGTTAGCACTCCAATCTGATATTGTGCCGTCTTTTATTTTCTTAAAAAACGAGCTTTCATTCAATTGACAGGAAAAGTTTTGATAAAAATCTTTCTTTCCCGTGGATATAGTTAGTGTCTTAACATTAAAACCTTGATTTAAAAGTGCCTTTCTTATCTCGTAACATCTTATTTTACCTCCATGGTCGTATTCATTTATATTATAATTTGTTACCTGAAGTACATTAATATAATTTGTTTTCCGTTCTTTATGTTCATCTGTATTTTTTTCTATATTTTTTTTGGAAGTTAGGAATTCATGAATACCGGGTGTATATTTTTCATTTCCAATTAAACTTTGTAATGCACGATATAAATGTGTATGAAATGGAGGCTTGCTATGGGATATGAGAGATTTCACAGCACGATATCCATGGGTGTGCCATGGAACACGTAATGTAAATAGTTTCCTGTGGGAGTTTACATTTTTCTTAAAAAGAAGCGTTGTGAATATGATAAACAATTTTCTAAATGGATAAGTGAATTTCCAAGACCTACTATTGTAAATGGAAGATAACTCATCGCCTAAGTTTTTTACAATCTTCTCTGCACGTTTTATTGCAAGATCAGCATCGGCAGCAAGGTTAGTAGCTTCTTGAGATTTCAGTAGAGCAACCTTGGAATTGTCCTCGGCCTTTCCAGATCTATCGGTAGAGATTTCAGAATTCTCGAATGCCTTGGATGATTTAAGAAGGGCACTCTTAGAATTTTTCTCAGCGCTAGCAGATATATCGAAAGAGATTTCAGAATTCTCGAATGCTTTAGTTGATTTCTGAAGGGCAATCTTGGAATTGTCCTCAGCCTTAGCAGATATATCGGCAGAGGTTTCAGAATTCTCGAATGATTTAGTTGATTGCTGAAGGGCAATCTTGGAATTGTCCTCTGCCTTAACGGATCTATCGAATGAGATCTCAGAATTCTTAAATGCCTTCGACGACTTATCTAAAGACTTCTTTGAATTTGATTCAGCACGGGATACACGTACATCAGTCTTTTCGGTCAAAGATTTTGATTCATGAGCGATGATCTCAGTATGTTTAGCAAGAATCTCTAACTCCTTTACTTTATCAAGTGCTTGGGAAGAAGTTTTATCTGCAGTTGAAGATAATTCTTTAGCGTCTGCGGAAGAAGTAAGTGATTCCATTGATAATTCGTCAGTTATACGACTATTCGACAATGCTTCATTTGAAAGTTCATTCGATGTTTTGGAATAATTTAAAGCATCAGTCGAAAATTTGCGTAATTTTTTTATTTTTGAATAAATGTCACTTAATTCATTACTTGTTTCAGATAAATGTAAATCCATGCTTTCAGTATACTTATTAAAGTCGTTCGCATGAGATAATATTTCACTGTCAAACTGATCACTTTTAGTTTTAATATCCTTAATATGTTGATCAATATCATCCAAGGAATTACTTAATAGATTAATATTTTTCTTATGGGTATCTGATATATTCTCTATACCACCTATGGCCGCATTGTGTAATTCATTGTGTTTTGATATAGACTTATATATATCTTCATTGTTTTTGTGAAATTGAGAAAGTATTCTATCTTCAAGAATTCTTTCATTAGTTTGATAACTCCATGAACAAAATACATTTCTGAGAAAATTAGGTTTTGCTGGAAACGGCAATCCTATATTTGATTGAGAATTATTTCCAAATATTTTGTTCCAAAATATAGAATCGTTTAACCAAGATAAGAAACATATTGGAGGTCCAAAAAGACGACTTTTCTTTTCTAGGAAATATGATTCTAATCCAAAGTAAGGAGCCTCATATAAAACAGATGAACTGATAGCACAGATCAAATCAATATTTTCATTTAATAAAACCTCGTAGGTGTCATCATTTGTTAATACTTTCGCGTGATATCGATCAATGATCTTCTTATCCAATGTAGTATCAGGAGAATATGGATGAGGTTTATAAACTACTTGATCATAATCTTTAGAAATTGTATCGATTAGTTGAAAATAGTTTTCAATAGATTTGAATTCACCGTTAATAAATACACTTTTATCAAATGGTGTCTGACCGAACAGGGCAAATGTACTTGGGGACTTATTCCTTGTTGTTACTCCATATCTTAAGCGTAGTGATTGTACACAGAAATCAATAAATGAATCATTAACCGAGTGCTTGCTTAGGTCATAATTTATTGATGATTTTACATCGAAATACAAGTCGTCAAGAAACCGAATGGGATGGATTCTTATGTTTACCCAAGAAATATTTTTAGAGTCAAAATATTTTGCATACCATTCAGGCATTTCAAAACCAATAACCAATGTTTTAGAGAATTTGAATTCATCAAAGATTTTAGTATTTTCTGTAGCAAGTGACTTGCTCCATAAGTCTAACCATTCCTCCGATAACGAACTATTATTAGTTAAAGTAGTATGAACTTGATATTCTGCTTCATATTTCTTTAACAAAGGGGAGAAAATAAGTGCTAGATTATTTATATTATTTGATTGTTCTCCGCGACATAGGTCACCTAAGAATAAAACATTATTTATCATTTTTTCTTATTACGTATATATTAAATTGACCTTGTACTCTTTCTTTTAAAGTCATATCCTTAACACTTAATAATTCAAATGTATTGCGACGTTGACTGGTAAATCGATAAACATTTTGCCCATACCAGCGGTCAATATAATGTCCTGGAGGAATCATCGATTCAATTTCAGAAAAACTGTAATGTCTATAATGGAATTCATGGGGATTAATCTCGATTGGTTGAATCTCTTGATTGGGAACTGAAATGAATGCCATACCCTCTTTATTAAGACTACGGAATATCCTGGTAAACAATTCGGTGTGATTCTTAACATGCTCCAAGGACTCATAACAAACTACAAAATCAAAATGATTTTCAGGTATATCGAATGGAAAAACTTTTTGCTCAAATATATTATTTTCTAATGAGTAAAATTCTCTCGCCATTTTAATTGCTTCCAACGATCCATCCATTCCTACACAGAAAAAATCCTGAAGGGCACTGGCCAAAATGTATGTACCGTATCCATTACCACAAAATACATCGAGGCATTTTCCTCTTGGTTGAAGCAGGTTTTTAGAAACTACATCTACGGCAAGTTCATATCTCAATGCATGATCTCTTCTGATATCTTCAATTCTTTTAGCAGTTTGCCTTTCACCGCTGTACAGTGAGAAATCCTTAGTTATCATTACTCGTTTATTGTAGCAATCTCGGTAAGCGAGACCTTAGCATCCACATGGAGAAATCCACCAAAGTTATTACTCACTAATTCTGCAGGAGTTTTACATTCCAGTACTTTAGCGCAAAATACTCTATCATAAAATTTATCGCTATGAGGATTAGGCTTTATACCAATATCAACCCTAAATTCACCTGAGTAAAATGGCCAATGCATAACCCATGAAATAGATATAACTTCTCCTTTCCCCATTTCCGGTAGAAATACATCATAGTAATTAGAATTACAACTGAGCAAGTGATAACCTAACTTATCGGCGATAAGAAGTCCTACCGCAGCACCAGACGGGACATCTTCATTTGAAATGATACTCGCTTTAAAAACAATTTGTTCATCAGGTACGCATTGAGCGATCTGGTTCATATTTCTATTATAAACCCCAAAAGATAGAAATTCTAACGACAAATCTCCGCAAGAATCTCCTCCGACTGAATTTTCCCTTAAATGAGGATCTCGTATGGTTGAGACCAAATTAATCCATTCGTCTGAAGTTTCATTTGACACTGAAATGTCATTGTCGAATTTATTTCCTATAGTATCATTTTGGTAAAGATCGCAAATTTCATCAACCGCACCAAAAGCCTTTATGTGACCATCTCCTATGTACATTGCCTTAGAGCAAAATTGCCGAACCTGATTTAGAGAATGACTGACAAATAAAATAGTTGTTCCAGAATCAAGCATATCATTCATTCTGACCATGCACTTGGCCTGAAAAGCAATGTCTCCAACGCTCAAGGCCTCATCTACAATTAGTACATCAGGATTTGTAGCTGTGGCTACTGCAAATGCGAGTCTCGAAAGCATTCCGCTAGAATATATTCTAACAGGTTCGTCAAAATAGTCTCCAATGCCAGCAAATTCCTGTATATAAGCAATTAATTCAGAAGATCGATTGAAATTTAATCCTAAGATCTGTGATTCCAGCAGAATGTTTTCTCGACCAGTGAAATCCGGATGAAATCCCGAACCTAATTCCAAGATGGCTGACAATCTACCATTTACTTCTACATTACCACCCGTAGGCTTAGTAATGCCTGCAATGATACTTAACAAAGTACTCTTACCAGAACCATTAACACCTATGATACCGAGTGCTTCTCCATGTTTGACATAGAAATTTATATCGCTGAGCACATATTCATTTTCACCAAAAGTAAACCTATTTGGGAAAATTGTGTCAAAAGCTTGGAAAAAAGGAATTCGGTATTTCTTGTAACACTTAGACAATCCTGCGACATTAATTCTATTCATCAATCAACTTACAAAATAAAAAAAGCTTAAATTCATAATCTTTTGGTTAAAAGGGTTCAACGACGCAAAACCTAACTATCTAACAATAACTGTGCCTCATCTGCTTTTTCCCCATTGCTTGATACATTGCCAAACCAACAAACCCCTTCATGTACCACATCAAAACTCAACACATATTTACCACTTTCACTTAATGAAGGAATAGAGAATTTCAAATGTCCTTAAGCTGATTGTAGAGGTTTTAAATGATTGCCTCCATAGAAGTGCAGTATGGACTCTTTTACAAGAAAATGAAAACTTTACTTGCTAACGCTATTGAATTTACTCCAATGACGCTTCGACTTGTTCCATGTGCTTTCGATCCCATTAATGTAATTTAGTCGGCAAGAGAGATGTACTCGACATGAATTAATTAGCATACGAAAAAGTTGAGTTCACCTCAAGAGGGTTTAGGATATAGTGAAAAGCGTATCTCCCCGCTTCAAGTACAATAAATAAGTACTTATTTATAAGCAAATCGAATAGGACCGCACCCCAACTTCACTCGACTTCCGTGCGGCATTCGTCCGTAATAATATTTCATCCAATTTTGACACTTCCACAATCGATTGGTAGAAGTAAGAATTGCCAGCATTGGTATGAGGAAAACGCATGCATATTCTACTTTGTGTGTTGCCATAGTACCACGTAAAATATTTCACGATGAGGCAACACTTATTCTAGTAAAAAGACCGAACTTATATTATCCAATTCGTAACATGTGCTAACTTGGGTACATCTTGAATACAATTGAATGTATTATTACCATGTTCACGCCACAATATTCCAGAAAGTAAATTAATTAGTACTCCTTGGACGAAGAAACTAGAGTTACCTAACTTGTATATTATTCAAATCGACCTTGGTACTCAGTGGAGAAAAGAAAGCCTTCTATAAGATCCTTGGCACTACTGCCACCATCTAAAACACCTACCCAATAATCAAAACCACCTTGATCAGGTGCGCGGCGTAACAGTCCATAATAAAACGCGATAACACTAATTTGGTTTAAGGTTTTCTCCTGATACTCGACTGACTCAGAGAACCCAGTCATGACGGAACCCCTGGATGCTCCTGCGTTAAGGGAGTCGGTCCAAAAATCCAAGCCGGCTTGATCCGGTGCACGCTCAAGCACATTATTGTAGACAAGGGAGGTGTAAGCAGAGTTATCAAGACTACCATATCGATCTTGGAATTCCTGAGAACCCGCAAAAGCCTCAGAGATCGATTGGAGTTCGACACCATCTAATTTTTGCTCAATCCAGTAGGACAAGCCCCCTGTGTCCGGGATGCGCAGAAAATAGGCTTGGTACAGTCGAGATACGGGTGCAACTTTTTCCTGAAATTCAGCTGAAAATACAAATTGCTCTATTAGTTGGTATCGTTGAAGGTTTCCCGAATCAAGACCATCCGCCCAATATGCCAATCCTCCTGCATCGGGTTCACGCCCCAAGAAGTCATCGTACTGTTGCCTGACAAATTGCTCACTAGTTGCAGAAGTTAAACCAGAACCATTATCATCGGCGTTAGTGGTACCGCCACCGCCAGTATCGTCATCGGCAGGGGGATTCAAATTCGTGGTGTCATCAGGGTTTGGGGTTTCGGCAGGAGGCGATCCAGGATTACTCAAGCTGCTAGCAATCGATTCAAGCGAATTCCAATATACGTTTGATGAGATAGTCGTGCCGGCAGGAACAGCCATAAGGGCTTGATAGGTAACGCCTCCCTCGATCACAAAATCGCCGGAAGAATAAGCACTGTTCTGATTCCAAGCGTCTGGAATACCTGCACCCATCGCAACTGGGAGCAATGCTAGTGTTGGTAACAGGTGAATTAGAAAGACAAAAAAGAAGCGGTGCTTCATATCGTTAATTTGAGGAGGTTATTGTTGAAGGGTTAATCAATTGATTCAACCAAAATCGGTCAGTAACTCACAAAAAGCAAGTCTCATTTAAAAGATTAGATTTTTCTGGAAATGACAAGTTTTTTTGGAAAAAACTAATGAGATGATGTAGAAGAGCAATTATAAGAAATCACCTTCTTGAAATATTAGCAAAGAGAAAAAGCCAATTAAAATGTCCTGATAGATAAAAATCATCTGATAATTTCTTGAAATAAAGAACCCCGCAAGAATGTTTGTTGGAAATCTTTTGAGACGAACCTCTCAAGCTGTCTTGAACCATTAGTAATTTGAATTTGAAAATTGCGAAATCCAGACAATTCCCTTGCCAGTTAGACATTAAGACTCATCATCCAAAATCCTTAAATTGCCCTTCCGCTTCCAGTAATTACGCCTCAACTGTTAGTATCTTAACTAACAGAAGGCATAAAAAATCACCTATTTATGATTCGTCTGAACATGATCTCCTTGTCTGAAAAAAATTATGAAATTAAGTTTAACAGCTAGAAGTAAACTTCCCTACCTTGTTTCGGCAATATTGATCTCGTCGGGACCAATCCATGGAGACGATGGCGAAGGTCAGTTTCAATCTCCGGACGGAGGGTACCAATCGCCAGGTGACGGCGGTGAACTCGCTGGCGGAGGAGAACCCGACCCAGGCGAAAGCGGGCAAGGCGAATATCAATCTCCGGACGGAGAGTACCAATCCCCAGGTGACGGCGGTGAACTCGCTGGCGGAGGAGAACCCGACCCAGGAGAAGGCGGGCAAGGCGAATATCAATCTCCGGACGGAGTGTACCAATCCCCAGGTGACGGCAGTGAACTCACTGGCGGAGGAGAACCCGGCCCAGGAGAAGACGGGCAAGGCGAATATCAATCTCCGGACGGAGGGTACCAATCCCCAGGTGACGGCGGTGACTACGCAGGGGGAGGCGGACCCGATCAAGGTGGTCAAGAAATCCCTTGGCCGGAAGGCATTGATCCAAGAGAAGTTCTCAATCACGACAACGTCAAAGCCATCTACAATGCCATTCTGGGGCACGAACCCGATCCCGAAGGACACGAATACTGGGCAAATTCAGGAATTTACACAGACGACCTAGTGGCTGCTCTCTCTCCTGCTCGACCTCATCCCGGCGAAGGCGGGCAAGGCGAATACCATTCTCCGGACGGAGGTTACCAATCACCCGGCGAAGGCGGTGACTACGCAGGCGGCGGAGAACCAGGTCCAGGCGAAGGCGGATCCGAACACCATCAACCTGAAAGTGAAGGTTTGCCCATATTCGAAGTTAAGGATTTCGTTGGCCAGTGGCTCGATGATAAGGAGCACTACCAAGGAGCAAAAGTCATTTGGGCGGAGAAACTTTATGACGCCATCGACAATGAAGGATTTGTCTACGAGATCGGTCTAGACAATGGGACAAGTCTTATCTTCGACAAAGGCAAAGCATTCCTTCATTCGACTTTCTCGGATGAATTCGCTGAAAATGAATTCGAAGAGATTGATCTCAAGAACACTCCAGAACTTGTTAGGAACTCAATCAATTCGATTCATCCCGAAGCGGAAATTACCGAACTGGAGATGGAATTCTCCTTAGAACCTGCAGCCGAAGGGGAAGAAAAAAGTTTCCACTACCTTGCAGTTATTGAAAAAGACGAAGAATCCTACGAGCTGGCGATCAATCCCCAAGGGGAAATAATTCACACTCATGCCCATGAAGAATCCGAGTTTGAGAAAAACGAGTGGAAGCCCGTTGAATTGCCTACAGCAGCCACGGATTATTTGCGAGAGAAGTACAAGGACGGTGATTCTGAAATTCCCTATTGGATTGAAGAACGTGAAAAACCGGGGGGCGGAAAAGAATTTGTAGCCCATTTGGACAACGACAAAATGGTAGTCGTGGACGAAAACGGAACCGTTCTCGAGGAAAGAGACCTCATTCAAGAGCGACTTGGAAAACTGGATGCGGGACTGCAGTTCGATGCGACTCGTTCCAGTTGGGGAGAATCCAACGGCACCTTCACCACAGACGCCAATTCAGGAGCACCCGCCACAAAAGGAGGATCGGCAAACGCATTAGTTGTAATACAAAAGTTAAAGGAGGAGGTCGACGAGGGAGGAGAGCCTGACATGCACAACCTTCCGGAAGACGAAGGCAACAGGTACCGCATATCTTTGCAAAACCGGAGATCCGGCGAAGGTAACGCCACTAGTGAAGATTTTGACTTGGGCGGCACGGACCTTCCTGCAGGCATCGAAGTCAGCCTCACCTTCACTTATCAAATGGAGCCCCCTCGCTACTTCGTTGTAAGCGGGGCCGAACTAACTGGCTTCAAGCACCGCAAGGCTGATTGGGACAAGCCCGGCTCGTTTACGATCAAGGCCAAAACCGTGGACCCCGTAGCTTCTCAAAACAATGCTGAAGACTCCATTTCATCCACCTTTGGAATACTAGTGGAAATGGGAGGCGAACGTTTTCATCAAGGAGCTATATTCGTGACCAACGTCATACCTCAGGACGTCGAGGGTCCCGACCTCTCCTCCCCTTGGGACCCCGTAGCCGGATTTCGTCTGAATGGATTGCCCGATGCCAACGCATCAGTCAGGGCTTATCTGCCCAAGCAGTTGCTTCAAGGGCACTTCGGGATTTGGGATCCAGCTGACTTGAAGGCTGCCATTACTCGAGACGATGGCTCCCTTTCCTACTTGGATTTTCAGCGCAAGCCATTCAAAGGTTTCGAACCAGACGCCTTCGACCTGCAAACGGCACTAGAATTCATGCTAGATGAAACCATGTTCGGTTTGGATGCAAAGGGCGAAAGCATTAGAGGTTCTGAGATGGATGCGAATCTCTACCCCGGTAACACCGAACAGGGACATCCTGATTCCGTCCTTCCCTACCCCAAAGAGGGCAACCTCACCCCCGACGGCGGATACCACTCAGAGGATGTCATTAGTAAGATTCCAAAAGATCCGATGGATGAAATAATTGCCCGAACCGATGATCGATATCAAGTACCAGACGAACCCCGAACCGACGACGGATATCAAGAACCCGAAGAGACCAATCTCACCACTGATGGCGGTCAAAACGCAAATAATCAAAGACGGAGCGGAGAACAACCACTCGAGTTAGCGAATGAAGAAGGTGATCCTGTGAATCCGGAAAACGGAGAATTGTTGGAGAATCCGATTGACGACCAAGAAGGTGAAATTTCCGTGGACAAATCGTTCATTGATTTCGATGGCGACGGTTACGTCGACTCGATGCTCGAAGTCTCCCTCAGAAACGCTTCTTGGCCCGCCGAAATTCAGATTGGCGATCCATGGCTTGATCCATTCGCCAGTATCGACGTCAACAAGTTCGGAACCATCAGGGGAACCGTGTCAGATGCCAACGGTCCGCTCCGTGACTTCGAAATATGGATTGAAAAGGCACACGATGATTCATCTGATGATGAATGGGAACCAGTCTTCTTTGACTTGGAAATAAACGAAGCAAACGGCAGTTACGTCGCCAAGGTGCCTGCAGGTCGCTATTATGTTGAGGCGAGTGCCTACGATCCCCTCACGGACACATCACACAAACCATTACTGGCAGGCGGAGAAGACGAACCACGCGTTTTCGAAATAATCGATTCGAACAGCAGCTTATCTCAGGACTTTCTCTTGGAATCTGAATACCGAGTTTCTCATGAAATGGGTGAAGTGTCGGGCATGGTTACTTCGGGCGGTGAACCTATTGGAGGACTGGCCATAGAGTTGTTCCCCGTAGATGAAAACAACCAATCTCTTTCCGAACATCCCGTACACATCCTGTTCGTTGAACCGGACGGAAAAATTCACGGGAAGGCTCCGGCGGGAACCTTCCGCGGCGAAATCGTCTCTTGGGACAATTCCTACGATGATCAGAACGTCTTGATTACAATAGACGCCGGTGGGTTGCGAGAATTGCCTCCGATAGAACTTACCAAGCGTGCCTTGGCAACTGTTAGCGGACGCATTACGGATACCGATGGCAACGGAGTCTGGGCCGAGGTTCTCTTCGTAGATCCGAATGACGAAGAAGAGATGACATGGCCGATGGAATTTGAAGTGGGGCACGATGAATCCACAGGAGTTCCAACGGGAATCTTCACGGCAAAAGTTCCCGCCGGTTCATACAAGATCTTGGCCCAACGTTTCGATGGTTCTCTTCTTCCGGCATATTATGGGAGCGGAGAAAACAACGCAGCGGACTTCGCATCAGCGGAAATTTTGGAAGTGACGGATGCGAACGTCTCGGGCGTAGACCTTCGTTTGACATCACGCCCGACGGCAACGGTTCGGGTTCAAGTCGTTGACTCCAATACTTCTGAGCCCGTCAGATACGCATGGTTCCTCTTCCATAACGCAGAGGACGATCAAGGAGAAGTCATTTTCCCGGAAGTTCACTCCGTAAATCCATTCGAAAGCAACGATTTCAACGGGACCTACGAAATCAAGGTTCCCGGCGGCACTTATAAATTGCAAGTCGAAGCCGACGGGTATGAGGACGCTTTTAGAATAATCGACGAATCAGGCGCCACGGCATGGCACAATACCGACTGGGATAAGGGAGCTCCCATTACCCTGACTGATGGAAACGAAACAAATCTAGGTCGAGCCACCCTTAAATCCTTCGAAAAGAGTGAAGCAGAGAGGTTCGGTTTCGCATGGATGATCGACGAAGACGATGAAGACATCGATGATGAGATCGACGAACCAGCCCCAGTTGGTGCATCTATCTCAGGAACGGTAAAAACCAGAGACGGAACAGGCGTACCGAAAGCCAGTATCATAGCACACACGAAAGACTATTTGCTTTGGTTGGATCACGTAAGCACCCGAGCAGACGGCAGTTTCGAACTAAAGGATATTCCCGCTCGAGACGACTGGGTTGTTCTAGCCGAACCTCCTTTCGACTCCGAAGCCTACCGTGGTTTCCGCGAATCACATTCCGTAGATCTCAACTTGATGGAAGCGAATGCAAGCGGCATTGCGCTCGTCCTTCAATCCTCAAATGTTTACGGGAAAATTCTATTCCCGCGCAAAGATCCGGCCACAGGAGAAACACGAAACACTCCTCTAGCTAATGCTCACGTTTGGGCCTATCAAGATGACGATGGCGATGGTGAACCTGACTTCGACTTAGAAGATTCATTGAAAGAAACGGAACAAATAGTCTTCAACGAGGCTTTTGGAGAAACGGATGAGAAAGGGGTTTTCTCGTTTAATTTGGAAAGCGCAGGTCAGTACGCCTTGGTGATCGATTTGCCCGGCCAACTCTCCGCCCTCAGTCCCGAACCGATTACGTTTAACGTACGTAACCCGGATCGTGATCTCAAACTGGGGAACGCAATTCGGATCAACTGGAAGAGCGAAGCAAAAGCAAACCGCTTCGACATTGAGAGGAAGTCCACAACGGAATCATCGTTCCGAAGCATTTTCAGCTCCGATGATGATAAGCCAACAGGCAAAGTTTCCTCCTTCGTAGATACCTCCGTAAAACCCGGAGAAACCTATCAGTACCAGGTGAAGGCGGAAACTGCAAAAGGCAATATGACTCTCGATTCAAAGAGCGTGAAGACCTCCAACCCAATAATTTATCTTGCTCCACCAAGGAAGACGATTACGGGTTATGTTTTCGATGACTCCAACAACACCGTTTCAGGAGCCGAGGTAGTAGCTTGGCGGGAAGAAGGTGAAGGTTGGAGTTCCATCTTATCCGAATCGGATGGTAGTTTCGAGCTTGTTGCCGGACCTGGCAAGTGGGAGGTAACCGTATATCGTCCGCACGACGTCAAAGTGGATTGGATTTATGAAGCTCAACCCAAGCGAATAGGTTTCAAGCGTGATACGAACAAGGAAAGCAAATCCATCAATTTCACCGTTCAGCGAGCTTCCGGCGGAAAAATAACCGGTAGCGTCGCACTGCCCTCTGGCAAAACTTCATGGGCGAATATTTCCCAGTTCGTCTCCATCGATGCTCTCGACAACGAAGGAAACGGCAATTGGGCCGAACTTGATTCCGAAGGTAATTTTGAAATACCACTGCGACCCGGGAACTACGAGGTGTCCGTATGGGTGGAACCCGAGCTGAAAGGGTTTGCAAGCAGCGAAGTGAAATTCGCTCGAGTCAGCAAGGACTCGGTAAACGTAGGAGCATTTGCTCTCGAAGCCCGCGACATAAAGCTCAAGGGCAAAGTGAAAACGGATAAAGGGAAACTATTGCCGAACGTAGAAGTTTGGGCTTGGAGTGAAGAAGCTGGCTATGTTTCAGATGTGACAAACGTCAACGGAGCCTATAGTTTGGCCGTCTCACCGGGACAGTGGGAAGTCGGATTTGAATTACTGCCGGCTGAAGACGGTAGTATCCCTCCGTATCTACCGCAACCGTCCAAATCAGTTCGCGCCGCCAAGGGTAAAACGCCACCGTCGCTCGACTTCACTGCAATAGAAGCCGGTGCGAAAGTAAATGGCGTCGTCTATGCAGCGGGCAAAGCAGTTAGGGGCATAGATGCTTGGGCTTATGCCGAGCGGGCAAACTCGGATGAAGGCGAATTCGATGAAATCGTGGCCGAGGTACCCATTGATTCTCGTGGCAAATTCGAGTTCCCGGGTGTTCCCGGGCAATACTACGTCGGTCTCTGGATGCCACCTGGTTCCGATTACGTAAATCCAACGGAAAAGCTTTTGGAACTCGATGAATCAGGCGTACTCCATGATCTGGATGCAAACGGCACTGTAATTACTGAAGTTGCTTTTAATCTGGAGGCCAACGATGCCATCTTAACGGGCACATTGAAATTGAACGGCACGAGCTTGACTGGACTCACGGGAGAGGTACAAGCCGTAAAAGGTGACGGGGGAGGTTGGCAGACGGCCTCAGTCGAAGACAACGGGACTTACTCCATGACCTTATCCCCCGGTCGCTGGCTACTGAGTTACATGATTGAATCGGATGATCAATCGCGCAACTTGCAAGCAAGGACGGGCAAATCGATTGAAGTCAAGGCCATCAAGGGACAATCCGTAACGCAAGACTTCACCCTTCGAAGTGCTTCCGCAACGATCTCTGGCACTGTGGTTGATGAAAACAACGCATCTGTAACCGGCACCTCCTTCGTGTGGGTCTCCCGGGAAGGAACGTCCACGCTCGATGAATTCTCCGCTGAAGTAGAAACCGATGCAAACGGTAGCTTCTCCTTGACGGTTCTTCCGGGTGGCAAATACGAATTGGGAGCTTACCTTCCTCAAGATCTACGTGATGGAGGATATCTTGAACCCAAGGAACAAATTGTCGATCTTTCCACCAGCAACGCAGCTGGCCGGAGTCTTGTACTAGGGAAGATAATAGAGGATAATTTCGTAGAAGGAAGCATTCGAGACGACGCTAACAACACGCTCCCCGGGGCATACGTCTATGCATGGTCCGACGATGGCAGAAAGATTGAAGGTGAGGCCGACGACAACGGATCTTACAAATTGAAGGTTCCAAAGGGTACCGTATGGCACATAGGAGCCGACTACGGCGAGATGGACGACAATGGATCCGAGACAATCTATCTTGCCGATTTTGAATTGGATGCAGACTTGCGTAATTTAGATACCTTAAGCGGTTTGGACGTCATGCTCAAGAAGCCCAAGTTCGAAGTTCCCGACGGCACTAACGGCACCTTTGATCCATCCAAAGACTTCGTGACAAAGCTTCCCGACGGCACTGAAGTTACCATCCCAGGCGGAGCTGCCAACGTACCCTCAACCGAAACCTCCGTAAGGGCTGTTGTCACTCCAACCGCCAAGGGATTGACAAAAACTGCCAACGACCAACCCGCAGGATACGCCTACTCAATCGAGTTATTCGATTCCAGCGGCAAGAAAGTCGAAGGCAACTTCAAGAAGGACGTAATCCTGAAGATTCCCGTCGATAAGAACGCCATCCTTGCTCAAGGTCTCGACCCGAACAACATGGAAGCTAAGTTTTACTCAACGACTAAGAACGCTTGGGATGAGCTCAAATCGAGTACCTTCGACAAAAATGCCAGCGTTATCTATGCAACAACCGACCACTTCACAAACATTGCGGCAGTCTCAAATGCCGATGTCTCCGATTTGGCAAAGGGCTTAAGTAAAGTAGACGCTGCGACAACGGGCGAATGGTATAACCTCGGTTGGTTCGGCAATTTCTACGATGCAGCTTCAGGCTGGGTCTATCACGATGTTCACGGTTGGCTCTTCACGGCTGACGCAGGGGACGGAAATTACTGGTTTTTCGATGCAGAGCTGGGTTGGTTCTGGACTGGTCCTTCCTATTACGATGCGGCTGCAGGGAAATACTACGTATACTCCTCCTCTCAAGCGGGATGGCTATACTTCACGGCCAATGCAAACGGCAACCGTAAGTTCTATCGCTATTCAGACAGTTCATGGATCACTCCTGACGGCAGTGCCTATACAACACCTTGAACTGACAAGTAGTTCGTATTTTTAGAACAAGGAACCCTCGCTACAATTGGCGAGGGTTTCTTTTTTTAGGATAGGAATAAGTCGCTTAGAGCTTATAACGATTCCTAAGAAAAGCATATACAACCCAAGAGGGAAGAATACGAAAAAGCAAAGGGGCTAGACGGACTTGGAAAAAGCCACCGGAATAAATTATGCCACCTCGTCTACGGCGTAAAACTCCACGCAAAGCGCGAGCGGCAACGATGGGGTCGGGGGATGAATTCAACTGTTTCTCGATTTTTGACCACGCTTGACCAAGCCGGGAATCATTTTCCAGCACGGATTCCTTTTTTACCGCTTCGTTAAAATTCGTCCGAAAATCTCCCAAACGAAAATCGGTGACAAAAGGGACATCTTTGTACTCCAAGGCCAAGCTGGTGGAAAAAGAAGAGAGACCCGCCTTCGTTGCATTATAAAGGGGCATGTAGGGCAATGGAAACATTCCTGCGATCGAACTCACATTCACGATCCCGCCGCTTCCACGCTCAGCCATCGGAGGAGCAAAGGCTCGACATAGCCGTATGGGTGCAGACAACAATACGTCAATTTGTCGGACGATCTCATTCTCGGGAAATACACCCCACTCGTAAAAAGCACCATGACCGGCATTGTTCACCAAGAGATCGGGCACACCCGGTTCCACAAGGTATCCCTCGACAAAGTCACTTACGGAAGCCATGTTTGCCAAATCAAGAGACACTCCGGTCAACCCTTTCACCTTTGGCAAAAGGTCAGGGTTACGAGAAACAGAGACTACTTTGACGCCTTCTCCCACCAACATTTTTGAAAATGCCAACCCCAGCCCGGAAGTGCCTCCAGTGATCAAAGCCGTCCTGTAAATGTCTCCGAGTTTTTTCATATGCGGAAAATTCGCCTTTTCTCCATGTAACCGTTCGTCAACAATGGTTGAACCTTCTTGATATGGCGAGGCACAAGATAAATCTTCTCACACATGAATTCCCCCCGAAACGGGGTGGAGCAGGAGTCTATTGCGAGGAAATGGCTTACGCAGCAGCATCGCTCGGTCACGACGTAAAGGTTTGGGCACCTGTAAAACCCGATCTTGAAAGCAACGCGTCCCTCCCCTACTCCCTTAGTTCGCTACCCCTTCGAGGTTCTCAGGATTGGCGTTGTTCTGTGGGTCTCATCAGAGAAGTTCGGAGAAAAGTCGCCGAGTTAGCAGGCAGCATCGTACATCTTGCGGAACCCGGATCCCTCCGGGCTTTCGCGCGGTTGGACTCGTTCACCGGATTATTGCCAAAAAGACTGATCATTACTCTGCATGGTTCCGAGATACCCCTATTCAGCAGATTCCCCCTAGAGAAATTCTTCTTTCGCAAGCTTCTGAGGAAGGCAGACGAGATTCATCTTCTTTCACATTTCAACAGAAAGGCCCTTCTTGCTCGCTTCCCGGAATTGGCTTCAAAGATCGTGCTTGCCCCTGGGGCCGCACGACGACTCTTCTTACCCGAGAACAAGGATAACGAAGACGAAAACACCGAAGGCAAACTTCGAATGCTCACCGTCGGACGACTCCATCCTCGAAAAGGACAGGACCGCATGCTTGACGCCATTAGACAAATGCCGAACGAGTTAAAGGCAGGTCTGGAGTATTACATCATAGGTCCCGAGGTGCGTCCTCATTACGCCCGAGGACTACGCGAGCAAGCCGATTCGGCAGGCATACCCGTGCACTTTCTTGGAGACCTACAGGATCACGACGTCCGCATCGCATACGAAAGCTCGGATCTATTCGCTCTCACGAGTGTCCCTCACCCTCATAGCGTTGAAGGGTTCGGGTTCGTTTACCTCGAGGCCGCCGCTCACGGCCTACCTGCCCTTGGCCACCGTACGGGAGGCGTAGAGGACGCCGTAGTCCATAACGAAACAGGCTTGCTGGCCGACCCCAATGATTCGGACGATCTAGCGCGTGCCCTCGAACGTCTGCTTCGTGACGATGAACTTAGGCTACGCCTCGGGCAAAAAGCCCGCGAACGAGCTGCAGGCTTCACTTGGAGACAGACAGCCAAAACGCTATACGGAGAAGCTTGAGGAAAAAGAATTGCTACCTAAAGTGAGAATCATGGGCATAAAGAAATTAGCGAGTTTTCTTTTCTCATGGAAAGGGAAAGTTGACCGCCGCAGTTATGCATTCGTCGGCGTATCGTTATTCTTTGTGAAATGGAATCTGGATCGACTCATAGCCGATACCTTTATTCACAACGACAACCTCTTTCTTCTACCGTTGGCTTACCTAATTCCAACCAAGGGATGGAACGAGTTTTTCCACGACGACAAAAGTGCGATCCTTGCCATGTCAGGACTGGCTCTTCCCTTCATTTACATTGGGATTATACTGACGATAAAGAGGTTGCGGGCAATGGATTGGCCTTTGTGGTTGGCCGTCCTATTTTTCGCTCCTTTCGTAAATCTACTGTTCTTCCTGTTGCTTACGTTACTCCGTGAAAGAGGCATGGATTCAGGAAAAACTTCCGGAAAAAGGTCGCAATCGTGGCTCGATCAAATCATTCCGCAAGGCAACGTCAACTGCGCCGCTTTGTCAGGTGGTTTTTCGGCCATGTGCGCGGTAGGCATAATCACGTTAACCCTAGAATTTTCATTTTTTCAACACTATGGCTGGGGATTCTTCGTGGGGTTGCCCTTTGCGATGGGATTGGTCGCCGCCGTCACTTATGGACATCACAAGGAACGGAGCCTTGGCGGCAGCTTAGGTGTAGCCGCCCTAGCCGCAGCATTTGCATTCCTCTTTCTCCTACTTCTGGCGATTGAGGGCCTAATCTGTCTGGCGATGGCCGCACCTATTGCCTTTCCACTTGCACTCCTAGGGGGAGCGGTCGGTCATCTCGTACAACGACGACCGAATCACGGAAATCCATCCCTCGCCATATTCATCGCCATATTCTTTCTAATGGGATTTGAAAAAAAGGTCGAATCTGAGGTGCCGTTGTTCGCCGTTCGCTCAGAGGTAGTGGTAAACGCTCCGCCCGAAACCGTTTGGCTACATGTCGTTTCTTTTTCCGAACTTCCCCCGCCCGAGGACTGGCTCTTCAAAGCGGGCGTGGCTTGCCCGATATCCGCCGAGATCGAGGGAAAGGGCGTTGGCGCCGTACGGCACTGTATTTTCACCACGGGAGCCTTTGTCGAACCGATTACGGTCTGGGACGAGCCAAACACCTTGGCATTCGACGTAACGGAGCAACCGCCGCCAATGAAGGAACTCTCTCCATACGATATCCGCCCCCCCCCATCTCGACGGGCATCTGCAAAGCGAACGAGGCGAATTTCGCCTCGTTCCGCTACCCGATGGCCAAACCCGCCTCATCGGCACCACTTGGTATCGCCACAACATGTGGCCGGCAAGCTATTGGCAATTGTGGTCGGATTTTCTCATCCACCGTATCCACGCGCGAGTACTCCGCCATGTGAAAAAACTAGCCGAGACGGAGAAGTCGCGGTCAAAGGCTGGGTGACTTAAAAACTCCCTCCTCCTCACAAGACGTCGGCAAAAGCGGGACGTAGACGATGGAAGAACCAAGCGCCGATGAGCAAAATGATAACGCCGAACACCCAAACATAGGCCAACGCCAGAAACGAGGGCTCGCCTCCCCAAAGGCAAACTTGCCGGAGAGAGTCGATGACGTGAATCAGAGGATTCCACTTCAAGAAAACCCAGATACCCGGAGCGGCTTCACGGGCCTTGTCCGCGGAATAGAAAACGCCACTGGCATATAATAAGCCTAACCCGAGGAATCCTCCGAGTTGACCTATGTCTCGGATAAAAACGCCGAGGGCGGAAAAAAACCACGCCAAGCCCAAAGCAATGAAAAAAACAGGTGCGACGATAACGGGAATCCAACAAGCGGAAAGAGTCAACCCCGGTCCGAGAGAAGAAATGCCGACGAGACAGAGCCCTAGACCGATGAGAAGGTCGTAGCCAAGGGCTCCCGCCATCGCGGCGGGCAGTATTTCTAGCGGAAAGACGACCTTTTTAACGAAGTTCGGTTGGCCCACGATCACTCCGGGAGCACCGCCAATGACACCCGACACAAGACCCAGGACATTGAGACCGAGAAAAACCCCGAGGGCGTAATCGAGAGTTGATTCGTCGGGGGAGTCGGTGAAGCGGCCTCCGAAAACCACGCCGAATGCAAAAACATAGAGACTTAGCATTAGGAGAGGATTGGCGACAAGCCATATAGCTCCCAGAACACTGCCACGATGACGAGCTTTTACGTTACGTGAAAGAAACTGCCAAAAAAGCTCGTGGCGACGAAAGAGACTTAGAATTGGTTCCATGCTAACAAGAATATTTTTTGCCGAAAAGGGAGAAAAAGCGAGAGCTTTTAAAGCCTAGCGCTCAAAGATTTCCCAATCCTTAATCTCATAATTGTAGAAGCGACAGCGGGAGGGAGTAGAATCACTGGCAGAGAAATAGAGCCAGCATTTGCCTTCGTCCGCATAAAAGTAAGGATAGGCTTTGATGCTAGTCCACCACCAGCCGAGTTCAGTTTGCCATGCCCAAAACTCATCAGCTCCATTGCCTGGAGAATAAAACCAGCCGAGTTTTTCATGAAAGATCCAATCCCCTTGATAAGTGGCGAAATTCCCCAACCAATCAAGATTCAACCACTCCCCAAAGCCCGCCCGACGTGCAGGTGCCCAGCGTTCGAGGTATATTCTAAACCAATCCGATTGCGAAGCTAAACGAGTGTAAACAGTAACGTCCCCGTAAACGGAACTCTCGGTTCCATAGGAAACGGTACCGACAACTTTCCACACGCCATTCATTCTCACAAAGGCCGGACCACCGCTATCGCCCCCTGCCGTGGTCGCTTCATAAGGCAAAGGTGTGGAAGCACTCGATCCCGACCCTAAATAATCGATGGGAGAAGCTGTCGAGCCAAGAGAATTGAAAAATTCATCGGGGCTATCGAAATCAACGCCAAGCACCCCTCCCCTATAGTGTTGGAGAACATTAGAGGCATTCACGGTTTCGACGACTCGATCCAATGTATTTTCGCCAGCCAATCGATCGAAATTATCAACCGAAGTGACACCTCTTTTCCCATCGGCAATGCTTCCGTAACCGGCAAGAATTACTCGAGACCCGATGAGTTCCGAATCTCCGGCATTAAAACGAGCAGGAGTCACCCCGGTTACAGGTAAATCAAGTCTCAGCAAGGCAAGATCGAGACCAAGTATGTCACCGTCTCCAATACCGCCTTCATAACTCAATCGAGCCGTCCAACCAGGGTGGAGAATAATTTCGGAAACGGAGTAAGTCGCAGTTGGTTTCAGTGAGTCCGAACCCAGGGAAAAAGTCCATTCGGATGCAACCGGCGCTTTTGCTTTGTAACTCCCACGCAACACGTGTCCGGCTGTCACAACTATGGTTGGAGAAATTAAGGTACCTGTTCCAATAAAACCTTTACCGGACTGAACGAGACCGACCGGGGAAAGATCGGGAAAATTATCGCCCGATGAAAAGGAACCGAGGTTGCTACCCATTTGACGATGCAACTCAAGCGAAACATCGTGTCGAGTTCCGATACGCCGTTGATTCTGCGCAGCTACAAAAGATAAAAGAAGAAGCGTAGGTCCAAGGACCGCCGCAGAGCTAATCCTCACGGGAAGGGATAATGTTGGGAGGAGGTCCCGGAGGAAGAATATCGGGCGGGGGTGGAGGGGGTGGCAGGCTGTTCAGGTCGATCGGTGAACCCGATGAAATAGTTCCGCCCGTTTCCTCGGAAGAATCAAATCCAGTAATGGAACTCCCGGAGATAGAGGTGGAAGGAGAGCGTCCACTAGATACCTGAGGAGTAAAGGCAGAAGCACTTTCATCAGTTGCGGGAGCAATTTCCGATGATATCCCTCTTATAGGAGAAACCTCTGGAGTTGAAGGAGGCGAAACAACGGGGGAACCCACTCCGTTTCCAGAAGGCGGGACGTAACTCGTTGATCGTGGGGAAGAAGGAGTGCCGGTCAGGGGTGTAGCTACACCCGTAGAAGGAGACGACACGCCAGGAGAATTGACGCTATTTATAGGACGTGGAACATAGCCACCTGAACGTCCTCCGGAAAAGGTTCGCGTTGCCTGTGAGGCACTCGCTGAACTTAGACCGCTCGTTCCGCCTCTGGAAGGAGAAGAACCGGGATAACCACCACCCGCGCGAGACGAACCGGACGCCGATCGATTGGCAAGCCATGGAGGCAAGGTTGGAGTGGTCTTGGGTCGGGGCGGCATGACGCGAGGTTTGCCTGGAGTGGACGCGGTGGTCGATGCAACATTGCGAGCATTCGACGACCCGGGTTTTCCTCCCGAAGTACCTTTTGCCATCCGCAGGGATAGGTCGTGCGAAGAGTCCCCAAAACGTACCGTCAGGGTTTCCGTATCGAAATCAAAGGATTCGGCGAGAAAATCCTCATCCGTTTTTTCCCCAATGGTGATCCATTGCGCGTGGTTCACCTTTTTGTTGAAAAGGGAAAAATAAAGTTTCCGGCTCTCCCCGGTCCCAAGAGAGAAAAATCCGCCTAATTCAATTTCTTTTGATATTTGGACGTTCGGTGTTTGAGGTTTAGGATTTCTCGGAGATTGGATTGGTTTTTCCGTCGGACGGGAATTATACCCGGGCGGCAGAAATGGGGACGGAGCTACCGCACCTTCAATGTGAACGCACAAGATAGTGGCGGTGAAACTAAGAAAAAGAGGTATGCGCATGCTCTTTATAGGGTCGCACACGAATAAATCAGCCGCAAGCGAACTTTTTGAAGACACTTAGCTCGCGACAGCCAACCGCCAACCCGCGAAAACAGCGACTAGGCAACAGACGAGAGAAAGTGCGACGTTCCCCAACGCCAGCCAGGCATGGCCATCGCGAAAAAGCTTTAGCACATCTAGACTGAAAGTAGAAAAAGTAGTAAAACCTCCACACAATCCGGCAATTAAAAAGAAGCGCAGGTTCAAATTATCTTCGTCATTCCCCAAAGTATGAAACAAAACGCCTATGAGAAATGATCCCGCCACGTTAACTGCAATCGTAGACCATGGGAATCCTCCACGCAGAACATGCCACAACCATGTCCGCAATACGGACCCCAAGGCACCGCCTGCGGCAACAAAAAACAAATGCTTCAATTCCATCTGCAGATTCAGGTTCCGCAGTGGCGAATGAAGGAAGATTCAATCTTCCGAATCCGAATCCACTTTCGACGTTGCAGAGGTCTCGGTCCCCGAATCATCTTTTTCGGCCAGTTCTTCGGATTCTACTTCGTCATCGTGCTCCTCGACTTCCTCGCCACCCTCCTCGTCAATTTCTTCCTCCTCGTCTTGCTCATCGGGAACTTCCACGGTCGCTTCGGCTACGGAATTATATTTGAGGACGTGTTGGTTCTTGGGAAGAGGTGAAAGGTTCACCATGATGAATCGACCCGCGCGCTTCGGTTCGTCGTCCGCGCGACCGACCCCCGACAAGTCAATTACAGCCTGTCTCAGACGACCGAAGCCTATATCCATGTGCTCCATTTCGCGCCCACGCATCATCATTGTGAGCTTGAGCTTGAAACCTTGGTGTAAAAATTTCTCGGACCGTCGGAGTTTGGTTTCGTAGTCGTGCGTATCGATACGAGGTCGGAATTTCGCTTCCTTGACGCGTTTTCCACCGCTATTTTCCTTGTTCTTCTTGTTCTTGCTTAGATCGTACTTATATTTGCCGAACTCCAGGATGCGGCACACGGGTGGACGTGCAGTAGGTGCTACCTCGACAAGATCCAGTCGATGTTTTTTGGCAATAACCAAAGCTTCTTCGGGAGCCATCACGCCAAGCATTTCGCCCTTCGGTCCAATTACGCGAACTTCTGGTACGCGAATGCGTTGGTTTTTTCGTATGAAATTCCGGTTGTGTTGAAACCGGCGTTTACCTTTGCCGCTAGGCTTTTTGCCCATGTAGTTGATTCACACCGACAGGTGGTGGCTATTAAGGGGTTGAGAAAGGACCATGGATTTGGAAGAAAATTATCTACGAAAAAATAAAGGATTGCTCTCTAAGTGAGGCGAGGCAAGCTTTTTAAAGAGGATTTCGTTTAGAAAAGGAAATAATAAATTATAGGTTGAAGCTTTCGCCACAACTACAGCTAGCTTTGGCGTTTGGGTTTTGGAACTTGAAACCTCCACCGACTAATTTGTCGGAAAATTCAAGCGTCGTGCCCCGCAAGTAAAGCGCGGTCTTGGAATCAACAAGGACGCCAACGCCTGCACTTTCAACTAGAATATCACCTTTCTTTCCCAATGGGACGAATTTCATATTGTAAGAAAGACCATTGCATCCGCCACCTGTAATTCGGATACGTAAAAAATCACCTGTTTGTTCACGATCAATAAGTTTATGCAGCTTGCTGCCAGCGGATCCGGTAAGGCGAACCAGTCGTTCGTCGCCTTTGCGAACAAGATCGGGTTGAGTATCCATATTTAGCGTTACGCTCATCTAAAGAGACTTCAAAATAATGTGCGATGAGCCTAAGCTCAAGAGTCATCTTCGGGAACTTGCTTCTTTCGGTTTCGAACAAAGCCTCGCTCACCGGATAGAAAAAACTCCAAGAATTCTCTCCCTTGCGAGGTGGAGGGAAGTTCGCCCGACGCCAATGTCTCCTCCGCGCGACTCTGCGGGTTTCCTTCGTGAAAATAGACTGCTCGGTAGCATTCCTTTATGTCTCCAATCACTTTTTGGGAAAACTCTCGACGACGCAAACCCACGAGATTCAGACCGCAGGCGAGATTGCGACGAGCAACGGTAACGAAGGGCGGGACATCAACCGAAACCTCGGCCATGCCACCGACCATAGCCCCGTCCCCTACCCTGACGAACTGGTGAAAAGCTGCACCTCCACCGACAAAGCAGTATTTTCCCAATTCGACGTGCCCGCCCAGCAATGCCCCATTGGCAACCACGACTTGATCTCCCACCAAGCAATCATGAGCCACATGCGAATACCCCATGAGAAAAACATTATCGCCAACGCACGTAACCTCTTTTTCACGAATGGATCGGTGAATGGTGACTCCCTCGCCGATACGAGTACCCTTGCCCACCTTGACTCCCGAGGATGTCGCCGGATCGAACGCGAGATATTGAGGTTCACCACCCACCACCGCAAAATGCCCTACCCGACACCCATCCCCAAGCACTGTTCCATTTTTCACGATTGCATGGGCCTCCACAAAACAATCGGAGCCCAATTCAACCTCGTCCTCCACAATCGCGTAAGGGCCTATCCTGACATTAGAGCCCAGTTTCGCCCCTGCTCCCAGTATGGCGGTTTCGTGAATAGAGGCAGTCATCCCATTAATCACCGAACATCTCAAGTTGCGGTTCCTTCGCAAGACCGTAGGCCTTGATGATACGAAGGGCTTGCAACGACTCCGACTTCGAGTAGTCGCTATTGGGTTTCACTCGACCTAATAAGTTTTCCAACATAACGCGAAAAGTGTAGACTCCTTGTACCCCAGCTTCTCGCAAAACTTCCAAAGCTTCTCTAATCTTTTCTTCCGCGTGGGGCAAGGCAGGCAACACGAGCAGTCGCAAACAATTGCCCATACGAGCCTCGGGCAAATTGACTGGGGGAGAAAAACCCGACTTCAAGCGCTTGGTCGTGACCTCCGCCTTTATGAACTTCAGCAAACCGGCATCGCTCGAAAGTAAGTTTGCCGAAAAACCGATTGAATCCCAACTCAGAATGGAAACGATAGCGGCACGAATCCTCCCAATGTCAGTGGTGAAGAGGCGAAAACTAAAGTTGGTGGCGTTTTCCGTCACCTCAGGATTCAAGACAGCCAGAGTGGGCAAGGCGCCGGCCCTCTTTTTGCCCGCCTCGGAAGGATGCCCGGCCGAGCGAACGAGAAAACCGTTCACCTCGAAATAAGCTCGAACCACCTCTTCCTCGAAGCACGCCATCGTCAATTCCCTATGAGGCGCCAATCGTTCGCCAAGTGTCCTCCACAAGGGAAAGTGGAACGTCTTCCGCCACGCGGGACACGCCAACGGCATCCATCACCACAAAGCGAAGCATACCACCCTTGACCTTTTTGTCCGAGTGCATCGCATTCAGTAACGGTTTCAACGCCAAAGGAGCACGCAAAACCGTGGGCAAACCTTGTCGACCAAGCAAAGCTTCCAAATCGGGACCATTCCCGAGTTCCAAAAATTCCAGTTTTTCTGAAAGACGAAGGGCGCAAACCATCCCGATTGCCACTGCTTCGCCATGTAAATATTCCCCATAACCGGCGACAGCCTCTATGGCGTGAGCGAATGTGTGCCCAAGATTAAGCAGAGCTCGGCCACCAACCCCGGAATCGGTTTCCCGCTCGTCTCCTTCAACAATTCGAGCTTTGTTTTGACAGCAACGCTTAATGATATCCCCAATCTCAGGACTAGTCGCAGTAAATGCCTCCGACTTGAGTAGACGCTCATACAACTCTCGATCGCCGAGGAGTCCGTACTTGATCACTTCCGCCATGCCCGCCGCAAATTCCCGAGGCGACAAAGAGGCAAGCAGATCCACATCGGCAAAAACCGCTCGAGGTTGATGAAAAGCACCCACGAGGTTCTTGCCCGCCGAGAGGTTGATGCCCGTTTTCCCTCCCACGGAACTATCGACCATTGCCAGCAAGGTGGTCGGAACTTGAATGAAGTCGATTCCGCGAAGGAAGGAAGCTGCCGCAAAACCGCCAAGGTCACCGGTCACCCCTCCCCCAACTACGAAAACGCAAGCCGAACGATCCAGTTTTGAGTCGGCAAGGAAATCCAAGACAAGCCCAAGCTTTTCTAGAGACTTCGTGGTTTCCCCTGAAGGTAGCTCAAGCCTTGGACAATCGCCAAACGCATCGGTAAGAAAAGTCGGTTGAAGAGTTGCCAGTTGCTCGTCCGCCAACACCACGATCCGTCGGTTGCTTTCGCGCAGGGATTCAACCATACGCCGGATGTCACCAGAAAGGTTACGCCCAACGAAAATCTCGTAGGAACGTTCACCCAGCCCAACGCGCAATGGTTGGACCACCTTTTCTTGTATAACCATCTACTCCACCGAAGCATGCGAAAAAAAACGGAAATGACAAACATGAACCGGAGGCAGGCAGAAACTCTAATCCTCGACTGTTTCGACCTCCAAAGGAAGAATGGAATCCACATAATGATCGACCGAAAAAGGCTGCAGATCATCAGGAGCTTCCCCAAGGCCTATAAAGTGAATGGGGAGTTTCAACTCCCGATAAATTCCTACAATCGCTCCACCCTTGGAGGTTCCGTCAAGCTTAGTCACGACCAGTCCGGTGAGACCAAACCTCTCGTGAAAGACGCGTGCCTGCTCGACGGCATTCACACCCGTAGACCCATCAACAACCAACCAAGAATGGTGTGGAGCTGCAGGATTCTTTTTTTGGAGCACTCGTCGCATCTTGTAGAGCTCCTCCATGAGCCCCTCCTTGACGTGCAAGCGGCCGGCAGTATCCAAAAGCAAGAGATCGCGGCCCCGTGATTCTGCAGCCTCATAAGCATCATAAGCAACCGCGGCGGCATCAGAACCGTGATGCCCGGACACGATTTCAAGGCTCAAACGAGTTGACCAACTCTTCAATTGCTCGGTTGCGGCGGCTCGAAAAGTGTCACAGGCTCCAAGAAGGACGGAATTCCCGGTATTTGTCCAGAGGTGCCCGAGCTTGGCGCAGGTCGTAGTTTTGCCGGAACCGTTTACGCCAATCAAGCAGACGACCTCGGGTTTGTCTTCGAGCGATTCACTTGGCGCGAAACCACTTTCGGCCCCATCCAAGACTCGAGTGAGGATCGTTCTCGCTAAAACAACGGCGTCCTTACCACGAAGTTCCTTGTCCTTACGGTGAGCTTCGCGAATGCCATCGAGGATTTCCTCCGTTGTCTCCACACCGAAATCGCTTGCATAAAGGGCTTCCTCAAGCTCAAGAAGGGTGTCTTCGTCTAGTTTCCCTCGACCGGAAAGAAGATCGAAAGCACCGCGAATGGCTTGACTACCTTGTCGGAATCCGGCTCGAAATTTTGAAAAAATACCCATGGGTTAACTTGGAGAAAAAGGGACAGGATGCCCATTTTCGAAGATTTTTCAACTACGAGAAATGGAAACCATCGCAAAACACAGGCAGGCTAAGCCTACAACATTTACTTGGGCTGAATGAGCAAGGTGCAACCGGAGTAGTCCACCATCCGCTTGGTACAGCAATCCTTGACTTGAAATGCCTGTACGGTGAGCAGGAGAATACGGTCGGGCAGATCCCAAGTATCGGTCACGTATCCGCCGGGATCTCCCATGGGCACCTTGTCGAGTGGTGGAAGTGGTCGAGAAGAACGCTTCGGGCCGTAAAACGCCGACAAAATCCCCCGAAGGTTGTTCCATTGTGGTTCAAGTGTTTCATCGTAAAAAGAAAACTGCCAACCCTTGCTTCCCTCTAGGAGACAGAGCAAAAGCTTACCATCCTCGTCAAGCTTGCAGGCAAGTTCGTAGCGAAAACCATTCAACTTGGCAGCGCAACGGATCAGGCGTTTTTCCTTTTCTTCATGAATTTCCCGAAATTTCGCTGCTTTCAGTTTTTTCAATACGAGTTCACGAGAATCTCCTTCGCGAAGATCTGCAAAAATTAAACCCGTTCCTACCTTGGCGAGACTTGGAGAATCGCCGGGTTTGCTTGGAACGATTACCGACTTTTCAGAAAAGCTTTGAGCAAAAGCCGGAAACAGGAACAGCAGGACGCACAATGTCGCTCGAAAGGACAAACGCCCGGATCGAAGAAAAGGAAGAAGCAAAAAGCTACAGACTGTAGTAAATACGTTCAAGAGTGAGTAAGGCGTAAGAGGTAACGAGCACAGGGTCGCGCTCCCACCATCGTCCATTTTCATTGAGCCAGTAACCCTTGGGGTTCTGTAGGTCGAAAAGTTTCCGGGCAAGTTCATGCCGCCAATCATGGAGGGAACCATCCTTGGCCTTTATCTTTTCAGAACCAGAAAGAGAAAGGGCTTTTGCCATGGTATGAAAATAATAGAACATGCCCTGTGGACCAAGACCCGGATTCTCCTTCACGCTGTAGTTTTGGGCGAGCCAATCCCTAACGGCTTTCACGCGGGCATCCTTGGGATCCATTTCGGCGTAAATAAAGCTAAGCATGCCAGCATAACCCATACTTCCGTATGAACGCAAAGCCACCTTTCCGTCGGCCAACTTTCGCTCGCCCGCCATACTGCTGCCCGGAAAATATACGAAACCGCCACGGTCCGCAGGATCTTCGCTAACCCACTTCTCCTTGTTGTTCTCAGGGAGATTCTGGCATTTCTCGACAAAGGCAATGGCGGCTTTCCAATCCAAATCGAGTTTGTCACCCTCCTCGGTTTCGATCATTTTCTTGGTGTAGAAGAGCGCTTCCATTGCGAGGTGAGTATTGGAGAGATCGGAGTGGGCCCATCTGGCGCCATAACCAATCCCCCCGTCGAAAACATTGTCGTTTTCTCCGCGAGAGTCGAAATCATGCTGTTGGTTAATGAGAAAGTTGCGGGCTTTGAGAATAACCGGTTTGTACTCGGGTTTCTTGCGCTGCAACAGTGCCATTAGGCAAATGGAAGTATTGTAGGAGGCTAGGCCCTTGCCGTAAATACCTCCATCGCTCTGGGTTTTGGAAAGAATAAAAGAGTAACCTTTGTCTAGGACGGCAGAATATTTGTCGCCGTGTTTGCGGGCAGGATCACCATGTATGGCACGCAATGAAAGGCCGGTAATGGCGGGATACTCTTCGTCCCCCCACTGTCCGGAGGTGGCGTTTTGTTCAGTTGCGAGCCATTTCACACCCCTCTCGATGGCTCGCCCCACTTCGTTGCGGAGAGACAGGTTGTGTCTGTCCTCAACCGTCTCTTCGGCTTTGGGCACACCATAACCGTAAAAGGCAGAAAGGAAAAACCCTAGGCAGATGGAGAAAAAACAAATTGGCTTCATGGTCTTGGCAACGGTTTTGGTTTCGGATCGTTATTCGGTAATTTCAAAGTAATTAGTACGGGAGTCTCCAGAGAAGGTAAGGCCTTTTTGTTGGCGTACCACACATCGTCGTTATTGCTGTCGTAGTCGGCGCTATTGATCATGGATGAATCGTCGGCATAAACGGCAAGGATCGAACCGGTCGACTCGGCTTGAAAATCACCGCCGAGAAACTTGGAACCGGTGAAGACGAATGCACTGGGTCCAATCGGTTGGTCGTCCTTTTCATTAAGGGCAAACGATCCGAGAGAGGCGATGCCCTTCGAGCCATTGAAGTCCCAAGAAACGTCTATGGCGACCGTGTGAGCTCTCACGTCCATCGGTTTGGGTTTTTCCGCCCAAAGATTTTCGATAAAACCCTTGGCGGGCTTCAACTTGGCCAACAGAAGCACAAAGTTCAGATGAATGGGACGAACTTTCGTACGAAAGAGGGATTCGTGGGTCTTGCCGTTCTCGTGAACGATTCCGTACTCGACCAGACCATGAACCTGATTGACTACGGCAGGAAAGGAAACTTGGTTCCTGTTCTTGTCTAAAAGTATGGTCTCTACCCGATATACGCCCGAGGCAACTCGCTCAATCTTGGGAGTCTGTTCCTTTTTGATGCTGGCATTCCTATCCTGTGTGGGATCCTGGCCCGACACGGAGGAAAAAAGCATGGCCGAAAAAAACCAAAAGAAGAAAGAATATAAGGATTTCAGAGGCATTGGAATAGTTAGAAACATCAATCTACATTGATTACACCGCAAGTTACAATCTTACAGCTTACCTAAAATTACGTAAAAATCGAGACTACTCCATAAGATAATTGCAAGAATTCCTGATCAGGCTCGAGCTATGAATAAAGCTAGATGCATGACGAGGAATAGATCGAAGTGCAGAAAAGCAACGCCATCGACCGGACTTGACCTAGAGAAAGTTCGCTCTTACATTAGTTATAAAACTAAAACCATTTAGAAAAAAGATCATGGATCAGGAAGCCGAATATCCCGAAGAAATCCCGATGGAGGAAGAAGAGCACGACCACGTCACCGTGGCCCCTCCGGTAGAAAGCGCGTTAGGCAAATATCTCAGGGAATACCGTCTGCTCAACAGCCTGCTTGTCTCCCTCGTTTCCGTAACAATTTTTTTGGTCGTGATGTGGGGACTGATCATTTACGTAGCCGGTGGCGGCGAAGGCTCTTCCGATTTCGCCGATGCAGGAGTAGCTCCCACCCAACAAAAGCAGAAGCAACAAAAAGTTAAGCTGATGCAGCGGCAAAAAAAGGCGAAACCAACGGTTAAAACCACTTTTCGAGCTACCACTATTTCCGACATCGCAATGCCTGACCTCAACGAAATCGATGTCAAGGAGCTATCTGCGGTAGTGGATGTTGCTTCCCCCGAGACAGGGGAAGTCAGCATGAACAACGATGCCATGAAAAGCGCCCTCGCGGGCATCGGGCTTAATCTCCCAAAAACCATGCAAAATCGTTGCGATCCGAAAAAACGGGTAGCCAGACTGCGTTCGGGCGGGGGAAAAGACATTACCGAGACGGCGATCATTCGCGGCTTGAATTGGCTCAAAAACACACAAGCTGCGGACGGTTCTTGGGGCGGCGACGCCAAAGGTGAGGACGGTCAACCAGCCAAGCAAGACAAGAACGCCATGACGGCCATGGCCTTGTTGAGTTTCCTGGGACATTGCGAGTTGCAGGATTCGCCGGCATTCGGTCCCACCGTACACAAAGCCATCAACTTTCTCACCTCTACTCCGCCCGAAAAAATGGCGGGGGGCAATCAAGGATCCTACAGCCATCCGATTAGGACTTACGCCCTTTGCGAAGCTTACACGATGACCAAAATCAAGAAGCTCGAGCTTTTCGCCAAGCGAGCTTCCGAACATGTCGTCAAGGGGCAAAACGAAAACGGAGGTTGGGCATACGGTTACGGCAAAGGTGTTGGTGCCCACACCGACCTTTCCGTCACGGGATGGAACATTCAGGCACTGAAGGCGGCGGCCTACACGGGAATTTCCATCGATGGCCTCGACGAAGCCATGGACAAGGCGGTCGAGTACACGAAAAAATGTCAGGATTCTGTAGGGAAATTTGCATATAAAATTGGAAGTGGCGGGAAACCGAGCCTTACCGGCACAGGAGTTCTCTGCCTGCAAATTTGGAAAAATGCCAAATCCCAAGAGGCCCAGAAAGGTCTGGAGTGGATCATCGCCAACCAAGCTACTGAGTGGAAGGGAGTAAACGTTTACGAATGGTACTACCACGCCCAAGCCTGCTTTCAAGCAACAGGCGTGAGCGGCGGGCAGAAATACTGGAGAGCTTGGAACAAAAACTTTCAGCAAATCGTATGCTCGGCTCAGGAATCCGACGGGCATTGGCCCCACGGGGCTAACTACCACGGAGACTCCGACATTTACCGAACCACAATGACGATTCTCATGCTGGAAGTGTACTATCGTTACATGCCTACCGGTAAAACGGGATAACCCTCTTAGCATCCGCAAGCTCTCCTCGCTAAACTAGCGATTGCAAAGGCTTTCGAGTTGCGGTTTCATCGCTACATAGTTTGTATCTGACCTCTTTTCCTACTATAAATTCATTCATATGAAACTTACCGCAATTGCTACAACATGCGCCTTCTTAATAGCCATGGGCATTTCGCATGCCAATGCCAAAGACTCAAAGGATGGGAAGGTTGATCAAACCGTGACCATCTCGGGCAACGACACCATGCAATTCGACGTAAAGACCTTCGAAGTGAAGGCTGGGTCGAAAGTGAAAATCGTGCTCAAGAACATTGGCTTGGTTCCTAAAATCGCCATGGGACATAATATTGTAATCCTGAAGAAAGGCATAACAGCCATCGCTTTCGGACAAAAGGCTCTAGGAGCGGGTGCGAATGCGACGAACGCCTTGCCGGATTCCTTGAAAGGCGACGTTATTGCCAGTACAAAGCTTCTGGGGCCCGGTGAAACCGACTCGGTAGTAATGAAGGCTCCGTCAGAGACCGGAACCTACGAATACGTATGCACTTTCCCCGGTCACTTCGCCTTAATGCGAGGCGTAATGACCGTAAAATAAAAGCCCTAAGGCTACACCCACCTCGCCGCATCCCAGAAGATCCGGCGACAACCAGCGTTCTACCAAGAACCCAAATCAAATAGTATCATTCCCATGCCTACGAAACTTGAAAACGAATGCGTCATGTTGCGCGAAGCCGAACTCGGGGGCATCGGCTCTCGAATTGGCGCCTACGTCAAACTATCCGGCCCCGGCTGGCTTCAAAGCGCCATAACTCTCGGCGGCGGTTCCCTTGCCTCCAGCCTATTTCTCGGTGTCCTCGCTGGTTACTCACTGCTCTGGCTACAGCCAGTAGCAATCGTGCTCGGCGTCATCATGTTGTGCGCAATATCTCACATCACCTTGTCCACCGGACAAAGCCCGTTCAAGGCAATCAACGAGGACATAAACCCCGTACTCGGCTGGGGATGGGCAATAGCCACCATCCTGGCCAACGTGGTTTGGTGTCTTCCTCAATTTTCTCTTGGTACGGCTGCCGTCACTCAAAACCTGTTTCCTGCACTGAACAACACTTGGGGTAAGGTTCTTGTCTGCGCTTTTCTTCTGATTACTGCTACTCTCGCAGTTCTGGCTTACGACAAGGGGGCGAAGGGAGCAAAAGCCTTCGACCGGATTCTCAAAATCATGGTCGCCCTTATCGTTTTAGCGTTCGTCGGCGTAGTGGTGAAAATGGGCTTATCAGGTAACTTGCCATGGGCGGAAATCGCAGCAGGTTTCATCCCTGATCCATCGCTGTTCTCAGAACCCTCGACAAAGTACAACGAAGCACTTGCCGCCACAGGAGAATTCAGTGAATTCTGGAAATCTCAGATTGTAACCATGCAAAAGGACGTGATGATTTCGGCCGCAGCCACTGCGGTAGGAATCAACATGACGTTCTTCATGCCTTTCGTCTTGTTGCGCAGACGATGGGGTCGGGAGCATCGCGGGCTTGCCAAGTTCGATCTCTGGACTGCCCTGCTGATTCCCTACGTCATAGCCACTTCCTGCGTTGTCATTGCCGCAGGCTCCCAGTTCAACGTAAAACCTCAATCCGCCTACGTTGACTATCAAGAACGCATACTTGAAGGGAATTTGGAAAAGAGATACGACGGTCTGGTCAACGCTCGATTAGGTCTCGAACTCGGCTCCGAAGTCTACGAGAAAATGGCGCCAGTCCAAAAAAAGGAGCTGAAAGAAAACCTGTCCGATGCCGACAAGGACATGGCAGCCATGCTCGTAAAACGAGATGCATTCAACTTAGCCAAGTCCTTGAAAAACCTGACGGGCGAGGTATTCTCTCACTGGGTCTTCGGCCTAGGAGTACTCGGTATGGCTCTCTCCACGATAATCATCCTAATGACGATCAACGGACATGCAATTTGCGAAATCATGGGAGTTCCTCACAAAGGAAAGCCTTTCATCCTCGGAGCACTTCTTGCAGGCGTTGGAGTACTTGGGCCATTCGTCTGGAGTGATGCGGCCTTCTGGTTGGCCGTTCCCACTTCCGTATTTGGATTCACTTTGATCCCCGTCGCTTACTTGAGTTTCTTTTTGCTCATGAACAGCAAGAAAGTGCTTGGTCGGGAACGCCCTTCAGGTGGTTTCAGATTAATCTGGAACGCCGGAATGCTGTTTGCCCTCGCGATCATGGGTACTGCGGCCGTCTATGTAGCTTGGAACAAAAAGTGGGGCGACGTCGCCTTCGGCAAGTACGCTCTCATCATATACGGCGTCCTACTTGTAATTGGACATTTCCATCTTAAAACGACCCGACTTGAAAAAAAGGTAGCCGCAATGGACAGCCGTCTACGCCGCCAAGGTGGAGGGGGAGGACAACGCAAGAGTAGTGGCGGAAGCGGAGGAAGAGAAAAAGAAGATCGCGAACGACAAGGCGGTGGCAACCGAGGACGCCGTAGCGGAGGCAGAGGACGATCTGGCGGCGGACGGGAACGAAGAGGTGACAAAAGCAGCGGCTCAGAATCGGAATAAGCTCTAGAGAGCATGCGCTTGACACTACTGTTCGCGATAATTTATCCGCTTTTTGCCTTGGCCCAGGTCAAGGAGATTCAACTCTTCGACGGCAAAACCCTTGTCGGTTGGACTGACCGCCAAGGCGGCCCACCCGCTGAAGGTTGGGTAGTGGAAGATGGTTGTATCCTTCGCCGCAGTAAGGCAGGCGACCTGTACTCGAAGGAAACTTTCAAAGACTTCGAATTCTCGTGTGAGTGGAAGATTACCGCTGGAACCAATAGCGGCATCAAGTACAGGGTGGCCGACTATTCCGGGGCGATCTTGGGACCCGAATATCAAATTCTTGATGATGCCAAGTGGAAGTACGCCCCGGAGCACCTTGGCGCCACCGCCTCGATTTACGCAATCAAGGGAGCATCTGCCGACAAGAAGCTAAAGCCCCCCGGAGTATTCAACCTTAGTAGTATCGTGGCAAAAGGAAGGAAGCTCGAGCATTGGCTAAATGGCGAAAAGGTCGCCGAAATTGAAATCGGTTCCGAAGACTGGAAAAAACGGCACGCTAAAAGCAAGTTCAAGTCTCGCCCCGAATTTGGAACTAAATCGGGCCGCATCATGCTTCAGGAACACGGCGGAAAAGTCCGGTTCCGAAATTTAAAGATTCGTAAGCTGTGAAACAAACAGTCTGCACCCACGGGATCCTTCGGTTGTTCTCACCGCTTTGGATGGGATTATTGATCATTAACTCTGCAGACGGGGCCAAACTTCGCCTCTCCGTCAAGCCCGGGCTTAAGTTCGACCCGATTGCCTTTCACGTCCAACCGGGCGAAAAAGTGGAACTGCTTTTCGACAACGTGGACGAGATGATGCACAACTTCGTGCTCGTCGAGCCTGGCAGTAGGATAAGAGTGGTCGAATCCGCCATAGCGCTTGGAGCAGATGGTCCGAACCGACATTATATCCCGGAATCCGAAGATGTGATCGCCTCGACTCCAGTAGTGCTCCCAGGGAAGAAAACCGCCGTCACTTTCGTTTCTCCCGAAAAGGAAGGTGAATATCCCTATGTTTGCACCTTCCCCGGCCATGGATTCGTAATGATCGGGACCCTCTTTGTTGCCAAGGCGCGCCCGGCGAAGATGGACGAACTAATCGCTAAAGCGAAAGACGCGTCGAAAAACGAAAACGCCTCGAACCTCCCGCAATCCCAATCTGGTTTAGCTCTCGTCCATCGCACCTTCATGCCCGACTCTTCTCCTGCAGCAATTGCAGTATCCCTCCCCGGAGGTCATTCCTACTGTTGGGATGCAGGGAATTGCCAACTTCGCTATGCATGGCGAGACGGCTTCATCAAGAAGAACGGATCTTTTGGTCGCTGGAGAACTCTCCCCACGATAGAAGGGAGAGTTTATTTGCGAGAAAGAAACTTTCCGTTTCGTTTTAAAAGTCAGGCAAAAGGTAGCCTGGAAATCAATTTCCTGGGCTATAGTTTGATAGACGGGATTCCTCAATTTCGATATCAATACGGAAAAGCCGAATTCACCGAACTAATCGTAAAGCTTCCCGGCAAGAGCGGTCTGCTTCGAAAGTTCACTGTAAACAACTCTCACGAAGATCTTCTATTCCCTCTTCCGCCAGATGCAGGCGTCAATACGACCTGCAACAAAGGAACAATCGACAAGGGAGTGCTTCTATTCACTCCCGCAGAGTCGAAAAGCTTCTCTATCAGGCAATCAGAAATCCCTCGAAAAGCACCCGTACTGTATTTGAGCATGAACGACCTCATTGCCAGTAACAATAGAAGAGGAATCCTTCATCCGGGGGTGATCGGACAAGCTTGGCAATTATCTGGAGGCAAAAAGATTACGCCCGCTCAACCTGAAGGCGATTTCAGCTCCGGCGCAGGATTGACTGCGTGGGTGAAACTAACGGATCCCAAACGCTCGATATCATCTCTTGTTAGTTGGGAAAAAGGTGGAAACATTCAATACTCTCCATCCGGAAAAGCATTCTCCTTCCATTCAACCAATTTAAAAATCGACGATCCCGGAAACGGACTGGAAGCCGAACATGCCAAGTTCAAGGGTCCCGTGAAAACATCCAGTAATTCAGGGCATCACGGAACGGGTTACCTCGATTTCGGCACCCAAGTCGGACAATTCGTCGAATGGAAGGTTCGGATTGAAAAAGACGGAGAGAATCGACTTCGATTTCGCTATGCATCCATAGACTCCAGACCCCTCCAACTAAGCGTCAACGGTGAAGTCGACCTGCTAACCCCCACCCTGCCTTTTGAAGGAACCGGTAGTTGGACAAACTGGAAGTATGAGGAAGTTAAAAGGAAATTCACGAACGGTGAATACAGCGTTCGCCTGACCTCAGTTAAAAAAACCGGGCCAAACATAGATAGCTTGGAAATCATAAATCCCGGCTTGAAACAAAAAACCAAATCAAAGGCGCCAACTGAACCCGGACTCTCCGATGAACCGATTATCGACGGCGAATGGCATCACTTGGCTCTATCTTTGGACCAGACCTCTGTTCGGATTTACCTCGACGGAATCCTTCACAAAAAACGGGATCGGCGACCCGATGAAGGACTACCCGTCGGCAACGTCAGCATAGCTTCCAAAACATCTCATCCAAAATTCCTACTAGACGAATTGAGCGTGTACGAAAGAGCGTTGAACTCGGAAGAGATCAAGCGCCTCAGTCAACTGGCAACTGTTTCCGTAAAATGAATCGAGTATTCTGCGCACTTCTTTTCTGCCTGAGTTTGCCTCTTTCCGCAGTCAAAGCCAAGATAACGGATTACTACGCTCTTGGTAAAATTGAACCACCCAAGCTATTGCTCGAGCGCTACGGGACCAAAGGCACGCAGACAGACGGTCTCTCATTCATGCCTGACGGTCGCCTCGTAGCCTGCTTTGTCGGTGGTGAGGTCTTCACCTTGCGTCCCGACACCGGCAAATGGAAACTGTTTGCCGACGGTCTACACACGCCACTGGGAGTCGTGGCTTTGAACAACCGAGAAGTCATGGTCGCCCAACGCCCCGAACTTACCCTTCTTCGAGATCTTAACGAAGACGGAAAAGCAGACGAATACAAGGCTTTCTGCGATGACTTCGGCATATCCGGGAACTACCACGAATTTCACTTCGGGCCCATAAGGGACAAAGCTGGCAATTTCTACGTATCGCTCGGCACGGCTTCTAGCGGAGCCGACGTTCGCCATGAGAAGAGAGGTGTTTTCGACAAACGCAGTTATCTCCAGCGCATGTATGCCTGCGTGCCCTATCGAGGTTGGGTTCTCCAAATCACCCCGGACGGTCGATTGAATCCTTGGGCATCCGGATTGCGTACCCCTAACGGTCTTGGCTTTGACCTCAAAGGCAACCTCTTCGTGACCGACAACCAAGGTGACTGGGTAGGCACCAGTAAATTGCATCACGTACAACAGGGAAAATTCTACGGTCATGCCGGCAGCTTGATTTGGGAGAAGGACTGGAAAGGAGACAAACCAGTGGGTCTACCAGTCTCCGAATTGAACGAACGCAGGGAGACTGCTGCCGTACTATTTCCCCACGGTTTGATGGCCAACTCTCCATCGCAACCTCTAGTGGACTCGACAAAAGGCAAATTCGGACCCTATGCGGGACAGTTGTTCGTAGGTGAGATGAACAAGGGACGAATCATGCGAGTAATGCAAGAAGAGGTCGGCGGCAAGATGCAGGGGGCTTGCATCCCGTTCTTCGATGGCAATGGATTGGCCACCGGCAACAACCGCCTTTGCTTCTCTCCCGATGGTAAGACACTTTGGATAGGTCACAGTTCCCATGGTTGGGCGGGAAACCAAGGTATCCAGACTCTCACTTGGAACGGACGAACCCCGGCGGACATCCTACGCTTGAACCTTGCGGCAAAAGGCTTCGACCTGACTTTCACCGTACCGATGGACAAGACACTCGCGAGTTCTGCTAATTCCTATGCGATAAAGAGCTACACCTACAAGTACCACCAAGGTTATGGTTCCCCCCAAATAGGAGTAAAAACCCTTCAACCAACCAAGGTCACACTTTCGGAAGACGGTAAAACCGTGAAACTCGTACTGTCCGAAATGCAGGATCGACGGCTTTACGAATTCTCATTGAAGGCATTGAAGACCGCAGAAGGCGAACCTCTCGCCAACGCTCTCGTGGTCTACCACGCACACAATTTGCTCCGATAATTCTCACTGAAGGCATACCGCCCATCAGCTTGACAACTAAGGCATTGGCAGTAATAATGTAGCGAGAAGATAAAGACTATGTTTCGTCTTACTCCTATCTTATTGTTTACCGTGCTTGCACTTATACCCATGGGTAATGGTGTAGTAACCGTATGTGGACTCCTCTCCTTGCTTGGGTCGGACCCGCACCACCATGAAGACAGCTCGGGCGATACGCTGTGCTTGGATTCCGAAGCTCATCACCACGAAGAGCAGCAAGTTCCTTGTTCGGACGACTGCATACTCGATCTACCTGAAGCATCCCTCTTCAAAGTTCAGTGCAAAAAGCTTCTCTCCCTGACTTCTTTCATACTAATTCGGGACATGCCCGACAGATTGATTACATTGGGTGGAAATGCCCTTCTATTTGCGGTAGTTCCCACAGTCATCACACCTCCTCCGAACGATTCCTCTCCGCCTTTCACGGGCAGGTTTCTCATTTGATTCTACTCGGCGATACGCCGCGTTCGGATTTATCGTGAGGGGTCAACCCTCTCACCGCCTCTTGAACTACGGGTCTTAACCGTTTGGGGCTTTCTTTATCCGCACGAAGTCGCTCGAGCATCGAAGATGCCCATCTGAATCGATCGAATCCTTTATTGAATCATGACAACTTTAAAAAACTTTTCACAAATCAAACCTTTCACTATCGCCCTCTTTGCCGTTCTATGCAGCGGCACCGGCGAGGGAAAGGAAGTCTTGTTGCTATCGACAGACGAAGCCATTCGGTTGGCCTTCCTCAACAACCATGACCTGCAGATAACTGAACCTCGCGTGGAGGAGGCGGAAAGCCGTTTACTTCTTTCCGGCAGACTGGCGAACCCCGAAGTGGAAGTCTCGGCAAAAGGGGATTCCTTTGGAAACGACGAGAACGAGGGGAATTTTGAGGTCGCCGTACGGCAAAGCTTTCCGCTGTCCTCTCGTCTTCGTCGCGAAAGAGAATTGCGAAAGCGGCAAGTGACCACAGCCGAGGCGGAACTGGCAAGTCACAGATGGGAATTGGCCGCCAAGGTGGAGAAGACCGTAATCGGTTTGGCGGCCGCGAACCAAAGGACGAAAGGACAACGGGCAATCATGGGAGTTAACGCCGAAATCGTAAGTTTCCTGAGGGAACAAGTGACGCGAGGAGAGGCTTCTTCACTCGATCTGGCGCAGGCCGAACTAACGGGGCGGGCAATGGAACAAAAAGCGGCTGAATTCGCCACAAAGGAAAAAAGCAAGACTCTTGCACTTAAGCAACTACTTGGGATGGAAGCAGACGAAGACCTAAGCATCGCCCGAAAACTGGACATTCCGGAAGAAGAGCCGAAAAAACAAATACCACTCGAAAAAATCGTGCGACGACGATCGGACCATGCCCTCGCGAGGGCAAGGATAGATGAAGCTGATGCCGCTTTAAACTTGGAAAGATCGAACCGTTTTCCAGATGTGGAAGTAAACTTTTTCGTGGAAAGGGAACGTTCCTCCTACCCTTCCGCGGGACTAGACCGCAATACCTTGGCCGGCCTCGGGTTTTCCATTCCGATTCCCTTCCGACAACGTAACGCCGACGACATGGAGCAAGCGAGATTCGATCGTATCGAAGCTGAAGCAACTAGCGAAGCCTTGCGGTTTCGCGTCCGAAACGAGTACGCTCAAGCCTTTAGAGCCAGACTCGATGCGTGGCGCTTAGCCAAAGAAGCATCCGGAGAAATTTTGCAATTGGCGGAGAAGAACGTCGCAGACTTTCAAGCCGCCTACCGTCAGGGCCAGACAAGTCTGCTCCAAACGCAACGGGTTCAAGAACAGTTGCTGGAACTGAAGAACGCTGCTCTCGAGGCTATCGTCAACTACCATTTGGCCAAAGCCAGATTGAGAGAAGTTGTGGGTGATTACCCGAAGATGGAATCCATTCTCAAGCAGGTTTCCCCTAGGAAATAAATCAACGATTCCGATACCATGAAAACACCATTTTTTTTACCACTTTACATAATAGTCCTATCGCACAATTGGCTTTGCGGAGAAACCGACGACCATACAAGGCGAGCAACTCGCACTGTTATTCTCGACGAGACAGGCGTTCGCAACCTACGCATCGAGACCGAACAGGCAAAGGAAAGAGTCTTTGAGAGCACAGTCTTTGCGATTGGTCGGATCGAGGAAATCCCCGCCAATCGTTCCGTACTCTCGACAAGGATCGCCGGGCGAGTCATCGACCTCAACGCCTACGAGGGCGATAGGGTCGAAGCCAACCAGACACTGCTTCGAGTAGAAAGCCGACAACCCGGAAACCCACCCCCATGGATTGAATTGCGGGCACCCCGAAGTGGCATAGTCGTGCGCTCTCACGTGCGTTTGGGTGAACCCGTTGAACCCGACCGGGAACTGTTGGATATAGCGGATCGTTCAACCTTATGGGCGGTAGCTAAAATCCCCGAATCGGAAGCCGCTTCCGTTACGCTTGGAGCACTTGCTCGCATTCGCGTACCGGCTCTAGGCAAGAAAGCGATCGAGGCTCACCTACTTCGTTTCAATGTCGAAGCAGATCGCAGCGCGGGGGCTCTGGAAGGTATTTTTCAAGTAAACAACCCCGACGGGAAGTTGCTACCCGGCATGCGAATCGAATTCTCGATAGTCACTGACTCTCGAGAAAAGGTCTTAAGCGTGCCACAAGCCACCGTGCAAGGCGATCCTACCAACCGCATCGTCTTCGTGAAGGACTTCGAGTTGGAAAACGCTTTTTCACCTGCACAGGTAGTTCTTGGCGAACGCAATGACAAGTATGTGGAAATCGTGAGCGGTCTCTTCCCCGGTGACGAAGTAGTCACTCGGGGTTCCTATCCTCTAGCATTTGCAGGAAGTGGAAGCGGACCTTCCCTTAAGGAAGCGCTAGATGCCGCTCACGGACACGAACACAACGAAGACGGCACAGAACTGACAGCCCAACAAAAAGCCGAAAGCTCAAGGGACGGAACCAACGATCAAAGTCATGGCAAAGTAACGGACGGCACTCTCGACAAGTACTTGATCTTCTATGCGGCGACCATGACGTTGCTGACTGCACTCTTGGCGCAACGCCTTTGGAATAAGCGCAAAGACATGACAACCGCCTGAAAACGATGCTTAACAAACTCATAAGGTTTTCCCTATCCCAACGAGCGCTGGTCCTCGCACTGGCAACTGCCTTGTTGTTTCTTGGGTTTAAAAAGGCTCTGGATTTGCCCGTAGACGTACTGCCCGACCTGACGAAACCAACCGTCACCCTCCTTACCGAGGTTCCGGGATACGCTCCCGAGGAGATCGAGACTCTCGTGACCATACCGCTCGAAAATGCCCTCATGGGTGTGACAGGCGTGGATCGTCTTCGTTCCACAAGCGACGTATCGCTCTCACTCGTGTTCGTCGAATTCGATTGGGACATGGACATTTACGATGCTCGGAGATTCGTTCAGGAACGCCTCGCAAGCATGACGTCCGAACTACCTCCGGGGATCCGTCCCCACTTGACCCCGGTCACATCGCTAATGGGCGAGGTAATGCTCATTGGACTGATGGACACCACAGGCGCAACCAACCCTCGAGATCTTAGAAGCCTCGCGGATTGGGTGGTCTCCCGCCGCCTTCAGGCGATCCCGGGGATAGCTGAAATCCAGACTATGGGAGGTGGCGTGAAACAGATTCAGGTGCGCCCAAATCCCAAAAAAATGCTAAGGCATGGAATAAACCTTGAACAGTTACGTTTGGCGACTGCCGCATCCGTAAAAAACACCACCGGCGGATTTCTCACGGAAGGCACTCAAGAGATCATGGTTCGCAATCTGGCCATGACCAAGGATCTCGATGCCATCGGAGACATTGTGGTCACTTATCGCAACGACCGTCCGCTTCGCATTCGCGACGTAGCCGAGGTTGCTTGGGGCGTCGAGCCCATGCGGGGGGATGCGGGAATGGGCGTTCGGCACGATACGAACGGCCCCGACCAAGCCCCCAAAGGTTACCCCGGGGTGGTCATGAGCGTTAGAAAATCTCCCGGATTCGACACCCTCGACTTAACGATAAAACTGGAACAAGCCTTGAAGGAATTAAGCTCTTCATTACCAACCGGCACCGAAATCATTCCACTTTACAAGCAGAGCGACTACATCGACCTCGCCGTCGGAAATCTAGAAAAAGCTCTTTGGGACGGAGCTTTCCTAGTCAGCATTGTTCTTTTTTTGTTTCTACTCAACTTGCGCGTCACCCTAATAACTCTGACCGCCATTCCTCTTTCTCTTGCGATCACTGCATTGGTGTTCGAATTGCTCGGTGTCGGTGTCAATTCGATGACCCTTGGCGGATTGGCCGTAGCCATCGGGATGGTGGTAGACGACGCCATCGTAGACATGGAAAATATTTTTCGACGGCTCCGAGAAAACGCTGCCCTTTCAAATCCCGAATCCAGAATAAAAGTCATAGCCGACGCTTCAGGTGAAGTACGCTCATCCATATTCTACGCCACCCTCTTGATCGTTCTAGTATTCCTTCCTCTCTTCGCTTTAAGCGGAGTGGAAGGCCGACTGTTCACGCCAATCGCCATCGCCACGATCGTGAGCATGACAGCCTCTTTTCTGGTAGCCCTTACAGTCATCCCGGTTCTCTGCTCCTACCTTCTGCCGGATAAACTTTGCAAAGCACGGGCAAACGACAGTTTTCTTACCCAATGGATTAAATCCGCCTTTGCCGCTACTTGGTTGCGTTTCTCGCTTTCGCAACCCTTCATGGTCTTGGCCATAATGGGAGGACTACTCTGGTTGAGCTATCAATCATTTAAGAACATGGGCGGGAATTTCCTGCCGCCTTTTCAGGAACCCTCGGCACTCGTCGCCATGACGACGGCACCGGGAACGTCGCTCAAGACCACCACCGAACTCGCCCACGTAGGACAAGACCTTCTCCTCAGTATCCCCGACATCAAGAGCGTGGGTTTTCGGGCAGGTAGGGCGGAACGGGGAGATCACGTGGTACCGGTCTCAACCGTTGAATTCGATATCGAGTTCGACAAATCATCGGGGAGGAAGCAGAAGGAAGTCATCGAAGATATTCGGACTACCATGCGCAGCATCCCGGGCACATTCAGTTCTATGAGCGGACCACTCGCGGACCGTGTCGGACACATGCTCAGTGGTGTTTCCGCAAAAGTTGCAGTGAAGGTGTTTGGCCCTGACCTCGACGAACTTCGCCACCTCGGTTCTCAAATCGCCGACGTCGCCCGCGGCATTCCCGGTCTCGAGGAAGCCCGAACCGAGCAACAAGCCTCCGTTCCTCAGTTGCGAATAGAACTGGATCGCAAACGGGCTCTTGCCTATGGCGTTGCGCCCGGCGACCTCAACGAAGAACTCGCGACCCTCATGGCGGGCGAAAAAGTCGCCGAAATCTACGAGGGCACACGAAAATACGACCTTGTGCTGCGACTTCCGCAGGAATGGAGGGAAAACCCGGAGCGCCTCAAGCAAACCTACATTGACACTCTAAGCGGTCAACGAATCCCTATCGAACGGGTCGCCGACATACGCCGAGCAACCGGACCGAACATGATCCTCCGAGAGAACTCGCAACGACGCTTCGTCGTCTCCATAAACCCAACGACAGAGAATCTCAATGCCGCGGTCGAACGCCTTCAAAAAGAAGTCACCGACAAAGTGAAATTGCCAAAAGGTTACTCCATCTCCTTTGAAGGCGAATACCAAGCTCAACGAGAAGCCACCTCGACAATATTCTATGCTTCAACAATTCTTCTCATTCTCGTTTTCTTCCTTCTCTACGGCCACTACCGAAGCTTCGCTCTTGCCTTTCTTACCCTAGGTATCATTCCCGTTTCTCTCGTTGGCGCCGTTCTCTACACCAAGTACACGCTAGACAATGTAAGCATCGCCACCTTGGTCGGCTTTATCGCCGTGAGCGGGATTGCCGCGCGCAACAACATCATGCTCCTCACCCACTACCTACATCTCATGCGTAATGAGGGGGAAAGCTTCACTCGACAAATGGTCGAACGAGGTACACTCGAACGATTATCACCCATCCTCATGACGGCTCTCTCCGCCGGTATCGCGCTCGTCCCAATCCTTCTAGCCCTCCATGAACCCGGCCGGGAAATTCTCGGACCCGTTGCCATCGCCATCGTGGGCGGCTTGGTAACTTCGACTCTCCTCGGTCTCGCGGTCACACCCTCTCTCTTCTATGCATTCTGTCGCAAACCGGTTGAATCGATACTTGCCAAGGATTTAAATCCAGACACTTGATTTAATAAAAACGAAAAACCACAAACAAAATAAGAAGGATTCAAAGATGAAACAAACGGCACGGAAGATTCTCACGCTCACGGCGACTCTGGCTACCATTCTATGGTCATCTTGCAATGATGACCATGGACACCAGCCCGACGAAAAACATGGGCATAGCCACAACGGAAAAGACGATCACCATCACGCTCAGCCGGATAACCACGCGGCGCACCAAAAGGAAGGTGGTCCCAACGGCGGACGACTCATCACCTCGGTAACGCCTCACCTCGAATTCCTCGTCATAGAAGATCTAAAAATTCGCATCTCGGCAGTGACGGACGGGAAGGTCGTCCCCATCGGGGATCAAATCGTCACCTTAATTGGTGGAAACCGATCAAACCCCACCAACCTCGAATTCTCCAAAGACGGCGACTCGCTAATCTCAAATCAATCCCTCCCGAAGGGCAAAGCCCTGCCTGTCATCATGACAATTAAAAGTACCCGGGAATCCGATCCGATAACAGAAAAATTCAACCTGGACCTCAATGACTGTCCTACCTGCGACTTCAAGGAATACGCATGCGTTTGCGAGCACTAGAATAATGCGCAACGAATCCATCCCTTTGCTGTTTTCAGCTGCCTGCCTGTCGTGGCTTGGCTCTCCTGCGGCTTTTGACGAAAAAGCGACAGGTTCCCGAAAAGAAGTCGGTATCGTTTCCAACATCAAGATTCTGTCGGAGTACGTCGACGACGTTTCCGACGTCGAGGCTTGGAAGGCATCGTTTCTCAAGCCCGACATGACTGACCGCGAGAAAGCCGTAGCCGTGTGGAACAGCGTGGTGCAATTCCGACATCAGGACGTGCCGCCGAAAGAATTCCTGCATGAAGATCTCTGCGTGCACGACCCGATCAAGACGTTCAACGTGTATGGCTACGGTCAATGCTGTTGTTCAGCGTCCAATGTCGAAGCGTTGGCTCGGGCGGCGGGACTGAACGCTCGCGGAAGAGAGTTGCGCGGGCATACGGTGCCCGAGGTGGAATGGAAGCAGGATTGGCACATGCTGGACGCATCCCTGATTTCCTATTTCATCGATGCCCGCGGCGATGTGGCCAGCGTAAACGAAATCGCCAAGGAAGTGCGGACATGGCTAGCGGCAAACCCCGGCATGCGCGCCAAGTTGGCTTCGTTCATGGCAAACGACGGATGGAAGAAGGGACCGCCGCTCTTGGCGACGTGCCGATTCTACGATCGCAACGGGCGTCTACCCGCACTCAGTCACGGTTGGCATTCAACGATCAGTGAATACAGTGGGTATCCACCGGTTCGGGAACAGGGATACTCGATGGGTTATCGCGTGAACCTCCAACTCCGCCACGGCGAGTCACTCACCAGAAACTGGTCGAACAAGGGACTGCACGTCAATTCTGGTCCTGGCGTCAAAGGCCCGGCACCGTTGTGTCTCAAGGGATCATTCTTGGATTACACCCACAAGTTTGGAGACCTCGCTCGAGGACGAATCGGCAATGGCTCTCGTGTCTGGGACGTTCCGTTGAAGGGTCATTCACTTAAGCGAGCAGACCTGCGCTGCGAGAACCTCCTCGCGGACACCCGTCGCCAGGGAGCCTTGTGCGTGGACGACGGCGGCATGGCCGGCATCCTCGAGTTGAGGATGCCTACTTCCTATGTCTACTTGGGTGGTAAATTGACGGTGTCCGGCTCGATCGGCGAAGGTGGCATGGTCCGCGTCAGCTTTTCCCGTAACCATGGTCTCGATTGGAAGGAGGTCTTCTCCGGGTCCGCAGGCGGACCTTTCTCCATGACGGTGGACTTGGGGCCATTGATCCATCGGTTGTACGATTATCGTCTTCGATTCGAACTCAAGGGAACGGGAACTCGCTTGCATTCCTTGCGAACCGAACACGACGTGCAGCATTCCCAACGCGTGCTTCCCGTCCTCACGCAAGGCGACAACACGATCAGGTTCTCGGCCGGCCTGCCGCAGGGAACCCTCACCATCGAGGGCAATGCGCGGAGCAACTACCCCAACATCCTCAATCTTCGCGAGTTCCATCCTCAGATGGACCGCATTGCCAGCAGTCAAGCTGGCCTTCAAATGACCACTGGAAATGGCTCTATTACATTCCCCGTCGATGCGCCGGGCGACATCAAGTGCCTTCGTTTCGGTTGCCACTACCGAGCCCGAAGCCCCAAGGATGGCTGGAATCTGGACGTGTCGCTGGACGACGGCCAATCGTGGCTTACCGTGGGGCGTGCCACAGGTCCAGTAGTGGGTTCGTGCAAGTTCGTGTCATTCGACGAGATACCTGCAGGCATCGGCAAGGCCTTGGTCCGCTTCACTGGTCGCCAGAACAACACAGCCATGATTTTCAGTCTCCGCGTCGACGCCGATTACATCGAGCCGAACGGTGGCTTTCATCCCGTGAAAACAACCTATTCTTGGGAGGAAAACGGGCGGGAAATGCATCATGTTCACATCGCCGAGTCACCTCGCGAGACCTATGTGATACATTGCAAGGCCAAGCCCATCATGAGAAGCTTGACCGTCGAATTATCGGATTGAAGTCTAGAGCCACCCCCTCGGCAAGCGATGGAGTGGTGCCCTTGAAGGAACTGGGGCGCTTGGGTTCGTTCCCCCTGGGTGGTGCCTATTCTAGGCCAGACCGCGACGCATGGATCTCACTGACCAAGCATAGGCAACCACTTGCGTACTTCACCACGTTCGCCCCTAGCGGAATGGAGAACCCAAGCTTCGCCGGTCTCGGTATCGACTTTCACTAGTCGCTTGTAGAGAAAGGGCTTTGCATCTTGGGAATAGTACTCGGCGCTAACGATTTGAAATTTGCCCGTATCGCTACCCGACATGGAGAAACTTGGCGGTGGCGGAATGCGAGTCGGTAATTTTGGTGGAGTGGATGGCGGTCCCCCGGAGGGTGGTTGCGAAAGCTGGGCATGGGCTACAAGCCATGCTCCTAACGCCAATCCGAAAAATGTGAGAATCTTGGTTCCTTTGCTCATTGTTATTTAGATTTTAGGTTGATTGAGAGACAGCTTTTGTCCGAAACATAGAAAAAGGCGCAAAGCACCCATGGCAACTGGCTTTTTGCCTTGCGAGAACAGTTGATCGAGCCTAGCTAAATAAGGTTTTTCCTATGCTAAGAGTACTCGTATCCACCACCTCTTTTCAAGATACGCCAGGCGAACATCATAAATTGCTTGCCGACGAAGGCTATGAACTCGTCTGCGAACGCGGTCCGCTATCGGAAGAGCGAATGCTCGAACTGGCCGGCGACCTCGACGCCTTTCTTTGCGGAGACGACTCAATCACGGCGGGCGTCATAGACAAAGCGCTTCCACGACTCAAGGTGATCGCCAAGTACGGAATAGGTATAGACAAGATCGATATGGAGCACGCCACGGCAAAGGGAATCCCCGTCACTTTCTGCCCCGGGGTCAACCATACGACGGTAGCCGAACATACTTTTGCCCTTCTTCTGGCTCTGGTTCGCAACTTGGTGGAGGAAGCCAACGTAACCCGAAGTGGAGAATGGAAACGTATTACAGGCAACGAGATCATGGGCAAAACCATCGCTATCGTGGGTCTGGGCAGAATAGGCAAGGAAGTCGCCATACGAGCAAATGCCTTCGGGATGGAAGTGAAGGCCTTCGACCTTTACTGGGACGAGGAGTTTGCCGATGCTCACAAGGTAAAACGTTGTTCCTCGCTTGGCGAAACGATGGCGGACGCGGACGTAGTTTCCTTACACGTCAACCTGACGTCTGAAACTCGTTACATGTTGAACGCCCAGAGCATCGCCACGCTGAAGGACGGAGCTATCGTTCTTAACTGCGCAAGGGGTGAATTAGTCGACTCCTCCGCCATGGTGGAGGCTCTCGAATCCGGAAAGCTAGGAGGCTACGGAACCGACGTTATGGAAGAAGAACCCCCGGCATCGGATCACCCGCTGCTATCCGCCCCAAACACAGTGATCACTCCGCACATCGGCTCTCGAACCTACGAATCCGTTCAGCGTCAGGCAGGCATGGCCGTTCGCAATCTCATCCATGTGTTGAAAGGCGAGAAACCATTGGCCCAAGCGAACGACGCTCCCATTCCTTCTCCTGTCACCTTAGTCAATTAAACCTATCTTTTTCCCTTTCTCATGGAAGACACTTTTTACGTCGTACCGCAAGAGTCTCACAATGCCCTCGTGCGCAATGTTTTCGAACACCGGGGTTTCAACTCGGACGAATCCTCGGCAGCGGCAACCTTTTCCGCTTACGCCACCAAGCATGGGATTCGCACCCACAACGCGCTCAAGGCTCTCCATCTGGACGAATTATTCGGTTCGGCCGTGGGTGGTTGCACGCCAAGCGCAACCATTGAAGTAAAGGAAAGCCGCTTCGACGCCTGTCAAACTTGGAATGCCAACAAGAAGCTCGGCCAAGCCGTGGCCTACAAAGCGATCGACACCTGCATCGAAATGG
>CAJQSI010000091.1 GCA_905612515.1 uncultured Opitutales bacterium | reverse complement strand
CTTGTCCTTGAAGGATAGAGACTTGGATGTGCTGGTAGTGAGCCAATTCACTCTCTATGGGAATTTGAGAAAGGGTTTTCGCCCCTCCTTCAATCGGGCGGCTTCACCCGATCTCGGGGAGACTCTGTACGAATGTTTTGTAGAGAGGATGTCCGAAGAGCTTCAAAAGCTGGTCCCCACCGGACGGTTTCGCACTCATATGGCCGTCGAGGCGGTGGATGACGGTCCCGTGACCATACTGCTCGATTCTCGAGACAAGAAGTATTAGCTTTTTGCTTTTTAAAATGAGAAAAAGCAAGGTGCTGGATTCTTCGTTTTTTAATCGGTCTACAGGCGAGGTGGCTCGAGAGCTTATAGGCAAATGGCTTTGTCGTAGAGCGTCGGAGTCCTCGGAATCTTTTCGCATGAGAATTTGTGAGACCGAGGCTTACGATGGACCGGAGGACAAGGCTTGCCATGCTCATCGTGGTAAAACCGCTCGAAACGAGGTGATGTTCGGGCCCGCAGGGCACTGGTACGTGTACCTGTGCTATGGTATGCACTGGATGTTGAATGCTGTGACTGGTCCCGTAGGCTACCCTGGCGCAGTTCTTATCCGAGGGTGTTGCGGTGTGGTCGGTCCCGGTCGTCTTACCAAGGCATTCTCGGTTAATCGAGACTGTGACCGGTCGGAGATTACGGAATGGTCAGGGCTTTGGGTCGAGGACGACAATTTTGTCGTTAATTGTGATGAAATCGTCATCGGTCCTCGCATTGGTATTGGTTACGCTGGTCCGGAATGGGAAAACAAGCCATTTCGTTTTGTCTGGAAACCTCCGTTTGAGGCATGATAATGCTTTTCTCCGCGCTTGCTTTTTTGCCTATGCGTGGCAATGGTATTCAATTGTGAGGGTATTTCCTTCAAGTCTACTATCTATTCTCGCCATCGTTTTGTTCGATGGGTGCTTTTATCGTACGGAGAGCGAAGCTCCGATTGTTTATCAAGAATGGAATGCTCGATACCATTATGATCTTCATAATCGTCGCCTCACTTCCTCGTTTGGAAATAAGCGAATCGGAAGGAACTGGGGTAGAAATGAAAATGGCCTCATTGATTACGATCGTTGGTGGGGCAGGGGCCCCCTCATTACAGAGAACCTTATGATCGCTAGGCAAAAGGATGAAGATGCTATTCGCGAAAAACGCTGGATAGAGTCCGAGAAAGCTAGGTTGGAAGCTAGGCGTAAGGAAATAGAAAAGGAAGCCGGCATGAATATGTCGAAGCCCGATGCCGTCGAAGACTCGGGACAACCTGCCACCGAAGAACCGTTGCCTTTTGTTCCTGAACCATTTGCTCCCACTGCCCCAGCCGTCGAGGAACCTGCGCCACTGACGCCTCTTTCTACTCCCAGCATCCCCGAGGGCCCAGCGGCGCCATCCCCATTTGCTCCAATGCCGCCGGATTCCGGTTTGCCACCTTTACCCGGCGGAGGAGCTGCTCCTTCCCCTTTCGCTCCCTTGCCTCCCTTGTAGCATATGCAAAAAATTTCTCGGATCGAAATTTGGCTTGCGATAATTTTCTCTATTGCCGCCTTGGTATTCGTATTGTTGCTTTGGATGCGGGGTGAGGATGCCTCCACTCAGCTGAGTACGCTCAACGAGGAATTTTCTCTACTGGAGAAATCTGCGGCCGAAAAAAAGAGTGCCCAAGAAGCTAACCTAGCCCGTAAGAAACGGGACAGTCAGAGCCTTCAGGAGGAATTGAGTTCAATCAAGCAAGACACCATATCTAACGAACGTCTCATTCTGGAATCTGAGTCTAACCTTCAGGCGGAGCGAGACAAGGTTGCCCAAACTCGTGATGCGACCCATCAGGCCAATCTCGCCATCGAGGCTCTAAAAAAAGAACTCGAGCATGCTCAGAAGGATGTGGACCGGCTAGCTTTGGCGAATCCCTCCCAAACTGCTGAGCTAGAGACCATAAGAACCCTAATAGAGGAAGAACGAGGAAACGGTGAGGGTATACGGGATCAGTTGGCGGACTATGCCGACGAGACCCGTACGCTAGACTTTCATTACAAGAGTGTCCTAGCTGCCCTTGAGCGAGATTTGAACGAGCGTCCTTGGATTGAGCGTGGAGAAAGCCTATCTACCCGTGTACAAAGTCTTAACTTGAAAGCCGGTGTGCTGATGCTGCCCATCGGTCGCAACAAAGGCTTGGAGGCGGATATGCGGTTCATCGTTTCCGACAAAGGCCGGCGCCTATGCCAGATCTTGGTCAAGGAGGCTGGCTTATCTCATAGCGTTGCCATGATTATTCCCATGTTTGGTCGCATCGGTGGCTTGCGAGAAAACCAAAACGTTGAAATCACAAATCTCTAGATTTTTCGCATGGGGGCTCA
>CAJQSI010000090.1 GCA_905612515.1 uncultured Opitutales bacterium | reverse complement strand
ATTGATGACGAAAACGGATCTAACAATCGGTGTGTCTGCCGGAATCCAGAGGCTGTAGTCGCATTTCGCAACAAGCGGTTCGCTACTTGATGATACTTGTGTCTCGTACAACTGGCCCGAGGGCATCTTAGTGTCGGCGGCGTACACTTGAAACCAAGTAAGAAACAGGCAGACAGAAACTACAGGTATCAGAGTGATGACCACTTTGTGATTTCTCATATAATGTACACTTTATTAGTTGGGCGAACGTCTAGATTCCATTATTTCAAGTTGGTGTTCGATGGAGGACTTGGGCACCAACTCGGGCTCCTTCAGGATGGATTCATGTCAAATATTAGACTTACGAAACATTGCTGAAGTCAGGAGGATTCCCTTGCCGGGCTGACAGGATCTACTTGGGGTTGTCTTTCTCGTTAAAGAAGCCGGTGGGTGTATCGAACTTCTTGGCGTCCTTCTGCTTGTTAATGTTGACTTTGCCGATCGAGGTGAAGCCTTGCTTCTTGCGCTCCGGGGTAATGGTAATGGTATCCCAAGGCCCGCGACTCTTGTTCTTTTGCCAGAGGCGTCCCTTGCCATTGATCAGGTCGATCTCCTTGAGGTTGAGCACGAGCTTGTCCTCATGGACCGTTACAAGCAGGTAGTTGGGCTTGGTGGTGCGTCCGATCAGGCCCCCGTGGGCGATTTGCTGGATACCGTCGCGCTGGGTGCAGGTGACGGCGTGTACCTCCCCGCAAAGATAAAGGTCGACTCCATGCTTCACCATGACCTTCCAAAAGTCCGAGTCGCGTCCCTTGACGGTCAACATACCGGATGAACTGAAGGTCCGGACCGGGCGAAGAATGGGTGTGTGCCCCATGACAACGATATGGTCCACCTTGGGCCCGTGCTCACTGAGCACCTTCTCGAACCACTCGAGTTGCTTGCCGGTCACCCCGGCTGCAATCTCGCCTTGGTTGCTCTTGCCCTTCTCGAACACGTCCACCGAGACGAACAAGGCATTCTTGTGGAGCCAGTAAAACGCGGTCCCCTTCATGTGTTCGGGGCCGTTCAGGGGCATGCCCAAATGACGATTGAAGGCATCCTTGTAAAAAGGCACGGCAGCGGCCACGGCGCCCCGCCATGGGTTGTCCGCTACCTCGTGGTCACCGAGGGCGGCGTAGACCTTGAGATCGTGATCCTTGAAGCGTTGGACCCAGCCGGGATAGTACTTGTCCGCCCACTCGTCGATTTCCTCCTTCTTGGTTCCCCAATGTCCCATCACGAGATCGCCCGCCACCATTGCGAAAGCCGGGTCTTCCTTCTTCATGGAACCCACGATGAACCCGAGGGCATCCTCCCATCCCTTCTGAGGGTACTCGATATCGAAATTGAGGAAGTCGGGTATGCTGACGAAGGTCCAGGGAGCGGAATCAGAGGGATCGGGCTTGGCCACCAAGGAACTGGCAGCAAGCAAGCTTAGTACTGCAAAGCATAAAACCTTTGGGATCGACGTGTGCATTTGATTTTCTTGTGACTAAAAATTGATTTGGTTGAACGTTAGCCAACAATCGTGCGATTGACGAATGTCTGTCTGCATGGATTTGCAAGGTCGCTGTCGACTTCTTACCAAAACGGATATTCGACAATTGAACGCTTGGCCGGCAGTCCACCAAATAAGAGCGCAAATGTATTTATCAACGAGGTTCCTATAAAAGCAAGGGAAACCATCAGTGCGATAACCACAGGGAATCGAACCCAGTGCCGAGACCTATGTGGTACGTCAAAACGACGAATCAAGGGGGCAAATGCCAGTCCCGTCACGGATCCATGCACCACGAACACATAGACTCCCAGTAATATCGACAGCAGTGGATTGCTCGCGAATACACTGAGCATCTCCACAAATACGGTGCCCAACTGTTCAAAAAAGATTCCTTGAAACCCCGTGACGACAAACGCTTCAAGCAAAGTGAATCGAAACCAGCGAAACGCGATCAGCCACGCTATCGCCCAGCCACCATAGAATCCGATTCCCAAAATCAAGTCCGGGATGAGTTGGGGATGGAACAGCGCAGGTTCCTGGGCCCCCTTTAGGAAGTTACCAATCCATGCCAAGGTCTCGGTTAGCGAACCTGACAGTAAAAACAAAATGAACAGATGAAGGGAAGTGTGACCCGGTAGATGTTCAAAAAGTGCGGTCAATTTATTACGGAAAAGAAAGACAACAACAAAGAACGTGTAAATGAGTAGCATCGTGTCGGGAGGTCTGCTGAAAAGATAAAGGAGGGGAACCAAGCCGCTCACGACCAACAATGCTTTTTTCCAACTTTTCATATTCTTCCCCCTTCAGTGAGGCATAACGCTACTTCCCGGGCACGGCCTTTGGCCCGTTACCCACAGGGGACGGTTCACCGCTACCTTCCTTTTGAAACTCAAGGCATGACGCAATTATCTCATAGGTTGCGGCCTCGCTTCCGACGACTACCTTGGCAACGTAGGCCTCTTTTTTCGTGACGCCGGGAGTCTCTGCCTCATAGCGTTTTTTTCGAGCTTCCGAATTCAGGTGCCACTCCGAATGGTAAAGCCCCGTCTTCAGGTAGGGCGTATATTCCTTGCCGATCGTGCCATAGGCATTGGGACCCTTTTGATTCAGAACGACGTCCCCATTCTTCCATATACGTACCAGCCCATCCTTCCCGGACGACCATTTGGCGTGGATGACCCAGGACACCCACGCCCCCGGTTGCAAGGGATCCTCGAGCTTGAAGAGCTTTCGTTTTGGAGCCTTCTGGGGTGAGCCAAAGTGCTGACGCAGGTGCCAGTTGGAATTCTGGATGCAAATGATGAGGTTGGGATGGGTAGGCCGCCAGTTGCCAGGCACCGCATGCCATTGCATGATAATGTCCGCCCCTTTGTTGTGATCGAACTTCCAGTCTTCGGGCACATAGGTCAGTATGCCATACCATCGTTCATTGAATCCCTTCTCACTAGGCAAAGAGATCTCTGCCCGGAAGGAGTTGGGTTCACGAGGCACGAAGAACCGGACAGCCTTTGCCCCGCCAGCCAATCCCGGAGCATCCGTGATTCTCAGCCGAATGGGATCCGTCTTGGCCAAGCGATAACGGCCATCCACCGATAGGTTCCACTTGTCCAAACCCTGCCCGCCGAAATCACTCTCGAAAAGGATCGGTTGCTTGTAGTCGAACACCTGCCCTGCAGAGAAATGCCGCTCCTGCTTCTCCGTAATACCGAGGTCGGGCTTGGCGACCAAGGAACTAGTCGCAAACAAGCTTAGGACTATTGTTAATCTTGTGTGGAAATTACTCAAAGGGTGCGAATTTCACTTTTATTTGTGGTCCATGAGATGAGCTGACGGCAAGTTGCGACCTGCACCTCACCTGATGGCGACAGCAATATAAGACTAGGGAATCACACGCAGGGTGAAATAAGTACTCAGACCCGTCTTGGTGGGCGCTTCCCCGAATAGCCCGACAATGTTTTCGACGCGAATGTGGTAGATGCGGTCCAGCCAACTTTCGCCCTCTCCAAAATCCTTGAGCACCACCAGGGCGGACTTGTCCTTTAATCGAAGCTCTACCCGCTCGACGGGGTCGTCACGGCGGTTGTGCTCGGGCGACCCATAGCGACCGGTGTTGGTGTAGAACCAGGATTGCACCTTGAATCTATTCTTCAAATCCTCCTCAGTCGTTTTCCCGCTCATCGGATGGGTGAAATACAAGCGAAAGCCTTTTTGGTCCGCACTCACATGGTGGATGTCGGCGGCCACCGTTTTGCCATCATAAATGATGCGTTGCAGGCTACCCTGCTGGCCACCCCAGGCACCCCAACCGGGTCCCGACCGGTTTGCCCGATCAACATGCTGCCATCCTGCAGGAAGACCGGACGCATGACGCCGGATGCGAAAAAGCGGGCAAAGGGAGTTACGCTTCCCTGGTCGATGCCCTTGACGCGTTCGGGCACTACGCGGAACAGGTTGGACATAGTCTGGTCGCCCATGAACATTTGGCCCTCGAACACACCGAACTTGCCGCCGGTGGTGTCCCAAACCGGATGACCGGGAGCATTCGCTATCTTGCCGTGCGGGAGCCAGACCGCTCCTTTACGGATCTTTCCTTTCCAAAGATCGAACTTCAATTCGGGAGAGTCCGGGTTTTTCTTTCCGGGGAGGGTAACGAGGCCCGAAAGGTGACCATAGAACTTGTCCTGTTCCAAGGGTACGACTTTGGACGACCCTACGTACTCACCCTGATTTTCGGAGTACCAGATGCGACCATCGGGATCCGTCCCCAGCCCGGCCGGACTGCGCAACCCGTTGGCAAACGGCTCGAATTTGCCGTCCGGGGTGACCCGACAAGCCCATCCGCGGTAGCCCCCCATCGAACCCATGTAGGGTCCACCGGCACGCCAGGAGGTACGCTCGTTGCCTCCATGTGAGAGGTTGAGCGTAAAATAATAGTTCCCCTTGCTGTCCCGGACCGGGCCATGGGCAAACTCGTGGTAATTCCCGTGGAACCCGTAGTCGTCGCATACGGTTTCGAACCGATCGGCCCGACCGTCGCCATTGGTGTCCGTGATGCGTGTCAGTTCAGGCTTCTGCATAACGACAAAGCTGTCGCCCTTGTCGTCCTCGATCCAGACGCCCAGGCATTCGTAGGTTCCCTCAGCGAAGAGCGACCATTTGCCCTTTCGGATACGCCAAATACCGGCGGTACGCGTGGCCAGCACGATCGTGCCATCCTTGGCCACGGCAATTCCGGTCGCCTCGAACAACTGCTTGCGCCCGTAAAGATCCTTGGGCGGTTCCCAGTTCTCGGACCGGTAGCCGGCGGGAACCTCCATTGGCTTGCGTCCCAGTTGGTCGGTATTGACGACCAGCGGTTGTTCGCTCCAGTCTTCGACTGCACCGGCACTGAGGCGGGCCACGATGCCGCCTGTCAAGCGGGCGGAGAAAACAGCATCCGATTTGATTGGCCCCACGGTCCAGACTCCGTCTTTCAGCGTGCCACCTTGCACTTTGGCGTCGGTCAGCCCATCCGTCGACACCTTGAATTTCTGGGCGACCTTCAGCCCGCCCAAGAGAGTGATCACGATTTGTCCGTCGTCGGTCAGCTGCACGCCCTGCTGGATCGCGTTACGACCCACCCGAAAAGAAAACACGGGATCGCCGGTTTTCAGGTCAAGACGATGGCCCTTGAATTCGGCATCCATGACGGCCAACAGTTCCGGAAAATCACGATCTTCCCATAACCAACGCTCGATCGCCTTGTGGTCCAAAACGTCAGGCTCCTTGAACTCGAAGTCGACTAGCTCACCGGAAGGCAACAAGGGCTGCAAGATTCCACCGCCCTGCAGGAACACCTTATGACCCTGGCCTCGCTTGGAACCGGGACGGGCTCTTCCCTTGCGTTCCTCGGATAGGTTTAGGAAGCCGCCGCTCCAGACGTTCCGCACACCCAGCACACGGGCATCAAAAGTATAGTTGAAACCGTTTGGTTGGCCGACGTGGAGGGCCCGGGCGCTGGACCCGCGCAGTGGTGCACGGAAGACGCGTGTTCGCTTAGTCACGAGCACTTCGTTGGGGATGGCGACCAAGGTGCGCGGCACAGTCTTCTTGGCTTCCTTCAACTCGACCTTGGCAGGTCCGGCCTGGCCTTCATCAGCAAGCGTCCGGAGGTAATGCCAGATGTATTCGATGGAAGGATCGGGAATCACCTCACGCGAATACATCGGCATGATTTTGGGAAAGGGCTGCCCCTTGGTGGCGCCCCCCTCGGCAACGGCGAGCGCGTCCCAGGAAGTACGCACGGAAGTCGTGTAATAGTTTTTGTCTGCCTTGATCTTGCGCTTCTCTCCGGTTTCCGGATGGGCCACTTCACGCTCCCGCGGTTGGTTCAGGAAAAGGCCGTACAGGTTCGGTCCAGTACGAACGGTAGCATCCTTCTTGTCGACGGCGTGGCAGACGATGCAGCCGTAGGTTTCAAAGGCCAACTTGCCCTCCACCACCGCGTCGATTTTCTTTTGAGCGAAAGCGGGGCTACAGTATGCCGCAACTAGGATCATCAGTATTTTTTTCATAGTATGTGTTTGATCCATGTCATTACTATCTAGGACAGGAAATTTGGACAGACTTTATTCGGATAATTGGAAAGAAATGAAATGGTAAAACTCAGGCGATCAGTTCCTGGATGACTTTGCCGCCGAACTGGCTGAGTTGCTTGTGCCGTCCGGCGTGATAGTAGGTCAATTGGTTGTCGTCGAGACCGAGCAGGTTCAGCCAGGTGACATGGACGTCGCGGATATGGTGGACGCACTCGACCGCCTCGGCTCCAATCTCATCGGTCGCCCCAATGGTATGCCCCGCCTTGGTGCCGCCACCGGCAAACCACATCGTCATGGCCTTGGCGTTGTGATCGCGCCCGTAACTTACCCCTCCCCTCAATCCATTGTCGGGGGTGCGCCCGAACTCTCCGCACCAGACCACCAAGGTGTCCTCGAGCAGACCGCGTTCCTTGAGGTCGCTGAGCATAGCTGCAATGGGCTTGTCGACGGAACGGATGAGGGACCCGTGAGCCCGCTCTATGTAGTCGTGGCTATCCCAGCTGCCGGCATAGGCCTGGACGAAGCGGACGCCCTTCTCAACCAGACGGCGAGCCAAGAGGCACTTGCGACCGAAGGAATCCGTCTTGGAATCTCCAATGCCGTAAGCTTCCTTGGTCTTTTCGGTTTCGCCTTTCAGGTCGAGTATGCCCGGTACTTCCATTTGCATGCGGTAAGCCAGTTCGTAAGAAGACATGCGGGCATCGAGCTCGCCGTTCTCGGGTCGAAGGTTTAGGTGCTCGCGGTTGAGGGTGGCGAGGAGGTCCAAATTTTTGCGCTGGTCCTTGCGGGTCATCCCGGTTGGCGTATGCAAGTCGAGAATGGGACTGCCCTCCGGTCGTAGAGGGGTGCCCTGATAATCGGCGGGCAGGAAACCATTGGACCAGTTGGAGGCTCCGCCCTGCGGATAACTAGTGCGCGGGAGAACCACGAATCCGGGCAGGTTGTCGTTCAGGGTCCCTAGCCCATAGGTCACCCATGCTCCGACCGCAGGATCGCCCCCAAAACGGTTGCCCGTATTGACGTGATAGCAAGCGGTCGGGTGATTGACGGACTCGACCTGACAACCCCGGTAAAAACACATGTCGTCGACATGATTTTTCAGGTGGTGCCATTCCGCGGAGACATCGGCTCCGCACTTGCCCGCCTTGATGAAGTCGAAGGGGCTCTTAACGAAGTAGCGCTGGCCAGAGGACATGGCGCTCTCGCGTTCACCACTGCGCTTGAATTTTTGCAGATGTCGCTTGGTCAGTTCCGGCTTGGGGTCGAAAGTGTCGATATGGGAAGGCCCACCTTCCATCATCAGGAAAATGCAGCGCTTGGCCTTGGCCGGGTGATTCACCCCGGGGACACGTTCGGCCCGGAGCATGGAGGAGAAAGCGAGCGAACCAAGCCCACCGCTCAAGCCATAGAGGGCTTCGCGACGGGTGAGATGAGCAACGTGATTTTGAGCAAGTGGATTCATGATCAATATCCTCTTAGTCCAGGTAAGAAAATTCGTTGAGATTGAATAGCACCAAGCAGACGTGTGCGAGCCCGCGGGTGCGGGCATCCACCTCGCTACGTTGCAGGTCGGGTTGGTAGGTTTCGTAAGCCGGCAGGAATTCCCAAAAATCGTAGGGTTCCCCGGTCTTCTCGGCCATCACGGTCCTCTTGATCTTCTTGGAATAGGTCTTGGGCGTTGGTGTCTTTTCTTTCTCGGTCTCGGTAGCTAGTTTCCAGCGCTCGACACAGACCGTTACCTCATCCGGAGAAGCGGAACGCCCAAGAGCCAACTCGAAGGCTCGTCCGATGACTGCAGGCTCTTTCTTCCTCTCCTTCAAAAGGCGGGCGGCAAAGGCCAAGGCCCGATCATGCACCTCTTCCGCATTCAAGAGAGTGAGTGCCTGAGGGGCCACCGTGGAAGTCTGCCTGAGTTCGCAGGAAGCATCGGGACCCGGTTGGTTGAATGTCTCGAGGAAGGGATCGCGCAAGCCACGGAGTTTCTCTGCATAAATAGTCCGTCTGTTCCTTTGCTTGGGCAGAGGATCAGGCTCATAGACCGATGCGGTCCCGCCCATAATTTGCCTGGGCTGAAAAGCGACTTCCAGGTTAACGTCGGGACGGGCGGGAATACCCCCGACCTTTGGATTCAATTCGCCACTGACGAACAACATCGCGTCGCGAATTTCCTCGGCTACCAAGCGACGGGGACGAAAGGATGCATAGAGAATACCCTTTGGGTCCTTCTCCTCCAAGATCTCTGGGGCAGGATGGCGACTGCTTCTGCGGTAGGTTTCGGAAGACAGGATGAGTGCATTGAGCTTCTTGACAGACCAACCGTTCTTCATAAACCAGTCGGCCAGGTAATCGAGTAAGGCGGGGTGCGTGGGCAGTTCACCCGTTCCCCCGAAATTGTTGGGGTTTCCCGCGATCCCCCGCCCGAAATGCCAGGACCAGATGCGGTTGACCATGACCCGTGCGGTCAGGGGGTTTTTTCCGTCCGCGATCCAGTTGGCGAGAGCCAGACGGCGCTTGCCCTTCCCTGCGGGGAAAGGCCGGGCTTTCATATTCCCAAGAGATTCCGCGGCGCTCAAGGCAACCGGAACAACCGCCTCGCCATGAGAATAAACATCACCCCCAGTAAAGATGACGTCGGGATCGAAATAACCCTTGCTCCATGGATCTCGAGGCATGTTCAAGCGACCTTGAACGTTTTTCATTGCAACGGTCTTGCCCGTGTAAACCGAGTGGGTGATCGGCTGGCTCCGGTCAAGCTCCAAGCGATGGCGTACAAGGTTCTTGGAAATGCGCGACTGGGAGGCTTCGTCCCCGGGATCCAACCCGTTGTCCCCAACCTTGGCGTTCCCAGTCTCCTCTTTTTTCAAGCGGTTGATCTTTTGCTGAAGTTCCTTTTTCTGTTTCTCATAGGTGGAAACCTTGGATTGCATAAGCTTGGAGAAAGTGGCAAAACCCTCTTTGGACTCGGAAGGAAGAAAGGGGGCCTTGCGTTCCGCGAACTGAGTGGTCGAGAAGACTGCCATCATTCCGTAATAGTCACGGGTTGGCACGGGATCAAATTTATGGTCATGGCACTTGGCGCATTGCATGGCATGGGCGAGGAAGGTCTGCCCCACCGAATCGGTCACGTCGTCGAGCCAAAGCTGACGGGTTTCCTTGAACACGCTCATGCCCGTTTGCTCCCAAGGACCCATGCGCAAGAACCCGGTGGCCACGAGGTGCTCGGGATTAGCTGGTTCCATCTCGTCTCCCGCCACCTGTTCCTTGACGAATTGGTTATACGGCTTGTCCTCATTAAAGGCACGCACCACGTAATCGCGGTAGCGCCAGGCGTTGGGCCGGGTATAATCATTCGCGAAACCGGCGGAGTCCGCGTAGCGGGCGACGTCCAGCCAATGCCTCGCGAAATGCTCACCGTAATGAGGGATGGCCATCAACTTTTCGGCATGCTCCGAGAGAGCGGTTTTCGATTTCGTGAACTCGCGCTCAAACTTGATTGCCTGAGCGGGATCGGGTGGCAACCCGGTCAGCCCGAAGGACAGGCGGCGATACAATTCGCGGGAAGATGCATCCGATGCGGGTACGAGACCGGCTTCCTTGAGCTTGCGGTTCACAAACCAGTCCACAGGATGTTCGCCCTCGGGAACCTTTTCCACTTTCAGGGGGCGGTAGGCCCAAAGTTTCTTGGTTTCGTAGCGGCGCTTCTGCCAATCATCGGAAAGGGCCTTGGAAGTTACTACCTGTTCACCCTCCGCGTACTTTTTTTGAATGTGGGCAACCCTCTCCTCGTCTGGCCAAGGGGCTCCCTCGTTGATCCAGTCACGAATCGACCAAGTCTGTTCCTTGGTCAACTTGTCAGCTTCCTTCGGAGGCATCTCCATGTCCTCCTCCACTCGGGTGGCAAGAATATAGAGAAAGCTTTTTTCCCCCTTTCCGGGAATCAGGACTTCATCCTCGTAAGTTTCCCCGCCCAAAAGAAGCGATGCGCGCGTTCGCATATCGAGGTCGCCCTTGATCTTCTTGGGGTCGTCCCCGTGACAGGCCATGCATTTCTGCGCGAAGAGAGGCTTCACTTTGAGGGCGAAAAGCTTTTCTCCGACGGAAACTTCTCCAAAGACGGGTGACGTAACCCATCCAATGGTCATGTAGGCAAGGATGCAAAGTAGGGATCTAATAACAATTACCTTCTAAAGTTTCCAAGCGGAGGTTTCAACCAGCTAGGCTCTTTTTTCATAACTTTTTAGCGATTGCTTCACAACTGTTCACTCCCGTCGCCAGCGAATCTGGACAGAAAAATTCCTGACAAAGAATCTCTTTGTCTCATTGTGCTTCTCTCAAAGTTTTCTTGAAGTGGTTATCCGCCGCTTCGATCATTTGATCAAACCAAACTTGCTTTGTCAGGAAGCCGTGCGGGGCCCCTTCGATGACTTCGATACCCGAAGAAATCTTAAGTTCGGCCATACGCTTTCTGAATTTCGCCGCTCGGGTACTTTCGTCATCCGTCTCCCCGGTAATGAACAGGCAAGGCGGATCACCCTTGTCCAAGTGTTCAAGCGGGGAAGCCAAGCGATAAGCCGTCGGACGCTCTTGCTGGGAACCACCCATGAACTGCTTCCAGATCAGCTTTTCCTTCGAAACCCCACGCGTCCGCTCCGACAAGAAGTCGGTCTGAGCGCCCATTGGTACGGCTGCTTGGATTCGGCTGCTGACTTTCTCGTTCCCGCCCTTTCCTTCCAGTTCATTGACCCCGTGCGAGGTAGCCAACAGGGCGGTCAAGTGCCCGCCGGCAGACAGCCCGATCGCCCCGATCTTATCTGAATCAATTCCAAACTCTTTGGCATTGGCCCGCAGGAACCTGACCGCCGCTTTGCAATCTTGAATGGCAGCAGGGAAAGGAGCCTCGCCACTCAAGCGGTAGGAAATCGTTGCCGCGACGTAACCACGATTGGCAAGGGCTTGAGCGATCTTCCCGTGGCTCGTGCGGTTTCCCTTGGCCCAACCCCCTCCATGGATGCAAACGATCGCCGGGAGTTCCCCCCAGGCTCCCTTCGGTCGGTAAACGTCCATTTCCAAGGTACGGTCTCCGTACCTCGCATAGGTCAGGTCGAGCTTGGCATGCAAGCGATCCAAGGCGGACTGGGGTATTTGCGTTTTTCCGTCCTTCGCGTGGGCAGGGGGCGCCCTGCCCGGTGGGCGGGCATCGGCCAGCATTTCCTCCTGAAACAAAATCGACATGCCGCGCAACTTGCGGACGATTTCCTTGTTACGGGCGAATTTTGATTCCCCCGGATCCTTGGCCAAATCATACAACTGAAGACTCGGATTCAAATACAGTTTCCAGTTGCGCCAGCGGACAGCGGCGAGCGCCCCTTGG